>WQUT01000056.1 GCA_009781955.1 Pseudomonadota bacterium | reverse complement strand
CCCTGGTCGGAATCATCGCGATGTTCACGGCCGGTTCCGTCGCGGCGGAACGCATGAACCCGCCCCAGCCGTGGCATTATTTCTTCCTTAAAATGCTGCCCTGGTATGGCATAGGATTGGTGACGCTGTTCGCCGCGTCCATGATGCCGCGCAAATGGATTGTCGGAATTTCCGCCGCAAATGTCGCGGTATGCTTTATGCTGTTGCTGGTGACAATCGCGGCGCCCGTCACGATCAAGGGTTCGCACCGCTGGGTCAGCTTGTTCGGGTTTTCAGTCATGCCGTCCGATTTGATAAAGCCCGGATTTATAATAATGACGGCCTGGTTCCTGGCGCGGATGAAAAGGATCGCCGGCGACGACATATTCCTGTCAAAGCGCGCGTGGCGCATGGACGGGTGGCCGGCGTATCTGGCGCTGTTCCTGCCCGGCGTTATGATAATATTTTTTCATCCGGACGTGGGGACCATGCTGCTCTATATGGCGGTGTTCGGAATTATGATTTTCATCGCCGGCGCGCCGTGGAAGATAATCGGCGTTTTGGCCGCGGGCGCCGCGGCCGCGTTGGGCGCCGCATTTTTGACGATGTCGCACGTGCATCACAGAATTATGAACCTGTTCGGCCAGGGCGGCGAAGGATACCAGGTCAAGCAATCACTCCAATCCATCCAGCACGGGGGATTGTTGGGCAGCGGCGACGACAGCTTTGTAAAGCAATCCCTGCCCGACGCGCACACTGATTTCGTATACGCCGCGCTGTCCGAAGATTACGGCGCGATACTGGCGGTTTTATTGCTGTTCGTGCTGATATACGTGATGCGGCGCTTGATAGAGAACGCGCGCCGCGCGCACGACCGGTTTGTGTTCTTTGCGGCGGCGGGGGCGTTCGCGCTGTTCGGGACGCAGGTGTGCATAAACCTGATGTCCACGCTGCACATATTCGCGCCCAAGGGAATGACCCTGCCGTTCATATCTTACGGCGGATCTTCGTTCGTGGCGTTCTGTCTGCTGTTCGGGATGGTGTTGGCGTTGGTAAGGGAAGACAGGTGGAAATAAATGTCGTGTTGGTGATTCGTGCTGGTGACTGGTGATTCATAGTTGCGACGAGTCACCAGCACCAGCCACCAGCACGAATTTACGACTGAAAGGAGTAAATTATGAAGATATGGATTGCGACCGGCGGCACCGGCGGACATGTGTTTCCGGCGCTGGCCGTTGCGTCGGAACTCTCGCGCCGCGGGCACCATATAATAATATCAACCGACCGGCGCGTCCGCGACATGGTGAAAAAGAACAAGCCGGAACGCGCCGGAATCGCCCATGTCTGGGCCGGCGGCGTCGGCGGAAAATCAAAATTGCAACAGGCGGCCGCGCTGTTCAAAATCGGAATGTCGGCGGCGGCGCTGACGCTGCGGTTTATGATATTCCGGCCCGACCGCGTGGTGTCATTCGGGGGTTACGCCAGCGTGCCCGCGGTCTTGGCGGCGCACGTTTGGAAAGTTCCCACATTTTTGCACGAACAAAACGCGGCGATCGGCCGCGCGAACAAATTCGCGCTGAAATGGGTCGGCGTTCTGATGACCGGCTTTCCCGCCGTCGCGGGGATGAATGATGCAAGAGGATTGCGGATTGTTTATACTGGATTGCCGGTAAGGAAAGAATTTGTGCCAAAGCCGCCGGCCAAAAATAAATCGCCCCGCATCCTCGTTACGGGCGGCAGTCTGGGCGCGGCAATATTGGACGAGATTGTTCCGTCTTCCATCTCTCATCTTCCGTCTTCCTTAAAGCGCAAGCTTTTCGTCGTTCATCAAACGCGGCCGGACGCGGTCGCCAAACTGCAAAAGTTTTATGCGGATTCCGGCATCCGCGCGAATGTCGTTTCGTTCATTCACGATATGGCGGGCGAAATGAATGCGGCGGATTTGGTAATCGGCCGTTCGGGCGCCAGCACGGTCGTGGAATTGCAGACAATCGGGCGACCGGCGATACTGGTGCCGCTGAATATCAATCCCGACCAGGCGGCGAACGCGGAAAGCTTTGCGGGCCTGGGCGCTGGGTTCGCGGTGCCGCAAGAGAAATTCACCGCGAAATGGCTGGCCGCGAGTTTGACCGAACTGTTTGAAAATCCCGCCCGTCTGGCCAAGATGGCGGAAAAAGCGCGCGTCCCGAACGACGCGGTAAAGAAAATAGTTAAAGAGTTGATCGGCGACTAGGTCGTGCTGACACTAATTATATTTGCACGACGGCAGAGAATTTGGAGCAATAACGAGGATTTTTGAGTGGCAGTATGTTATACTGCCGCGAAAAAATCCGAAGTTAGTGATTCAAATTATCGCCGCCGCAAAGCGGTGCGGCTAAAATCACCCGCTGCTTTGTCAAATCAACTCAATGTGTAACACACATTTTCGTTGATTTTCCGAGCATCGTGCGATTTTATCACGCATCGTGCACATATAATTAGTGTCAACACGACCTACTTGCAGTTGCCAAAAAATCGCGTTTATCGCGATTTTTTATGCTTGAAAAATTGAAAAATTATCCTATACTGCCGCCATTGTTTATTTATCAATTTATTCATAAGAAAGGAAACAAAATGAAGCGGGGATTGGCGGCATGCGCCTTGTTCTTTTGCGCGCTGTCATGCGGATTCGGGGCGTCGGCGGAAACCATAGAATTATCTTTTGACCGCGCGGTCGGCATGATTATGAAAGAAAGCCAGGATTTGAAGAAAGCGGAATCCAATCTGAGAAAGGCAGAGGCCGGACGCGACGCCGTCAGCGCGAACCGATGGTTCAAGCTGGACGGGTCGGCGACATACATGAATCTTATTAATGTAGAGCATCCCGGCAGTCCGACGGTCATAGCCCTGCCGCCGCAACTGATCGGCATTACGGGCGGAATGATACCGCCCGTCTTGGAAATGCCCGACAATATGTTCATGGCGGGCGTTACGGCGTCCCAGCCCATCTACACATTCGGCAAAATCGGAAATGCGCTGGATTCCGCGCGCGCGGCGATTTCTATGGCCCAAAGCGGGAAAGAAGTCGCCGCGCGCGCGGTTCGCTATGCCGCCGCCCAATTATACTGGGCGACCAAAATGGCCGATGACGCGGTTAAAATCGCCCAGAATTCTTATGACAAGGCGAACGAGGCGAAACGTCTGCTGACGTCCGCCGGCCGCCCGAACAGATCCAATCTTATAAAGATAGAGGCCGACGTCGCGGCGCAATCCGTCGCGCTGTCCAACGCCAAATTCAACCGCGATTCCGCGATCTGGATGTTAAAGGCAATGGCGGGAATTGACGATGCCGACGATGTGATCCTGACGACCGATTTTCCGAACAGCTTTAACGCGCTGCCCGCGCAAAAGCTGGAAAGCAATCCTGAATGGGATCTGTATGAAAAGCAAGCCAAGATGTATGAGGCGTCGGCCCGTTCCCACCGCGCGGCGCGCTATCCAACGCTGGCCGCGACGGCGGCTTACAACTATGTCGCGATGGGAAACGATTACAAGCTGTGGGAAGGATCAAAAAGCCAGGCGGCGTATTGGGGGCTTTCGCTGTCGGTTCCGATTTGGGACGGAATGTCCGCGCGCGCGAACGCGACGATGGACGCGATGGATGCCGAGGCCGCGCGCCAGGACCTGGATAAGTCCAGGAAACTGAAAACCAATGAATTCAACACCGCTGTCGCGCGACACAAACACTTGATAAGCAACCTGTCGTCGTTGCAAAACGCGCGGGATTTGGCGGCCAAGGCATATGACATTTCAAAGTCGCGCTTTGCCGCCGGGCAAACGTCCGCGGTGGAATTGGCCGAGGTGCAAAGCGCGCTTTCCCAGATGGAGATATCGGTGCTGTCCGCAAAGATGGATATCCTGATGGCAGAGGAAAGCGTTCGGAAAATTGGGGCTGGCAAATGAAAAAGAAATGGATTTACGTTCTTCTTGTCCTCGCGGCCGCCGGCGCGGTCGGCTGGCGCGTCTATCGGATTGCGGAAGAAAGCAGGCGGCAGGTTTTCAACGCCGCCCGCGCGGCGGCGACCGACGGCGCGCCGGTTGAAGCGATTGTGGCGAAATCCGGGACCGGGACGCTGAGAGAGCCGCTGTTTGTTAAAAACGGCAAGGCGTTCGTATCCGCGTCGCGCGTGAATAAATTCAAAATAGGGCAAAAGCTGGGGCGCGGATACGTCACGTCGGTGTCGCGGATTATTGATCTGGATACCGGGCTGTATGCGGTCAAGACCAGCGGCCCCGATGGCGAGAACTTTGTAGAGATGGAATATGACGGGGTATTCGTGCCGGCCGGAATAATCAACAGCGATCGGGAACCGGGAACCGGCGGGCGGAATTATATATTCGTCGCAAAGGACGGCGTCGCGGCCATGCGCGATGTGCGCGTTATAGCGGCCGATGCCGATGCCGCGGTTATCGCCGGAATTGACGATGGCGAGGTTATAATACTGTCCAAAGTGGCGGATGGGGAAAAAGTTAAAATTGGTCGTTAGTCATTAGTCGTTGGTAATTGGTAGGCCAACGACCAACGACCAACGACGAAAAGGTTTTTACAATGATAAGATTTTTTATAAAGCATCCGGTTACCACGGTTATGTTCGTCCTGTTTTGGGTCGTTCTCGGCATAACTTCCTGGCCGCGGATGAATGTGGAAACCACGCCGCCGATTGATCTGCCGATGATTACTGCGACATTCATTTATCCCGGCGCGTCGCCCGACGAAATAGAGTCCCAGGTTATAAAGCGCGCCGAAGACGCGATTTCAGAGGTTGCCGGCGTAAAAAAAATAACGTCCCAGGCTTTTGAGAACGGCGGAATGGTCATGGCCGAATTCAATCTGGGCTTGAACGTCAATGACAAGGCGGCAGAGGTCAAGGCAAAGATAGACGCGATCGGCGACTTTCCGGACGCGTTGAAAAAGCCCGTCGTGGAAAAATTGAACCCGCTGCAACAGCCGGTGATGGACATAGTGCTCTTGGGCGCGAACGTTCGCGATTTGCAACAGTTCGCGCGCGACGAATTGTCCCAGCGCATAACCGCGCTGCCCGGCGTGGCGTCCGTGTCGGTATATGGGGGCGAGCAGCGCGCGGTGCGGATATTCATGGATCCAGAACGGTTGGCCGCGCGCGGCATGGCGGTCACGGATGTCGTGTCCGCGCTGGCGGCGCAGAATCTGAATGTGCCGGGCGGCCGGCTGGACACCGGCGAAGATTCCGCCGCAGTGCGGTTTGTGGGCGAGTTCGGGTCGGTTGACGATATAAAGAACCTGCTGATAACCACGGGCGAGGGCGGGCGGTTCAAGCTTTCCGATATCGCAAAGGTATCCGACGCCGCGCGGGACAAGGACACCGGCGCGCGATTCAACGGCCGGGACGTGGTGATCGTGTCCGTGGTAAAGGCGACCGACGGGAACGCCATACGCGTTTCGCGCGCCTTGCGCGCCGCGATGCCCGGATTTGAATCCGCGATGAAAGATTATTTTAACAACGCGTCGTCCCGGGTTGGCCGGGCCCCGGATTCGCCCGCCGCCGATACCCCGTCAATGCAAATCATCAGCGATTCTTCCACGGCGATCCAGCACGAGACCGACGGCACCGTGCGCGACATCGCGCTGGGGCTGATACTGTGCGTTATAACGCTGCTGATATTCACGCGCAACTGGCGCACGACCGTTATCGCCGGCGTTATGATACCGGCGTCTCTGCTGTCCGGGTTCTTTTTCATGGACGCGTTCGGATTTTCCATCAACGCGATGACCTTGCTCGCCATGGCGACCGCGCTCGGCACGCTGATCACCGATGCGATCGTCTTGATTGAATCCGCGCTGGGCCTGGTGGAATCCGGCATGGATCCCGAAGACGCGGCCGTAGAGGGGACAAAGAAGGTCATGGTGCGAATCTTCGCCACAATCGCGACGCACGTGGTCGTGTTCCTGCCCCTTGCATTCATGGGCGGAATCGCGGGCATGTTTATGAAACAATTCGGCCTGTCCGTCGTGTTCCTGGTGCTGTTGTCGTCCATGTTCAGCTTTACGCTGACGCCGATGATGATCGCGAAAATCTTGCGCAAGCGGCAAAATCGTGACGCGAAACGCGTGACGCGAAACGCGAATAATTCAAACTCGCGTCACGCGTCACGCGTCACGCGTCACGCCCCCTTATCCTGGTTCCGTCCGTTTTATGACTGGCAGGTGCGGCGTCCTTGGTCCGCCGTCGGCGTCGCCTTGATCGCGCTGGTCGTTACATTGATTCCTATGCGCTGGGTCGGCAACGAATTCGCCGCGGCGCGCGACACGGACGAAATCAACATAACCGCCCGCGCCCCGATGGGCAGCACTTTTCAAAAATCGCTCGGCATAGCGAAAGAAATAGAAAAACGCCTGGGCGGATTTCCCGAGGTTAAATTTACATCCGTGAAAATTGGAGAGCGGGGATTGCAGAATATCGGCGTCAGGGTCGGGCTGGCCCCGCGCTTGGCGCGCTCTGAATCGGACAAGCGGATCGCCCAGAGAATGGTTTCCGCGTTATACGGCATTCCCGATACGGAAATAAACGTTCGCGCGGGCGCGTCAATATCCGGGGTTATGTCCGCCGACCTGGTGCTGAACATATCCGGCCCGGATGACGCAAAGCGCGAGGCATACGCCGCGCGCGCGATTGCGGCGATAAACCAGATTCCAGAAGTGCAGAGCGCGACCCTGGCGTCCCAGACCCCCGGCGCGGAATTGCGGTTCATTCCGAATCCCGACGCGATGAAATACTGGGGCGTCGCGAATATGGCGGCGGGCGCCGTCCTGCGCACCGCGGTGTTCGGAAACGACGATTACAAATATCGCGAGTCGGGCAAAGAATACCCGATAGTGTTGGAAATGTCGCCGGATTACAAAAGCCGCGGCATGTTTGAAAATATCTTTATCGGCACGCCCAAGGGCTTGGTCGCGCTGTCGGATCTGGGGACGATTGAGCAGGCGCGCGGCACGCCGGAAATCAGGCGCATAAATAAAGAGCGCATAACCGAGATAGACATCAATCTGGGCAAATCCACAATCGGCCCGGTTCAGCAAAAGATCCAGGCGCAATTGGACAAGATTGACATGTCGCCGGGATACGGCACGTCGTTCGGCGGAATGTCGGAAATGCAGAGCGAATCAACGGGCGAAATGGGCCGCGCGTTTTTGCTGGCGACCATACTGACGTTCATGGTTCTGGCGGCGATTTTGAATTCCCTGGCGCATCCGTTTACGATCGTGACGTCAATAATCACCAGCTTTACCGGCGTGTTCCTGATGCTGTTCCTGACCGGCGCGACGATAAACATAGCGGCCATGCTGTCGGTCGTCATGCTGGTGGGCCTGGCCGTCAGCACGAATATATTGGTGCTGGAGCCGACGCTGGAAGAAATGGGCCGCGGCGTCCCGGCGCGCCAGGCATTGTGGAATCAGTTCGTGGACAAGCGGCGCATGCTGTATATGACGACGGTCGCGGTTGTGGCCGGCCTGGTGCCGCAGCTGTGGAGTCCCGACGGGATCAAGGTTTCCATGGGCGCGGTTATAATCGGCGGAATTCTGGCGTCGTTGTTCTGGACATTCTTTTTAACCCCGGCGGTGTTTACATTGATGGAGCGGATGCGCCACCCACGGAAGTGATGGCCTCGCCGAACCACAGCCGGCCTGATGAATGCGAATGATTTGTTTTTTATCGCCGCTGCGCGGCGGTTTTTTTATATGAATTTTTGCCCGCTGGATTTTGCGCGGCAATTAAGGTAAAATGAAAAAACGAGGGATAGACATGAAAACAAATTCGCCATCCGCAAACCGCCGGCCATCGCCGCGCACGCGCCAACCCGCCGCCCTTCGCCAAGGCTATGGGCGGCAAGCCGCTGTACGTCATAAATCCGCCAAGGCTGGTCCGCGCCGGGCCGCGGTTGTACCGGACAAGCCGGTCGTGTTGTTTGACTTTGACGGCACGCTGTCGGCGGGGGACGCGAATACAGGATTTTGGAAATATTGCTTTCGGCACTCGCTGCGCCCGTGGATTTTCTTGCCGGTCGTATTGGTCGGCGTGATTATGCGCGGAATCGCGGCCATCATACCGCGCCGCGATAACAGGGTCCGCCGCATTGATATAGTATGGCGGCAATGGTTCCGGGCGTATATTTCGCCCGCGCTGGTTCGCAAACTGGCGCCCGGGTTCATCGCAGAGCATAAAAAAAACCGCTGGGGCTGGGCTTTGGCCCAGGTTGCGAAAGAACGCGCGAATGGCAATATAACAATATTGACCTCTGCCGGGCCGGATTATCTGATACTGCCGCTGGTCAGAGATATGGATTTTGATTATATAATCGCATCCGAGATGGATCCCTGGCACCCGTGGCGGTATCGTTTTTTTAATTACATGGCGGACAAGATTGACGCGCTCTCCCCATTGTTGAATGGCGGGGTGGTTGTCCGCGCTTATTCCGACAACGCGACCGACCGGCCGATGATGTCGCTGGCCCGGGAGCAGGTTTGGATTGATCCGAAAACGGGCGCGCGCGTGTCCCCTCGTTAAAGGGGGGAGAGTTATTCCCCAAATTCCAACTCTCTTAACTTTTCCGCGCGCGGGGTGATTTTCCCGATGGATGTTTTCAGCTGATCCAAATCTTCCGTGGTCTGGCGGAAATGATTGGATACGGCCGCCGCCCGCGCGTCAAGCCGCGCCAAATCAGCCAATAACAAATCCAATTCTTTTTTAATCTGCGACGCGACGCGCTTGATTTTTATGTCGCTGAGAACCGAACGGATGGTATTCAGCGTCGCCCACAGCGTCGCGGGCGACACTAGGAATACTTTTTTCCGCGCGGCGTAATTCACCAGCGGCCCGAATTCGCGGTGCAGCGTTTCAAAGATGGATTCGGATGCGATGAACATCATCGCGCTGTCCGCCGTCACGCCCTTGATGATATATTTTTCGGCTATGTCGTCTATGTGCTTCCGCACGGACAGTTCAAATTGTTTCCGCGCCATGTCGCGTTCCGCATCCCCGCCCGCGTCCGTCATGCGCGAATACCATTCCAGCGGGAACTTGGAATCTATTATCATGTCGCCCGGCGGATAAGGCAGCCGTATCACGCAATCCGGCCGCACGCCGTTTTCCATCACGCATTGAAAAGCGTACGATTCGGGCGGCATGACGTCGGATACCAGGTCTTCCAGCTGGCGTTCGCCGAAAGTGCCGCGGGCCTGCTTGCTGCCCATCAGGATATTTTTGAAATTCGCGATGTCGCCACTGATATTTTTTATGTCTGCCGAAGTCTGGGCCAGGGCGGTCAAACGCTCGCTCAGCCGCTCGCGCAATTTTACGTTGTCTTCGCGCAATGCGGACAGCCCGGCGTTTAATCCGGCGTCGTTGGCCGTCGGCTTGCGCAATATCAATACGACCAGCAGCGCGATGATGACGATAATTCCGGCGATTAAAATAGTGGTTGTCATTTGATTTTCCTCTGATATTATTAGTATAAAGGAAAAATGTTATGTTGCAAATGTATTTGTGTTCCGACCCCGTCTTGCGCGAAATCGCCGCGCCGGTCGCGGAAGTAACCGGTGAAATCCGCGCCCAATTGGCGGAAATGGCGGTGATGATGGATGACCAGAACGGCGCCGGGCTGGCCGCGCCCCAGGTTGGCATATCGCGCCGTTTTTTGGTGATGAAGGATATTAAAAACGGGGATCCGGATATCGCGAATTCGCCGACATTAAAAATGATAAACCCAAAAATAACGGCCAAATCGGCGGAATCCATCCGGTTGGAAGAGGGATGCTTGTCGGTGCTGGGCCCCGACGGGCCGGTGTTCGCCGATGTGATCCGGCCCAGAACGGCGACCGTGGAATGGACAGACGAACACGGCAAACCGCATGTTCGCGAATTCACCGGCACCGCGGCCCGCGTGGTCCAGCATGAAATAGACCATCTGGACGGAATCTTGTTCATAGATTATCTGTCGTCCGCCAAACGCGAAATGGTCATGCGGAAGGTGAAAAAGCGCAAGGTGTAAAAATGAAAAGCGTGAAGGAAATTGTTCTTGAACAACTGAAACAAGAGCTGGATGTCCAAATAGCCGCGCAGAAAGACGAAATAGAAACGTCGCGGCAATTCAAGGGCATCATGGAATCGCACCATGATACGTACAAGCAAGAGGCCCAGGCGAAATCGGTCGTCTTGGGGAAACGGATAGGCGAGCTGGAGAGCAGTATCCAGACGATAAAGGCCATGAACGGCGCGGGCAACAACAATATGCTGAAAATCTTTGCGCTGGCCGGCGAGACAGACATGCGGATTATCCTGGCCCCGGTTGCCGCCCGCGATTACGGGGACATCAGAATCGTGTCCGCGAACGCGCCGGTGGGCGTGGCCTTGCTGGGGGCGGCGGCGGGCGATACAATAAAAATCGGTCCGAATGAATTCATTGTGGAATCCATAAAAGACAGCGTGGAATAAATAAAGAGGATTAAAATGAAATATAAAAACGGAATGGTTATCGGCACTTTTTTCCTTACGGGGCTTGTCGGATTTTGGGCGTGTTCCGACAAGAATGCAAAACTGGTTTCCGGGGTTGTGGTTGATAAAGGGAATAACCGCGAGGACCCCGTTGGTAGCGGAGAAGTCGTGGTGACGGGCGATAACTATTACTATATAATGTTGCAGGATTCCGGCGGCAAGCGAGAGCCTGTTCGGGTTGATCAGAGGGATTATGAAAAAATATTTTACAACGATACCGTTGATGCGAAACAGGCGTCCAGTCACTTTTGGTACAGAGACAAAATTTTGACCATAAGACCATACAAGGGAAAGTAGCCTATGCGCCTGGTTCTGATGGGCACGCCGGAATTCGTTGTCCCGATTTTTGATAAGATAGCCAGCGAGCATACGATTGCCGCCGTGTTCACGCGGCCGCCGAAACCATTCGGACGCAAACAAGAATTGCAAAAATCCCCGGTGCATATATGGGCCGCGGGCCGCGGATTTCCCATAGAGACAGACATAAACAAAATCCATGGATATAACGCCGATATGGCGATCGTCATCAGTTACGGCGCGATTTTGAAAAAAGATGTCTTGGAAAAAATGCCGTTTGTGAATACTCATTTTTCACTACTGCCAAAGTATCGCGGCGCGTCGCCGTTTCAGACCGCGATAATGAACGGCGATACGGAAAGCGGCGTTTGTTTGATGCGCATCGCCGAGAAACTGGACACCGGCGATATTTATATGTGCCGGAAATTTCCGATTGGCGAAAATGACAATACCGCGGCCGTCTTGGCGCGCGCGGCCGGAATGACAACCGAAATGTTATTAGAATTTTTATCCGCGCCGGAAAAATACCCGCCGCAATCCCAGGTGGGCGGGCCGACCTTTACGCGCAAATTCACCGGCGATGACGAGCTGATTGATTGGAACAAACCCCCGCAAGAGATTCATAATTTGGTGCGCGCCATCGGCGGGCGCACAAAAATCAACGGGACCGAAGTAAAGATTTTGGAAACAAGAATCATAAATAACGAATTGCAAATTACAAAAATCCAACCCGCGGGAAAGAAACCGATGGATTGGAAATCATTCGTAAACGGCCAACGGGGCGCGCCGATAAAATTCGGGGAATGAGAGAGAAATAATAAATTGAACATGAGCAGGTATAAACTGATTCTTGAATACAATGGCGCGAACCTTATCGGGTGGCAGGAAAACGCCCAGGGGGCATCCGTGCAAAGCGCGCTGCAGGACGCTATTTTCGGGTTCAGCGGACAGCGGGCAGAGGTTGTCGCCGCGGGCCGCACCGACGCCGGCGTGCACGCCATCGGCATGGCCGCGCATTTTGATTTAGAGAACGAGGCCAGCCCCGCCCTTGCGGCGGGGCCGCAGAGCGCGAGCGCAGCGACGCGCGATGCGGGGGCGGGTCAAATACATCATAGACTACAAAAGCAAAATATAAAAAATCTGGCGACGCAAATGCGAAACAGCATGACGCGCCAGGAAAAAAAATTCTGGTATTCCATTAACGCGAAAAAACTGGGATTTTCATTTCGCAGGCAGTTCAACATAGATAACAAATATATCGCGGACTTCGTATGCCTTGAAAAACATCTTATTGTTGAAATAGACGGGTCGCAACATTATGAAAATAAAAAGGACGAAATCAGAACGGAATATTTGCAAAGATTCGGATTCAATGTCGTGCGTTTTTGGAATTGGGACATAGATAATAATCTGAATGCGTGTTTGGAAATAATTCATGATATTTTAACAAATGATAGTTTTGAAAAACGCAAGTCAGAGTTTGAAAAGAATCTTCCAAATATGCGCGTTGATGGAAATGGTAATATTATCTTACCCGCCCCCGCATCGCGCGTCGCTGCGCTCGCGCTCTGCGGCCCCGCCGCAAGGGCGGGGCGGGGCGATCGTTTTTCCGCCGACACCGTCATGCGCGCGATAAATTTTTATCTGCGGCAAATGGGCGCGCCGGTTGCAGTGCTGGATTGCGAAGTTGCCGCGCCGGATTTTCACGCGCGGTTTTCGTGCAAACGACGGAATTACAGATACGTTATACTAAACCGCCGCAGTCCCGTAATCCTGGATAACGGCATGGTTTGGTGGATTCCGCGTCCGCTGGATATTGGAAAAATGCGCGCGGCGGCGGCAAAGCTGCTGGGGCCGCACGACTGGACGTCATTCCGGTCGTCCGAGTGCCAGGCGAAAAGCCCGGTTAAAACCCTGGACCGCGCGGACTGCGATACCTGCGACATGGCGTTCGGCGCGGCCGGCGAAATGCAGGGCCAGTATGTAATCATGAATTTTTCCGCGAAATCTTTCCTGCACCACCAGGTGCGAAATATTGTCGGCACCCTGGTTGAAATCGGACTGGGCAAGGATTATGATATAGATGAAATATTCGCGCGGCGCGCGCGCGCGGCCGCCGGCCCGACCGCCCCGCCGCACGGATTGTATTTCGTAAGCGCGGAATATTAGAAACAAACAATAGAGAGAGAATAAACAAAAAGGAAAACAAAAATGTTTGGTTATACGGAATTGGAAACAAAGGTCAATTTATAATACAAAAGAAAAATGCTTTACGCCGCTGACGAAATACGACATCGGGAACCGCAACACGGTAAATGTTTTGGTTGTGAATTATTGGAATAATCCAAATGGCACAATCAAACGAATGGTGACCAATAACTATAAAGCGCCTTTTGCGATTCGTTAAAACTTTCGTACCATAAAAAATACCCGCAATCGCGGGTATTTTTTGCGCGAATATGTTCGGATTTATTGCGCGACTGGCGCGGGCGCGGCCGGTCGCGCGGGCTTGTCGCCCGCTTTGTGTTCCGGCACCTTGACGCCACAGGTATCAAACGCCTTCATCATGCAGTCGCGGTATGTCTTTATCCGCGTTTCGTCCGGCTTTGCGCCCGGTTTGAAATCCGGCTTTATGCAGTTCTGCTGATCAATGCATTGCTTTTGGTCATCGGTCAGCAGCACCAAAACCCTGTTGCCGTTCTTTCCGCCGGCATGGGGCGCGGGCGCCGGCCCTTCGGCGGACGCCGCGGTTGAGATTATCGCCAATGCGATCAAGATTAAAGATTTTTTCATTTCCTTTTCTCCTTGTTTGAGGATGCGTCGGATATTGTCGTCACCCTGGAATTATATCACTTATGCCATGCCAGTAAAGAGATTAATTTTTCGGGTGCCAGATCCGGCCGGATGGGGTGTATTCCACCCGCCCCGATTCGTATATCACCAATCCGCCGTTCAGAATTTGCGCGGCGCAATTCGGCGCGCGGATTTGAAAGTATGGAATGATAAAGTTCAGAGAATTATTTCCGTCGCACAGCTTTTCAATGTTTCTATACAGCGGCACGAATTGCTGGACATAGGCCAGCCGCCATTTTGGCGTGGCGTAAACGCAAACCTTGTCCGCGCAGTCGGCGCGGTATTTTCCGCCGGCAAATCCTTTGCCGATCGGCCGTCGCGATTCGCGGGGCCCCGGCCTTTGCCCGTTCATGCTTTCAAAAGTTTCAAATGTGAAATAGTGTCCGGAATCGCGGCCGTGATTGAATTGCAGCGTTCCATCGTCCGTCACGAACGCGACCAGCCCGTGATCGCCGGTCGCGTAAAAGATTGGTTTCTGCCGAAACGCTATCAGTGCCAACGCGACCAGCACCGGCGCCAGGGCAAGGAACAGATTTGCCTTGCGGCGGCCGTTTATAACAAACATCAGGCACAGGAACCCGAATACAATCAGGGCCAGCGCGGGCCCTGGAACCACCGGCGTCGGAATTTCCGCAAACGGCAGTCCGGAAATCCATTTCGTGATCGCGACCGAAACCCCGTAAGCGTCCGCGCCCCAATCCAGGGGTGAGAAAATCCCGAACTGCGCCGTGACGGTTCCGATCATAATCAGCGGCATTATCGCGAACGAAAACAGCGGCAGGCACAGTAGGTTGCCGATCAGGCCATACGGCGGAAAGTAATGAAAATGATACGCTATGAACGGCGCGGTGAACAATGTCGCGACCAGGCTGGTAAGAACCAGCGCGCGAATCGCGGCGATGATTTTGCGCATCCATCCGCGCTTTTCATATTTCGCGTCGCCAAAGAACCAAATCAGGCCGAATATTGCCGCAAAGGACAGCTGGAATCCGGGTTCCATCAAATAATGCGGGTTGGCCAGCAGCAGCGCGCCGAATACCAGCGCGACATTGCGCAGCGAAAAGACATTCCGCCCCAGCATGAACGCTGCGAACGCCAGGGACGCCATCAGGAACGAGCGTTGCATTGCGACCTCTGCCCCCGAAATTTCCAGGTATGCGAGCAGTCCGATCCACGCGCATATCATCGCCGGATACCGCGCGGGCATGCGGCGCGATATAGCCGGAATGCTGCGGAAAATCAGATAGAAAAACGCGAACAGCCATCCGCCGACCAATGTGATGTGAAATCCGCTTATTGAAAACACATGGCTGATTCCGGCGGCCTGGGCGAATTTTGAATCGTCGGCCGGGATCGCGTTGGTAAATCCCAGCACCAGCGAATCGGCCAGGGCGGTCGCGCGATCATTTCCATGAACCGCGATATGGTCGTGCAATCCGACGCGCATGTTTTGGATTAACGGCCCGTAACCCGAAATATGCGGATTTTCCGCCGGTTCCGCGGCGCCGGCGCTCATCCGCGTTATGTATCCCGTCGCGCCCAGCCCGTGAAAGTAAGACCATTCGGCCATGTCAAACCCGCCGCGAACGTCCGCGGGCGCGGGCCGGAACAAATCCGCGTCCGCGGTTATGCGCGCGCCTATGGCCGGAATCGGTTCGTCCGGCGACAGCGAAAGGCGGATGGTGCATGCGTCATCCCGGAAATTCCGCGCGGCGTCCCGGGATGACGCGCCATAAGGCGAAGATACGGTCGCGTCACCGATGTAAACCCGCGTTCTGGCGTCGGTGTAATCCAGCCGCGACACGACGCCGGAAACGTGCGCCCCGCGCATGTCGTGCCGGATGGTCGGCGTCGCTATTGCATGCGCATACGAATAGGAATAGAAGAAGCCGAGCGCGACCAGCATCGCGCCGCCGGCAACCGCGAAATGGACGATATGAAATTTGTCGCGGCGGTAAACGATCGTCGCAAAGCATGCCGCGCACAGTATTGTGATCAGCCACGGCCACGCGATAACCGGCTCGCCGGGCAGGGCGAAGTAAAGCGCGGCGCCCGCGGCGAATGCGAACACCGCCCACATGGTAAAGTTAGGATATTGGTTTTCCAGGAATTTTATCATGCGGAAATTATAAGATAAAAGACGGAAAAGTAAAAGGCCGTAATGAGTCCCGGCCCTAGGCCGGCAGCTTTACATTTTTAATGCGGACGGATTTTTTCGGATACTTGTATTTTTCGGTAACGGTTCCGTCGGGCAACTGATAGATAATCTTGCCGTTCAGGCAATACGGGTTCGCGATTCCGGCCTTGCGCGCGGCCTCTATAGACTTGCGCGCGCCGCGATTGGCCAGCCGCAACAAGGTTGCCGATAATTCATAGTTTTTTTTGTTCATTTTATAGCCTTGAATTTTTTGAGCTTGTCTTCGTCTATCGTTTCTTCAAATCCGTCCGCGCCGCGGGCGACCAATTCATAGTTATCATCGCCATTGTAATAAAGTTCCCAATGGTCGGCAAGCTTTTTTACCGCGGGAAAATTAAGAATGCTGCGCTGGAACCGGCGGCGAATATCGGTCTCTGACACTTTATGTCCGCCCATTGACATGCGTTTTTGCACGCGCGCGATATTCAGATCTACGGAACCGAGAAATACGTAAATCAGCACAATTTCATATTTGGCCGCGCGGGCTTTTTCAATTATGCGCAAATGATGGACGCCCGAAATTGTTGATTCCCACACGAATGATTTTTTTGACCCCAGAATTTCATAAAGTTTTTCTTGGATCGCCCTGCCGGATTGCAGGCCTATCTTATCACCAATCTTTGCCGCAATATCGTCGGTGTTCAGAAAGACCAGGTTCGTCTTTTCGCGCAATAATTCGCGCCCAAGGGTGGTCTTGCCGCTGCCGTTGGCGCCCGCAATAAGATATAATATCGGTTTCATACGGATATTATACCCCGTGCCCGTCAGAAAGTCAAAGAGCGGCCGTTGGAAATCCGGGTTAGTTTGGATTCAATTTGCACGCAAAGCGACATTTGGTGTGAAAAAGCGATAAAATTAATCAAGTTTCAGCGCGGGGCGTTTTGTTATTTTCAGACTTTGTGTTTTTAATTCGTCCGCCGGCGAATTTGGCGGCGCCGCCGGACATGATTTCAAGAATGGCATCAAGACTATCGTTCTCTGCCGTCCGCTGGCGCCGGGTTTTCCCGCATTTTTCGCATTTGTGAATTACAATAAAATCATTATTGCCGGAAGATTCAATTTCCATGGGGCGCATCATGCCGCCGCAAGAGCTTTGCCGGTCGCCGGGGCAGTTATCAACATCGCGCGACCACAGGCATCGCGGGCAGTGGTTTGTGTACCCGTTGCCGGTTACCACCGCCCCGCAATGCGCGCACGTAAAGTCTTCTATGGTTTTGGTGAAAGTTTTCAGTTTATTTAAATTCCGAGGGCGTTTCGGTACATCTTGGTCAGCTCGTCCGATTCTTCCAATTCATCCGGATCCATTTTCCGCAGTCGCACCATCTGGCGGACGTATTTGGGGTCATAGCCTGCGGATTTTGCCTCGGTAAAAACCTCTTTTATATCGGCGGCGAGGGCCGCGGCCTCGTCATTCAATTTTTCAATCTTTTCAATCAGGGTCAGCAACTGTTTGTTATCCAGCGAGCCATGGTTTTCGTGTTTCATTGCGGGGTCCTTTATTTGCTTTTGCGTGCACGGTATGGTATCATTGTTTTTATAGAAATCAAGTAATTCGTGCCCGCGACACGCGCCCGTGATTAGTAAGTGAAACACGGCATTTTACGGGCACGACCCACGAACAACGAGCACGAACATGAGCAAGCTGACCAAAATAACCGCGTCCATTGGCCCAAAGAGCGAGGATTACGCCACCCTGAAGCAAATGATTGAAATTGGCGTTGCCGCGTGCCGCCTTAACTTCTCGCACGATACCGGCGAAGTTCAAGGCGCGAAATTTAACACCATTCGCCGCATCGCATCAGAAATCGGCCGGCCGGTGGCCATTATCGCGGATATGCAGGGGCCGAAACACCGCATAGGCGACTTTGCGAACGGTGCGCATCCGGAACTGGCGCCTGGCGCGGAATTTGTTCTGGACAACGATCCTGCGCCAGGCGACGCCACGCGCGTCTATCTGCCCGACGATGATGTTTTGCAATCTCTGCGCGTGGGCGAAAGGGTGTTGCTGAACGATGGAAAGTTAGAGTTGGAAGTAACCGCCTCACACCTCACGCCCCACGCTTCGCGTGTTACGACGCGCGTCGTTCGCGGCGGCGAAATTTGGGACAAGCGCGGATTCAACCTGCCGGATACGACGGTCGCCACATCGGTTCTGACCGACAAAGACCGCGCGGATTTGGAATACGCCCTTACCAAAAACCCGGACTATGTCGCGATTTCTTTTGTGCAGAAACCCGAAGATATTGCCCAAACGCGCGACTTTATCACCGCGCGCACAAACGCGCCCGTCAAAATAGTCGCGAAGATAGAGCGTCCCCAAGCAGTCGCGCGAATAGAAGAAATCGCGGCGGCCGCGGACGCAATAATGGTCGCGCGCGGCGATCTGGCGGTGGAAATGCCGTATTGGCAAATTCCGGCGGTGCAGCGCCGGCTGATACGCGTATGCCGGCGTTTGAACCGGCCGGTAATAATCGCGACGCAAATGCTGGCCAGCATGGCGCATTCCGAATTTCCAATGCGCGCCGAAATTTCCGACGTCGCCACGGCCGCGTATTTGCGCGCGGATTCAACCATGACGAGCGAGGAAACAACCATAGGCGACAATCCGATCGCGGTTACCGATACCATGGCAAAGATATTGGCCTATGCGGACGAGGATTCGGTTGAAAACACTTACGATTGGTCGCGCGTGGAAAATATTCCGGAAAACGATTGGTCGCGTTCCGTCGCAAGCATGGCATACCTGAACAAGGCGACCGCGATCGTGGTGTTTGACCGCGACGGAGAAGTGACGACCCAGATATCTTGCCGCCGGCCGGACATGCCGATCGTCGCTGTGTGCAATACCGCGATAGTCGCCAATCAATTGTGCCTTTGCCGCGGGGTATTTCCGATTTATGACGAAAAGATTTACGGCCAGCGCGATACGGCGGCCGCGTTGGCAATCGCCGAAATCCCGCGCGGAAAGACGGTCGTTGTGGACGGGGATGGAATAAGTTTGGAATAGTTCCCCCTTTAACAAGGGGGAAAAACCCCTTGCCCCCATTTCCGTTTTTGCGGTATATTTGCCGCATGAAGAAACTGCGCCGCGTTTTTTTTCTGTCGCTTTTCGCATGCCATCTGTCGCTTGCTGCGCGGGGCGCGGAATACAACGCCGCGCTGGTCGCCGATATGGATACGGGCCAGGTTCTGTTCAAAGACCGCGCCGACGATTTGAATTATCCGGCCAGCCTTACCAAAATTATGACATTGTATCTGACGTTTGACGCGGTGGAACACGGGCGGCTTCGCCTGGATCAGAATTTGATTGTTTCAAAAACCGCCGCGAACGCCAGTCCGGTGAAACTGGGCCTCGCCGCCGGAACCAAGATTTCCGTGGAAGACGCGATCAAGGCTGTGGCCGTTCATTCCGCGAACGATGTCGCCGTGGTGTTGTCTGAAAACCTGACGGGCGACGAGGGCGACTTTGCGTCGCTGATGACGCGCGTTGCGAATGAAATCGGGCTTTCCAAGACGAACTTTGAAAATTCATCGGGATTGCCGAACGAAGACCACATGTCGTCCGCGCGCGACATCGCCCTCTTGACCATGGCGATTTACAAGCATTTTCCGCAATACTGGAAATACTTTGGAATAAAAAGCTGGTCTTACGGCGGCAAGACGTATCCGAACAGCAACCGTTTGCTCGGCGGCTATCCCGGCGCGGACGGAATGAAGACCGGATTTACCAACAGCGCGAAATACTGTCTGGTGGCGACGGCAAAACGCAACGGCCATCATATTATGTCCGTTGTTCTCGGCGCGCCGAACAAGGATGTCCGCGCGGCCGTATCGCGCCGGCTGTTGGATCGCGGCTTTGCAACCGTCGGGGTAGAGGCGGCGGCACCCGCGCCCCAGCCAGAGACCGAACAATATCGGGGGGTAGAGGACGAATCCGAAGAGCAGGCGGTTTATAATCCGCCGCGCGCGCCGGTGAAAACTTACGTTGCGCAGAGCGCACAGAAGGTTCAGACCGTCTTTCCCGTTGCGGGCGGCGGCGCGGGCGTGCAGTTCGGCGCGTTTTCATCGCGGGGCGCGGCCGCGGCCCAGCAATCGCGCGTGTCATCCGCGCTGGGCATCGGCACGACCATAGAGCCCGCGCCAAACGGAATGTTCCGCGTGCGCGCGAACGGGCTCTCGGAATCCTCGGCCCAGAAAATAAAATCATCCGCCGCCGCTGTTGGAATTGACAGTTATGTGTTTCATTGATGGGGCGTTGAAATGAATAATAAAATAGAGAAATTGATAAAGCAATTCGCAAAACTGCCCCGCATCGGCGGACGGGCCGCGCAGCGCATAGTTCTGGCGCTGTTACAGGACAAGACCGGCCGCGCCGCCGCGTTGGCCGCGGCACTGGCGGACGCCGCGGAATCGGTCCGGCCGTGCCGCGTTTGCGGATGCCTGACCGATAGTAATTGCCCCCCCTCTTGGGGGGGGCTGTCTGCGAAGCAGACTGGGGGGGGCTCTGCTTACGAAAGCAAAGAAAGCCTCCCCCCGTCGCCGCATAGCGGCGACACCCCCCTCCAAGGGAGGGGGGAATTATGCGAATTCTGCCGCGACGCGAACCGCGCGAACGGCCAGCTGTGCATTGTGCGCGATTTGGGCGACGTCTGGACGCTGGAAGCGGCGCGCGTCTTTCGCGGCCGGTATCATATAATCGGGGGACTGCTGTCCGGGGCGGCCGGCACGGTTCCGGAAGATTTGAATATCGCGACATTGCCATCGCGCATAGCGGATGAAAAAATCACCGAGATTATTTTCGCCCTGCCGAATACGCTAGAGGGAAAAACGACCCAGCATTATGTTATCAACACAATATCCCAGTCACCAGCCACCAGCCACCAGCCACCAATTACATTCACCGAACTGGCGTCCGGCGTGCCGCTGGGCGGGGATCTGGATTACATAGACGACGGCACGCTGTCGCTGGCGTTCGGCGGACGGAAACAAATATAAAATTTAAGATTTAAGATTTACGGATTTAAGATTTATTAAACCGTAAATCAAAACTCATAAATAAAAATGGCAAATCTTCAATCTTCAATCTTAAATCTTCAATCCTTGCCCTCCGTTGCCGAAATGATGCGCGCCGCGGGGCTCTCGCCCAAGAAATCGCTGGGTCAGAATTTTCTGTTTGACCTGAACCTGACGGGCAAAATCGCGCGGACCGTTCCCGATATTGAAAATACAACGGTGGTAGAGGTTGGGCCCGGTCCCGGCGGGCTGACGCGCGCACTGCTGATGGCGGGCGCGAAACGTGTCATCGCGATAGAGAAAGACAAAACAACCGCGCCGATATTGGAACAAATCGCGTCCGTCGCGAACGGCCGTTTGGAAATAATTTTCGGCGACGCGCTGAAGATTTTTTGTCCCCCCACCGGCGGCAAAGCCGCCGACTCCCCCCAAGGGGGGAGTAATTCAGCACTCATCCTAGCCGCCCCAGGTGAGCACTTAACTACTCCCCCCTTGGGGGGAGTCGGCGCGCGGGGTTG
>WQUT01000055.1 GCA_009781955.1 Pseudomonadota bacterium | reverse complement strand
CGTTAGTAGACAGGTATTATCAGATTAAAATCATCGTTTCAAATTTGAACGCCATGACCAACGACCACTGACCAACGACTAACGACCAACGACTAACGACTAGCGACTAGCGACTAGCGACTATTTTTTAACTTTCTTCGCCGCCATCGCCAGCTCTATCACAGACCAGATCAGCGCGACCAGCGCGACCCATATTGCCGGCGCGAAAACGCCGCCCGCGCCCATGGCGCGTATGGCCTGGTGGTTGGGGCCGGGTTTTACGATCGTGACCGCGATCGCGGCCAGTCCGAACAGCACCGCCAAAACAATTTTCAATTCCATAAATTCCATTTTTTTCTCCTTTTTTGCTAATTGTTAGCTGCCTATATTTTACACCTTTTCGCCGTTTCTTGTCAATATACTGAAAATTCCTAAGCATGGGCGAAAAATATGTGATATAATAAAGGGCAAGCATGGAGCAATTTAATGAGAAAATACATTGCAACCGCATTTGTTTTGATATTGGCCGCATGCGCCTCGGAACCGCCGGCGCCCGCGCCGGTCCCGGTTATGCAGCCGGTTGCGCGGCCCATATGCGCCGCGCCCGCGCCGACGGTTGCGTATGACATTCCGCCTTATTCGTTTGACGGCGCGACGTATACGTTCAAGGTGCCTTATCCGCAAATAGATTGCGTGCCGCCCGCGCCGTCAGGATATGCCTATCCCGGCCCGGAAACAGTCTGGCGTGATCCGCCGCAGTTAATCGCGCCGTTTGTGCCGGCCGCATCCGCCGCCGCGCCGTCTGTCGTTTCCGGTCCTTATATAACGCATGATGAGCTTTCCGCCGCGATGTCCGAATTATCCGCCGAGATCGCATCTATCCCGATTGCATCCGAAAATTCCGTGCGCCGCGTCGGCGTGTATACCAACAGGCCGGACTGACCAATTTATGATTTAAGATTTACGGATTTAAGATTTGTGATTTAACTACCCCGGAAAGCTTAGCGGCTTTTCCGCTCTAGCTTTCCGGGATAGTCATGTAACTGATGACTGGTATAACAGAGTGTAAAATTTTATTGCAAACTTTATAATGAAATGAGAAATCCGGGGGATCAATTCCGAACCCTATGCTAGTCTTGAAATTTCTCTAAACTGCACTATTTTTTATTAAAAGAATAAATTCCGGCGGAGTTCTGCCGGGCCTTATGGTATTATAGTGGAAAAACGGGGACGAAATGCTTAACATTGAAAAATTTTCACAGAATGCGCAAGGCGTTCTGCAATCAGCGGCGGAATTGGCGGTCGCGCGCCGGAATCCGTTTGTGTCGCGCGCGCACTTGCTGTGGGCGCTGGCGGCCGAAGAATCCGGCGTCATCGCGTCTTTGGTGGATTTTGCCGGCGGAAATATGGTGGGCCTGCAGAACGAGACCGAGCGCCTGTTGTCGCGCGAACCGGTGGTTGACGGTTCAAATATGCAGCCCGCATTATCGCCGGATGCCTTGAAATCATTGGAATCCGCGCAACAGCTGGCCGGCCGCGCGAACGAGCAATTCGTAACGTTGGAAAGAATTCTGGAAGCGATTGTGGCCGAGGGCCTGGGCCGCGACGGCGGCTTGACCAGCCTGAACACCGATGCCGCGATAAAAAAACTGCGCGCCGGGAATCGCCCGGACAGCCCGAACGCCGAAGAGCAATATCAAGCGCTGAAAAAATACACCACGGACTTTACGGATTTGGCGGCCAAGGGGAAACTGGATCCGGTCATCGGCCGCGACGAGGAAATCCGCCGCGCGATTCAGGTGCTATCGCGCCGCACGAAAAATAATCCGGTGCTGATTGGAAATCCCGGCGTTGGAAAAACCGCGATTGCAGAGGGCCTCGCCAACCGAATAATCGCCGGCGACGTTCCGGAAAATTTATTAAAGAAACGCTTGCTGTCTTTGGACTTGGGCGCCCTCTTGGCCGGCGCGAAATACCGCGGCGATTTTGAAGAGCGCTTGAAAGCCGTGCTGAAATCCGTAAAGGATTCCGGCGGCAATATAATTTTGTTCATGGACGAATTGCATACCATGGTCGGCGCGGGCAAGGCAGAGGGCAGCATGGACGCCGGAAACCTGCTGAAACCGATGCTCGCGCGCGGCGAATTGCACGCGATGGGGGCGACGACCCTGGACGAATACCGTCAGTATATTGAAAAAGACCCGGCATTGGCGCGCCGTTTCCAGCCGGTGTTTGTGGACGAGCCATCGGAAGAAGACACCATTTCAATCCTGCGCGGATTAAAGGAAAAATACGAAGGCCATCACGGCGTGCGGATTTCCGACGCTGCGCTGGTGGCCGCGGTGCATTTGTCCGCGCGGTATATCACCGACAGATTTTTGCCGGACAAGGCGATTGACTTGATGGATGAAGCGGCCGCGCGCGTTCGGATAGAAATCGCCAGCAAGCCGGAAAAACTGGATGAAACCGATCGCCGGCTGATGCAGTTGAAGATAGAGCGAGAAGCCCTGCGCGCGGAAAAAGATCCTGATTCAAAAAAACGCCTGACAGAGTTAGAGAAACAATTGGCCGACGTTGAATCGCAATCCGCGGCGATGACGGCCGCGTGGCAATCGGAACAGAAAAAAATGCGCGGGCTGTCGGACGCCATGGCGGATTTGGACGCGGCCAAGGCGTCAGTGGCCAGCGCAATGCGCGCCGGCGATTTTGAAAAGGCGTCCGCATTGCAATACGGCAAGATTCCGGAATTGGAAAAACAAATAAAAGATTTGGAAAGCCGCAAAGACAAAACGCCCGAATACAAAACCGTGACGCCGGAACATATTGCGGCGGTGGTATCGCGCTGGACCGGCGTGCCGGCGGAAAAATTGACGGGCGACGCCCAGAATAAATTGCTGCATATAGAAGACGAGCTGCGCAAACGCGTGGTGGGCCAGGATCACGCGCTGGCCGTCGTTGCGCGCGCAATTCGCCGCAGCCGCGCGGGGCTCTCCAACCCGCGGCGCCCGTCCGGTTCATTCATGTTCCTGGGGCCGACCGGCGTTGGAAAAACGGAATTGGTGAAATCATTGGCGGAACTTTTGTTTAACGACGATACCGCTATGACGCGCATAGACATGTCGGAATATATGGAGCCTCATTCGGTCGCGCGCCTGATCGGCGCGCCCCCCGGGTATGTGGGGTATGAGTCTGGCGGAATGCTGACGGAATCAATCCGCCGCCGCCCGTATCAAGTGATTTTATTTGACGAGATAGAGAAAGCGCATCCGGATGTGTTTAATGTTTTCCTGCAAATTCTGGACGACGGGCGTCTGACGGACGGCCAGGGCAAGGTTGTGAACTTTACGAACACGATAATAATTATGACCAGCAATTTGGGCTCTGACCTTTTGTTAAAGAACTCGTCGGCGGACTTGTCCACTGAGGCCTTGGCGAAGGGGGAAAATAAAGTCATGGAAATCGTCCGCCGCCATTTTCGTCCGGAATTTTTGAACCGCATAGATGAAATAGTATTCTTCCAGCCTCTCGGCAAAGACGTGATGTCCGGAATTGTAAAAATACAACTGCGCGATTTGGAACGGCGATTGTCCGAACGCCGCATAGGATTGCATATTTCCGACAAGGCAATCGCATGGCTGGCCGATCGCGGATTTGATCCGGCATTCGGCGCGCGCCCGCTGAAACGCCTGATAACCAGCACCTTGGAAGATCAAATCGCGGATTTGATTCTGTCGGGAAAAATCAACGACGGCGGCACGGTTGACGTTGACGTCCGCGGCAAAGAGCTGGTGGTGAAATAAAAAAGTGATTTACGGATTTAAGATTTACTGATCTAAGATTTGATTGTTCCCCCTAAGAGTGAGATTTTCCTGCCCCCTTGAGGGGCGGGATAGAACTTGTTAGCCGAGCATAGCGAGGCGTTACAAGTTCTTGGGTGGGGGTAAAGTTTGGAACACGAATATGAATATTATACCCCCACCCAAGAGTTTCTAACTCGCGATACAAGCTCGTAAGAAACTCTATCCCGCCCCCTAACCCACCCACCGAAAACTTCGTTTTCGGCGGGGCCC
>WQUT01000054.1 GCA_009781955.1 Pseudomonadota bacterium | reverse complement strand
AATGCGAAATCCTATTGCTATGAGATTGAAAGCAACACGGTGGAATTTATCGCCCATTAAAAAAAGACCAAAGAACAAAGATCAAAGACCAAATGATGGTAAACTTAAAGATTTTTGGTAAAAAGAAAATGCAGGGAGTTCTTTGTTCTTTGATCTTTGGTCTTTGTTCTTTAATGGCTGGTTGCGCGGCGCCGTATCAAACACCGCCGCGCGATGAATGGAACGCTTATCTGGCCGGCGCCAGCTTTGGCCCAATGTCCGCGCCGGCCATGATTGCAAAGCGGCCGATATTCCAGGACGCCGGTGGTCGGGTTTTGGACGCCGCGGCCGCGCCCGCATACATGGCGCAGTTGGAATCCGAATTGGAAGAAAGTCTGAGGAAGCCCGGAATCCAAATCCAAATGGTCGGGAACGACATAGTGGTTGTTTTGGTCCGCGATGCGTTTATGAATCGCGATTCCGCGGAATTTTCGCACGCGGGCGAAACGGTCTTGTCCGCGCTGTCGCGCGTGCTGAACAAATACAGCCAGACATTTATTGAGATTTCCGGATACTGTGATGCGATGGCCGACCAGCGCGCGGCCGGCGCGCTGACGCTGGACATGGCGCAGAGGATCGCGGTGTATATGGCGCGCAACGACGTGGCGACTTCGCGCATGTTCATCATGGGACGGGGCAGCGCGCGGCCGATCGCGGCCCAGGACGACGTCGGGCGCCTGATGAACCGCCGCGTGGAGATCCGGATTGCCGCGGTAATCAAAGATCCGCAAAAGCAGACGGCCGCCATCAAAGCGCGAAAGGAAAATAACGCGGATGCCTTGGCGACATATAATTCGCAGTTGAACATGCAGAATAATTACGGAATGCCGCCGGCCGCATCCGCGCCGGCATACGGCGCCCCGCCATCTTCCCCCAACTGAGGCCGGGGGAATGAACGATATTTTTCCGCTTGCCCTTTGCGGAAATTGGTCTTATAATCCCGCTGTCATACCAAAAGGAAGCAAAATGCCAATGAAACAAACACCAAAAAATTATGCAAAGATAGGCATCATCGCCGCGGCCGTCGTGGTTGTCGCGGGACTGGGGCTGTGGGGCGTCGGGTATTTCTCGCATCCGTCCCTGTCCAAGGTATTGTCCGACGTGTCGCCGAATGCCGTGACCGGCGCGGATTTGCGCATCGCGGTTGTCCGCATGGACGAGATTCAGAACCGGGCGTCCGTCCTGGTTGACCTGCGCAAGCAAAAGGAATCTTTTGAAAACAAGCTCCGCGACCAGCTGAACGCCGAACAGAAAGCGTTGGAAAAAGAAAAAGCCGATATTGAAAAGTCCCAGGATGTTCTGTCGCGCGAGGCGTTGCAACGCCGCGTTGCGGACTATCAACAGCGTATTGCAAAGCTGCAGCGCGACGTGTCCGACCGCGCCCAGGCGATAGACGCGGCGTTCCAGGCCGCATTGGTAAAGGTTCAGAACAACAACCTGGACCCCATCATCAACGGAATCATAGAGAAAAAGAAACTGTCGCTGGTTCTGGACGGCCGGTTTGCGCGCGTGTCCGATGCGGCGGCGGCGTCTGTGGACATAACGGGCGACGTGGTAACCGCGCTGGATAAAATGATCACCAGCATGAAGATGGAAACGCCGAAAGGGTTTTAAAAACGCGGGGCTTTCCCCGCGTTTTTAGTGGTCGGAAAAATAAAGATTTTAATATGCTGTATATCGGAATAATTCTTGGGATTGTTTTTTTAGCGGCGGCGTATGCATACATTGTCAATAAGGTGGCATATGCGCGAATGTTCAAATATCGCGATTTTAACTGGTGCACGCCGGCCCAGGCCGAAATGCCCCAATTTGCAGAGGCAGAGGTGCGCACAAAAGACGGCGAAACGCGCCATGTCTGGTATGCGGCGGGTAAAAAGAACGCCCCGACAATTTTATATTTGCACGGGAACGCTTATTCCATTGCAACGATTGCATTTATCTTTGGGCCTTATGTTAACGCGGGCTTTAACGTGTGCTTGCCGGAATATCGCGGATTCGGGGCCAGCGGCGGAAAACTGTCAGAGGCGGGATTTGTATTGGACGCGCGCGCCGCGTATGAATTTTTGCGGGCCCGCGGACATAAAGATATCATTATTCACGGGTGCAGCATGGGGACATCGGTCGCGTCAAAATTGGCGGCAGAGCTGGAGGCATCCGGCGAAAAACTGGGCGGCGTGATTTTGGAGTCGCCGTTTTATAATCTGTGCTCTATGGCCCCGAATATCATCTGCAAGAAATTATTGCTGGGCAATAAATTTAAGACAAACGAATATGTGCGCGGAATCAAAAACTCGCCCGTTTTATTGATGCACGGCGTGCTGGACCGTTTGGTCGGGCTGGAACAGGGCGCGCGGCTGTTTCCGGAAATCGCGTCGGATAACAAGCGGTTTCATGTAATTGGAACCGGGACCCATGAATTGTTTAATTCGGGCAGCCTGGAATATGCGGCCGAATGGATTAAACGTAATAAGCCGCGCTGAGATTTGGCGTCTTGGTCCGTTAAGTAAATTTCCCCCTTTATCAAGGGGGACTATTTATGCTATAATTCTTAATATGAAAATCTATCGGTTTGCTATTTGCTGTTTATTGCCCGTTGTCTGCGTCGCGAACGCGGCGCGCGCGTCTGATTCCGGCGCGGCGGGCGATGTTGCGATCGCGGACGATTCCTATATTCCGCCGGTTGTCCAGATCCCGGCAACGGCGGCGTATTCCCCATTTGATTCCATTACGATTACAACGCCCGCAACGCCTTGCAATACGGCGGAATGCCGCGCGGCGGCCGTTCGCTCTTTCCGGACATCCGCATCGGGCGGCGTGAATCAACAGCCGGTGTTTACCAACCTGGTGCTGGACAAGGTCGTGCCGCCGACCAGTGGAACGCCATTGTGGTATGGTGCGCCCAAATCGCGCAACACCAGCGAAGAGCTGGTAAAAACCGTTGATATAAACGCCGTTCCATGGTGGGATGATTCCGTATCCCATCCGGACAAGACCGATTTCAGCGACGATTTCCAATACACGGGAAATCCAGAGGGCCGCGATTGGCAATGGTGGGTTAACAACGGATTCGCGCCAAATGACCGCCAATTGCCGGGCCCCAACAGCAAGTTCTGGGACCCGAATGTGGATTACGATCATTTTGAATATTATACGGATGCGGAACTGGCCGCGCGCCGCGCGGCGGCCGCAGAGGGCGGATATACAGATCCGTGGGTGGAAATGCATGATTCTTCGGACCAGCCGCATTTTGTGAACAACTTGCCCCCGCCGGCCGGCAAAATTCCGGCCTTGTCCGTGCACGACAGATTTACCGAACGCGCGGTGGAAGATTTGCTGGTTCCGCAAATGCCGACATTTCATTGGAATGAGACCGCGTCCGCATCAGCCGAATCAGCCGCGGCGACCGCGGTTATCAATAACGTGAATTTCACCGGTCCGGCCGCGGCGCCCGCGCCCGCGCCGGCATCTGTATCGCGCGAAGAAAGGGCCGGCGTCACGTGCAGAATGTTCAATGCCGGAATTTCAACCGCCAAGAATCCCGCGTGCGAGGGTCCGACCAAAACAATTGCCATCGAAACCTGCGAAGGCACAAAATACGTTGAATGCCCGTTCACGACCGATTGGGAATGCAAAATCTGGCTGAAAAAGCCCCAGGTGAGCGAGGCTATATCCCCGCGCGCCCCCCGCATTCGCCAGGTTAATGTTGACGCGCTGGCCGCACTGATAAAATCCGGAAACGAAATCACGCCGGATGTTGCGGACGCGCGGCCGCTGGTCGCGCGGTATCGCACGCTGATGTCCATGGCGCGCGCATGCTGCACCGACGGCATGGTCAGCCAGTTGGCCAGCGCCGGCGCCACCCAGGGATTGATTTACAAATTCTTGGTGGATGATGCGAATTTCTATGGGTTCGGCGACCGCTGCCTGATGATGACGGACCGGGATTTGAACCGGTTCGCGAATACCGCGACGTCCAGCATTGTCGGCGATGTTCGCAACGGGTGCCTCTGTCGCCAGCGGCAGTGGTATCGCGCATTGCTGGCGCCGTTCCAACAAGTGGAAGAAGCCGCGCCGGAATGGTCATCCCAGAGGTTTGATTACACTTACACCGACGGACTGCAGAGACAGGTCACCGTGTCAATCAACAACGATGTTAAAAATGTTTTAACCCAGCTGAATAACTGTCCGTAAAATCGCGCCGTCGCGCCGCACTCTTTTCATCTTTTTATTAATACACAGGGGGGACGAAACATGAAGAATATTCTTGTAATAAACGGGCACCCGGACGATAAGTCGCTGTGTCATGCGCTGGCGGGATCTTACCAATCTGGCGCGGCCGGGGCCGCAACATGCGCGGTTCTGCATCTGTGCGATCTAAAATTTGATCCGATACTGCGTTTCGGATATCGCGAAAAAATGCCGCTGGAGCCCGATTTAATTCGCGCCCAGGAAATGATACGGGCCGCCGACCATATCGTTTTTGTTTATCCCAGTTGGTGGGGAACGTATCCCGCGCTGTTAAAGGGCTTTCTGGACCGCATGTGGCTGCCGGGCTTTGCGTTTAAATTCCGTCCGGGCAAGCCGTTTCCGGAACAATTTCTGCGGGGCAAAACCGGCCGCGTTATCGTCACTATGAACACGCCGATTTGGTTTTACCGGCTGGTCTATCGCATGCCGGGCGTTCGCGGCATACGGGACTGTGTGATGAAGTTCTGCGGAATATCGCCGGTTCAGACAACGATACTCTCGCCCATTGAAAACAAATCGCCGGAATATTACCAGAAACTGTTGGCGGAGATAAAATCCATCGGGGCGCGCGACGCTAAAAAAATCCGACAATCGTCCCGGCCGTAATAGAATTCAATCAAAGAGGTCGGGCATGAAAAAATCACCGAAAAAATGGCCGCGGATTTTTATTCGCATCGTTGCGATAATTGTCGCAGTGTTGGTGTTGACGGCGATCGGGCTCTCCGTTCGTGCGCTACTTACCCGGTTCCCAGCGGTTGCGCCGTGGACGGATAATGCCGCCGCCATCCCGCCCGATTCCGACCGCCGGGCGCAGATTCTGGCGGGCGGAATCCGTATTCCGACGGTCAGCGGCGCGGATTCGGCGCTATTTTCCGAATTTCGCGAATACTTGAAAACATCATACCCGCGCGTGTTCGGCGCAATGGAATATAACCTTGTCGGCGAACAATCCGTGTTATTGCGCTGGCCGGGTGAAAATCCGAAGCTGGGGCCGATACTATTCGGCGCGCATTACGACGTTGTGCCCGCGGGCGATGCGAAGGCATGGCAACATCCGGCATTTTCGGGCGCGGTGGCGGACGGCCGCATTTGGGGACGCGGCGCAATTGACGACAAGGGGATGCTGTTTTCTTTGATGAATTCCGCGGAATCGCTGATAAAGTCGGGATTCCGACCGGAACGGGACATTTACTTTGTATTCAATGCGGATGAAGAAACAGAAAACAAAGGCGCCGCCAATGTTGCGGAATACCTGGCCGCGCGCGGGTTGCGTTTTGACGCGATTTATGACGAGGGTAGTTTTATAATCCTGAACGATATGAACGGCGTCCGTTCCGGAATCGCGCTGGTCGGAGTGGCGGAGAAAGGTTTTATGACCGTGCGGATAACCGTTCGCGGGCCCGCCGGACATTCGTCCATGCCGCCGATGCGGACGGCGGTGAACGATGCCGCGATCATCATGCGCCGTCTGACCGATAACCAGATGCCCGCGCGGATATTGCCGGAAACCGACGGATTGCTGCGGGCCGGCGCATCGGGATTTCCCGAAAAATTTGTTGTCGCGAACCGGGATGTTCCGATTATAAAACAGGCTTTTCAGAATAAGTTGTCCGCCGATCCGACCATGAATGCAATGATTCGGACGACGACCGCGATTGCGGGCATGACGGCGGGCGATCCGAATGTGGATAATGTAATACCCGGATCGGCGGAAATCATCGTTAATTTCAGGTTGCAACCTGGCGATACGATCGCGGATGTTTTGCATCATGTGAAAGAACAATTGCGCGGATACGACGCGGATGTTGCCGTTCTGAACGGCTGGGATGCGTCCGCCGTGTCGCCCACGGCCGCGCGCGGATTTCAAAAATTATCCGAAAGCATCCGTGCGGTATATCCGGCGGCGACCGTCGTTCCATACATAACGCCCGGCGGCACGGATTCCCGCAGGTATCAGGAACTCTGCGACAAGATATACCGGATTGTTCCGGTTCCGACAACCGCCGGCGATCGCGAAGGCATGCACGGAATTAACGAAAGCATCAGCGTGTCCGGCCTTGCCGGCATGGATTCGTATTTTGAATATCTTATGAAAAATTATGACAGGGATTGAAACCGCGTTATAAAATAAAACCCGCAAACGCGGGTTTTATTAAATCAGGCTTTTTACATATCCGATGATTTCCAAAACCGGCGGAATCAGCAGCAGCACGGATCCATCCAAAATCGTCCGCGTCACCAGTTTCAGATTTATTTCAATATTGTCGCGCGCGCGCCATTTTGAGAAATTCGGAATCAGCATCGGCACTTGCTTTTTATAATCCGCGTATTCCCGCCCGAATTTGTCGCCCAGATATTTTTCTTCGTTCAGAATCATCGGATAAAAGCATGCCAGAAAGAACGCGATTATATACGCCAGCAATTCTGGCCGCCCGGTCAGCATTCCAATTCCGATGATGATCACGAACGACGAGAAATACAGCGGGTGCCGGACGACGGAATACATTTCCGTTTTTACTATTTGCGCATCCTTGTGCGACGCGATCGTCAGCGACGAATACACGCGCCCCAGAACCCCGATGATTATGAACAGGTATCCGAATCCGACCAGAACCTCTCTCAGCGGATACGACAGCGGCAGCAGAGGGTTAGTGAAAATCCAGAACAGGACGAATACAATTCCGTTCACCCACAGGAACGGTTTTCTGTTTCTGTTGATCCAACCTTGTCCGGGCTGCATGCGAGATCCTTTTTTTATTTTGTGGGCATCATTATACCCTATTCATCGCGCCCGTCAACCAGAGATTTTACCGCGAGTGGTTTTTATTTGGTTCGTCGCGCCGTAGTGTAAACGAAGGCGGATGGCGTTCCCACCAGGAATCGAACCTGGATCTAATTCTTAGGAGGAACTTGTTCTATCCAATTGAACTATGGGAACGCAGGCCTGCATTTTACACTAACGCGGCTAAAATGCAAAAATAAAAAAACGGGGCGTACGCCCCGCGTTTATACGGTCAGGATGTCTGCTTCCTTGCCCTTGGCCACCCCGTCAACCTCTTGCCCGCGGGCGTCAAAAACTTTCTGCAGGTCTTCTTCGTAACGCTTCCTGTCGTCTTCGGAAATTTCTTTGTCCGTTTCGGCACGCTTGATTTTTCCCATCAAATCCTGGCGGATGTTGCGCATGGAAATCTTGGCCTCTTCGGCGTATCCGCGCGCCACTTTCACCAGTTCTTTGCGGCGTTCTTCGGTCAGGGGCGGCATGTTGATGCGTATGACCCCGCCGGCGGTTTGCGGGTTCAGGCCCAGTCCCGAATCGCGAATGGCCTTTTCCACCTTGGCCGCGTTTGATGCGTCCCATACGGACACGGACAGCGTCTGCGCGTCCGTCGCGGAAACCGTCGCGACCTGGGACAGGGGCATTTCGGTGTCATACACGTCCACGCGCACCCCGTCCAGCAGATGCACCGACGCGCGCCCGGTGCGCAGGCCCAGATATTCGGATTTCAAAACTTCTATGGTTGCGGCGGTTTTTGATTCCGCCTCGGACTTTATACTGGCATATTCCATATTTTCTCCTTTCAGCTATTTCACCATAGCAGCGGCGGATTGAAATTTCAAGAATTTTAAGTTTTATGGTATAATAATTACCATGAAACCATACACTCAGGGCCAGCACGCGCATCAACAAGAACGGAATTATTTTAATCAGGGCGGTAAAGGCGCGGCCGTAATTGTCCTAGCCGCCGAAATTTTCTGGAAAAAGTAGTTTTACGATTTTATCGTAAAGCTATCCATTTGGCCGCTGGATTTTCCGGCGCATTTTTTATAATTTTTCGCTTGATTTATTATGAACTATGGTTCATAATAGGGATAGAAACAAAGGAAAAGCACGGTGTATAAAGTATCAAAAACAAACGTATTTATGGAATGGCTGGAAAATCTGCGGGATAAAACGGCCCAGCATAAAATCAGCGTCTGCATTGACAAGGTGGAAGAAGGGAATCTGGGCGACCACCATACGGTCGGCGACGGCGTTTCAGAGCTGCGCATTCACTATGGCCCCGGATACCGGTTGTATTACACGGTCCGCGGCCGGGAAATCATAATCCTGCTTTGCGGCGGGGATAAGTCCAGCCAAAAGCGCGATATAAAAACAGCAAAAATAATAGAAAAAGAGGTGTAAAAATGAAAAAGAAAATAACAGTAAGCAAATGGGATGTTGCGGAAATACTGCACAATGAAAGCGATTACGCGGGATACCTTGCCGCGGCGTTTGAAGATGGCGACCCCGCCATCATACGCAAAGCAATGGCGAATGTCGCGCGCGCCCAAAACATGTCCGCCATCGCGCGCAACATGGGGATCAGCGCGCGCGGCCTGTATAAAATGCTGGCCGAGGGCGGCAATCCGGAATTCTCCAGCGTGCAAAAGTTCCTGGGCGCGATCGGCGTTCGTATGTCCATCGTGCCGGCAGCGACAGGATCCGGCGAATTAAAACGGATGGTGGCGTAAAGTTTCACTTGAAAAAGCCCGCGCAAGCGGGTTTTTCGCATCCAGAATGTCGTAAAGTGACACAATTATTTATACCAATAATACACTGTATATTGAAATTGCCAAGCATAGATTTTTATTAAAGAACCGGGCAGGCCCGGAAATATTTATAGATGGGGCGAGTGACCGGATTTGAACCGGCGACATTCGGTACCACAAACCGACGCTCTAACCAACTGAGCTACACCCGCCATGGGATTTATAATTTTTGAAAGTGACCAGTCCGCCGCCGCCAAGGCTATGGCGGACACTCCTTCGCGTGCAACTGCTCGCTATTCGGGTGGCTTGCCGCCCGAAGCCTCGGCGCGAAGCGACGGGCGAATGGTGGTGGAGCTGAAGAGACTCGAACTCTCGACCCCTTGCATGCCATGCAAGTGCTCTACCAACTGAGCTACAACCCCAAGCGGCACGTATTTTACCGTTCATGGCCGCGAAAGTCAAATAAAATTGACACGCCGCGCCGGCATGGTTATAATTGACATGAAACAAAAGGGGAAAAACATGAGAAAACTTACACGCATCGCCATCTGCGCGATTGCGCCGGCCTGGATTGCGGGCGCGGCGTTCGGCGCGTCTTGTTCGGACGGCCTGGACCAAAAAACATGGGACGGAACGGCGGCGGGATATTGCAGAATATTTTTCCCGGATTGCACGGCGGAAACGCTCGGCCGGCGGGTGTCTTATTCGCGCGAAATGGACCCGGCAGAGGTCGTATGCGTCGGCGAAAAGGGCGCCTATACCGGATTTTATCGGGTCACATTGGCGGCGGCGAACGCCGTGTTTGGAACCAGCTTTGACAAGATGGGCGTGAATTATTCCGGCGACATGTCAAAATGGCTGTTTGATAATTGTCAGAATCATTGCGGCGCGGCCGCCGCGGTCCAACCCTCCGCGGGCGCGACAACGGATGATACGCCGGCGATGGAATCCAAAACAAATGCGCCAGCGGAATAATTAAAGCGATTCGTTAAATACTCTGTTTTACCAGGTAGCACCTTACAAAAATTACGAAGTAATTTTTGTCATTCCGGCGAAGGCCGGAATAGGGCTTTAAACCATCGGATTTTCAAACAGATATGAAATATACGAGAGTATAACGGAATTATGTAGGGGCAAATAATTATTTGCCCCTACAATGTTATAGACTCGCTCCGGCCGTCCCCGCTCGCCGCAATCAAAAAAGATTGCGGCGGGACCCGGGTCGCCGGAATTACAACGTGGCAAATTTGATTACTAAACCTGCGCGGGAATGACAAAACTCTTTCAGAGTTTTGTTTAAAAGAGTGCGCCGGATTTACAGCGCTTTGTCCTGCATTTTTTCGCCGCATTTCACGGCCGCCTTTTGCCATTTATCCAGAAAGCTTTGCGACTGGCCCAGATACTCTATCGGCAGACGCGCGCCGTCGTCGTATTTTTTTGCCGCCTCTACCTCCTTGTCGGATAGCGCGGCCGCCACCTTGTTCCCCACGCATTCGCAGAACGCGGCGACCCTGTCCGTTTGAATCTGATCCCAATTGCGGCCCGCGTTTCTGGTCTGCTGTTCTATTTGCCCCATGCACACATAACGGAAATCTTTCGCCAGGGTTTTTCTGTATCCTGTCGGCTCATCCGGGCCGCACGCGGCCAGCGGCAAGGCCGCGGCAATCATAATAATGAATAAATGTTTTTTCATTTTTTATCCTTTTGAATTAATCCACAGGATAATTGCGCGGAAAGTTAGGATTGCCGGGGCGTTCCGGTTCTGTCTTGACGCCGCAGGCAGAAAGGGCAAAGAGCAAAGAGCAAAGAGCAAAAATCAAAGTAAATTTTTTCATCATTAATACGCCTTCTTGGTTCCCTTTTTGCCGGTGTATGGATTTATGTTTCCGCGCGTGGAATAGTTGTTTGATTTTGATTTGTCCGACGAAGAACGATAA
>WQUT01000053.1 GCA_009781955.1 Pseudomonadota bacterium | reverse complement strand
TCGCCCCGGATTTCCAGCACAGATGGTATAACCCCTGCCCTTGCGGCAGGGGTCGCCGAGGCACCTTCTCGTGCTCGGCGGGGGATGGGTTCATTAGTCAAAACATCAAAATTATTTTGTTTATTTGACCCATTCAACCCACCCCCCGGCCCGCAAAATCGCGAGCCGACCCCCGCCGCAAGGGCGGGGGTAAGAATCTTTGGCACATCCGGCACCATTTTCAGGTTTTCAGTAATGTCTTCGCCCATCATGCCGTTGCCGCGGGTCAATGCGCGGACCAGAACGCCGTCCTCATACCGCGCGGCGAACGACAGGCCATCGACTTTTGGTTCGATGAAGAGGTCGGATTGTAGGGGCGCATGATTGCGCCCAGGAAGACTCCGTGGCCAACGAAGGGCGCAATCATGCGCCCCTACACGCTTTAACCACTCCTCAACATCTTTCTCGTCAAAAACATCCGCGATGGACAGCATGGGTATGGAATGCGGGAAAGTCTTGAAATCGCGGCTGGTCGCGCCGCCGACGGTTTTCGCCACGCTGTTTTTGCCGGCGGACAATTCGGGGTATTCGGATTCAAGCTTTTTAGCCGCGCGCTTTGCCGCGTCGTATGTCGCGTCGTCAACCAGCGGCGCGTCGTTGGTGTGATACGCAACATCCCAATCGCGCAGTTTCTTCATCAGCGACGCATGTTCCGCCCGCGCCAACTCCGGCGTCGCCGCATCGTCAAAAAGGCTGGGTGTTTTAGACATGTAAAAATTATAGAAATTTATATAAATTCTTGCAAGAGGGAAATAAGCACCCCCACCCAGGAAGGAAGCCAAAAAATAGTTGCAATCCCGCAAATCCGATTAAAATAATTGAAAACTGGGGGGTGGAGAAAACGCAAAAGGGAACATTTATGGCGCCGCAAAAATATAATCCGCAAATAACGCAAAATTTGAAGTGTGTTTTATTAAATATGAAGTTTCAATCTTTCATTGAAGAGCAACTAGTTCCATGCGTAAACTTTATTGATGATCTTGGGGCAGATTCTCTGGATACAGTAGAGGCAATTATGGAGGTAGAGAAAGCATTTAATCTGTCAATACCCGATGATGAGGCCGAAGAAATGAGAACCTTTGGGGATATTGATAGCTATCTTCAAAAAAACATCCCTGATTACAAGCCACCGTATAACATTGCCCGGGATATTTCCCGCATCTCTGCATCCAGAGATATTACTGGTTTGCCAATGCCGGATCTGAATCCCGACTTTTATCATTCCATTATCGGAAACCAACCATTGATCTCAGCATCCGGAGATTATTTTAAACTTCCAGCAAACTTCTCATACGAGAATTGCACAAAATGCCCAGAACAAAGAGCTTGCGCAAACGCTTTTAATCAAGCCTATATGCGAAAAAAAGACAGACATCATTAATAATCGCCGCGATTGCGGCGATTATTATTGGGCATATGCAGACCGATGCATAGGGGCGCGTGGAAACGCGCCCCTATTCTGCATCCAATGCCTTTAACAACACATCTTTCAAATCATTCGGGATCATGCCTGTGGATGAATAGCCGCAATCCACATGATGGATCTCGCCCGTGACCGCGGACGACAGATTGCTGAAGAAATACACCGCCGCGCCGCCGACATCTTCCAAAGTAACATTCCGGCGCAGGGGCGTCATGTCCGAATTCAGACGTAGCATGGACTTTATTCCGCCCACGGCACTGGATGCCAAGGTCTTGATCGGGCCGGCCGAAATCGCGTTCACGCGGATTCCGTCTTTGCCAAGATCGGCCGCCAGATAGCGGACGGATGAATCCAGCGCGCTTTTCGCCACGCCCATCACGTTATAATTCGGAACGGATTTTTCGCCGCCAAAGTAAGTCATTGCAAGAATGCTGCCGCCGTTTTTCATCAATTTCGCAGAGCGGCGGGAAATATCAACCAAAGAATACACGGAAATATCCATGGTATTTTTAAAATTGTCGCGCGTCGTATCCGCATAACGCCCGACAAGTTCATCCTTGTTGGAAAACGCGATCGAGTGCAGGACGCCGTCCAGGGCGCCCCATTCTTTCTCAATCTCTGCAAACAGCGAATCCATGCTGGCGTCATCTTGCAGATCAACAAAACGAACAAACTTTGCGCCAACTTGCTCGGCCAATGGTTTCACGCGCTTTTCCAACATTTGCACCGTATACGGCATTGCGATTTCCGCACCCATCTCGTGCGCCATTTTTGCAATTCCCCAGGCGATGGACATATCGTTCGCCACACCGGTAATCAGAATCTTTTTTCCCTTTAACAACATTGTGTTTCCTTTTTGTTTTTTACAAAAATAGACTACCCCGGAATTCTTAAATAAATGCTCGCGATAAAAGCTCTGCATTTATTAACGAATTCCGGCCCTTCTGAGAAGGGCAATTAGACCGAGCTAAATTCCCCTTCTTAGAAGGGGCGAAAAACTGGGAGCACGCGAGGTTGCGGGCGACCTGAGTTTTTCGGGGTAGTCTATTTTTGCGAGTAAGAAAACAATACCCTAAAACGGGGCGATGTTCAATATGAAATTTTATTCTTGCCATAATACATTTCTGTGGGAAAACAAGAAATAAATTTGGGGGGTGTAAAACCACCCCACCGCGCGATACAAGCGCGGCACCCCTCCACAGGAGGGGAACACATGTGGGGACCATCGCCCGCGCATTACGCGAACGAATATTTCATCTTCAAATGGTCGGGGTTGTATGTGCCGTTCGCGATGGCGATGGTGTCTTCCACGATCACAAGCTCTTCATTCGTTGGAATCATAAATATTTTTATTTTGGAATCCGGCGCGCTGATTTCTGTCTCGCCGTGGCCCAGGCGGGCCGCCGTTTCCGCGTTCTTTTTGACATCCAGCTTTATCCCCAGTTCTTCCAATCCCGTCAGCATTTTTTCACGCAAAACAGGATCGTTTTCGCCAACGCCAGCGGTGAATACTATCGCGTCGGTCCGGCCCAATTCCGCCATGTATCCGCCGATATATTTCTTTACATTGTTGCTTTCCACGTCCAGCGCAAGGCGGCACAAATCGTTGCTGGTCGCGTTTTCTTCCACGTCGCGCCGATCGGTATAGCATTCGGTCAAGCCGAGAAGACCCGACTGCTTGTTAAGGTGGGTTTGCATTTGTTCGGGCGAAAGCTTCAATTGCTCCATTACATACAAAACTATGCCGGGATCCAAATCGCCCGGGCGCGTGCCCATGGTCAGTCCCGCCAACGGCGTCATTCCCATTGACGTATCAACCACCAGGCCGTTTTTAATCGCCGCCGCGGATACCCCGTTCCCGATGTGCATGGTTATGACATTTGTATCGCGCGCCGGTTTGCCCAGCATTTTTGCCGCGCGTTTGGACACATACAGGTGGCTGGTCCCATGAAATCCGTAACGGCGCACGCCCAGCTCTCGATACCACGCCGCCGGCACTGCATAGCGATACGCATAATCGGGCATGGTCTGGTGAAACGCGGTGTCAAATACCGCCACCTGGCGCGCGTTGGGCAGCAATTGCTTTGCCACGACAATGCCGACCAGATTCGCCGGATTGTGCAGCGGCGCAAGGGGGCCCAGTTCTTCTATGGTGCGTATGACCTCGTCCGTAATATCAACGGATGATTTGAATTTTTCTCCGCCGTGCACAACGCGGTGGCCGACCGCCGTAATTTCGTTCAGGTCAATTGACGCCTCGCGCAGCATGAACATGACGACGTTCAATGCCTCGTTATGATTCTCCATCGCGGTTTCTTTCTTGTCCCGATGCCCGTCGGGATATTTCTGGGTGATGAATGCCGTCGCGTCACCGATACGCTCTACATTGCCGCTGACCACCGGGGCGCGGGTATCGGCATCGTAAACCTGGTACTTTAAACTGGAAGAGCCGCAATTCAGCGCGAGTATATATGGCATACGTAGTCCTTTTAGGTATTGGGCACTAGGGCACTGGGCACTAGTTAATTAATTAATGGAGCGACAAGAATAACAATCATAAATGAAACAATCAAGGAAAATTTACGGATTTAAGATTTACGGATTTAAGATTTGACTACCCCGGAAAGCTAAGGCAGCATAGCTGCCAAGCTTTCCTCCCCTTCTGAGAAGGGGAACTAGCGCTCAATGGCTT
>WQUT01000052.1 GCA_009781955.1 Pseudomonadota bacterium | reverse complement strand
CGCTGCACCAATTGCGCGGCCGCGTGGGCCGGGGCAGCGCGCAATCGTTTTGTATTTTGATGTATGGCGATAATATTACCGAAGACGGCCAGAAACGGCTACAAATTTTGTGCGACACGGACGACGGGTTTGTGATTGCGGAACAGGATTTGATGATGCGTGGTGTCGGCGAATTGCTGGGCACCAAACAATCCGGCTGGATTCAGTATCACTTTGTGGACTATCGCGAGCACCGCGATATCTTCAAGCTGGCCCAGCGCGACGCGAGTGCGTTAATCGGGCGCGATCCCTCGCTGATGTCGGCACGCGGCCAATTTGCCCGCGATATGATGTGGGCATTCGGGGAAGATAGCTCCGGATTAAAAAACTGAATGGTAACATGGAAAAGATTTTAATTCTTGCATATCCCGGCAGCGGCAAAACATATACATCGGAAACGTATGATAATGTCGTTGATTTTGAGAACCTGGATTTCATATACATCTATGATAAATCAATCGCGCATCTTCCGCTTGATATGCGAAAGGGAAATACCGCGCAACGCGGGCCCAATCCTGGATGGCCAGAAAATTATTTTGATGCCGCAATGCAAGAATTAAAAAAGGGAAAAATATTAATGTCGTCCTTTATCTCTCCTGTGTTAGAGGCATTTGACAGCGCAGCGTTCAAGGCTCTTGCAAATGATGTTCGTATTATTCTGGTAATGCCCAAACCAGAAAACTTTGATGAGTTTGAGGAAAGATATAAAAGCCGCAACAACAGCAGTAACTTTATTGAACGCCGTCGGGCAGAGATTCCGTCGCTTTTGGAATTGTTTAATGGCGCGGACGCTTATGAAAGAATACTATTAAATCGCGGTCAGTTTCTTGACGACGCGCTTGTAAAGCATGGAATCAGCCTGAAAAAACGTCACTAAGAAATTAAAAACAAAACCCTTCTTTACGAAGGGTTTTGTTTTCACAAATCCAAACTCTTATCTTTTATGATTTTTCGGATTCGCTTTAAGAAGTCGGATAACTTCACATCCGCCGTCTGTTCGCCGCCGCGCATGCGCAAGGAAATGTTTTTGTTTTCCATTTCTTTGTCGCCCACGATAACGACATAGGGGATTTTCATTTTCGCCGCCGCGCGGATCTGATACCCGACCGTATTGCCGTCGCCGTCGTATTCGGCGCGAATGCCATTGCGGACAAGTTTCTGTTCAATCTGTTTCGCATATTTTTTATGCTTGTCCGAAACAGAAAGGACCTTTGCCTGCACGGGCGACAACCACACGGGCAGATTCCCGCCGCACCTTTCCAGGTATACGGCAATGAACCGCTCCATCGCGCCCAGCACCGCGCGATGAATCATTATCGGCGTATGCTTTTGCCCGTCTTCGCCGACGTACGACATCCCCCATTTCTCGGGCAGATTCAAATCCAGCTGAATCGTCATGCATTGCCATTCCTTGCCATTGTTGTCAATGGCCATGACATCTATCGCCGGGCCATAGAACTTCGCGCCGCCGATGTCTATATCATACGGAATCTTTTTTGACCGTAAGACTTCTTCAATGGATTTGCCAGCGAATTCCCAGACTGGCTCGTTCTCTATATATTTGTCCCGCTTGTTCGCCATATCGCGCAGCGAAAGATATACTTTGAACTTGTCGTATCCGAAAATCTTGTGGAACGCGAACCCAAAATCAAAGACCTTGGACAACTCGTCCTTGAATTGATCTTGGCGGCAAATAATATGCGCATCGTCTTGCGTGATAAGGCGCACGCGCAACAATCCTTTCAGTCCGCCGGATGCCTCGTACCGATACACGCGTCCCAACTCGCAATATTTTATCGGCAGTTCTTTATAACTGTGCGGGGACGAATTATAAATACGGACGTGAAACGGACAGCTCATTGGTTTCAGATAATACGCGCCTTGCTCTGACTTGTCCTTTAACGACATGTCCATCGGCGGATACATCATATCCGCGAAATGCGCCAAGTGTCCGGATTTTTCAAATAGCTGTTTCAGTCCGATTTCCGGCGTGTAAACGTATTTGTATCCGTGCTTGCTGTGATGCTCTTTCCAAAAGGATTCTATTTGATCGCGCACGATGGCACCGTTCGGATGCCACAGCGCAAGGCCGGGGCCGACGTATTCATCAATAGAGAATAAATCAAGCTCCCGTCCGATGCGGCGGTGATCGTTTTCAGGAAGCTCTTCTGATTTGATTGCTTCCAAGTTTTTATCATTCTTCATTTTTTGACCTTTTTAACTACCGGAATTATACCATAGATAATCCCGGGATTATTGTTGTTTATAATTATGAATATGTGTTTGGGCGCAATACCCAAGGGGGGAGAAATATGACCGCCCTAGGCGGTGGTGGTGGTAAAGGTCAAAGACACAACAGACAACCCGGCACTTGCATTCAAGTCCCGTTTCAGAATAATTTCAAAGTTGTCTTTTCTGTTCAACATGAATAAAATTATACGATATTATTTTCAAAAGTCAAGAGATCTCCCGCTAAGCCGTCTTTGCCTTCCAACGCAGCGATGCATGCGCGCCGTTGCAGAACGGTTTATTCATGGATGCGCCGCAGCGGCACAGCGTCTGTTTCTGGCGGACTTCGTAAGAACGGCCGGATTCCGATTCCACGCGTATTCCGCCGCGAATCCATAACGGGCCGGAAATTTTTAATCCGCCATCTTCTATCGTATGCACGCTTGGCTGGGATTTGGTTTCCAATGATTCTCCGGAATTGGTAAACATCAGCAAGCGTCCCGCGGGGCATAAATTCGCCTCGGCCGCCGCGAGGCGGTCCGCCGCCGTATCGCCCCGCATCACCAGGTTCCAAATGCGTCCGCCGCGGTCGCAGAACCGCGCAAAGGCGCAATAATTTTCATTATCCAGCAAAGTTTGTTTGGGCCCCTTGATTGCAGTGGCCGACGGTTGTTCCATCACGTTTGTGAAACTGGCCGTTTCCGTTCCATCGTATGCGGATGTCGCGTGCGAGCCGTCGCAGAACGGGGCGTTCGCGGTCCTCCCGCAGCGGCAGAGCGCGACCGGGTCGGCCCGGATGATGAATGTTTTTCCGTTGCCGTATTTGACCGAGATTCCGTTTTCATCCGTCAGGATTATTTTTTCGGATATCTTGCTGGCCCCGAACAACAGATAGGGTCCGTTTTTGGTAACCCGTATATACGGCATTTTTTGTTCCGGCATAATGAGCCCCCTGGTTATCCGTTCAATCATAAATCATAAATCATAAATCATAAATCTTAAATAAGATTATATTCCAGCGGGCGTTGTGTTTTATTGCCAATTTTGATAAAATAAAGTTCAAGAAAAACAGACTACCCCGCAAAGCTAGGGTCGTCCGCTTCTGCGGACTCCCAGCTTTGCTCCCCTTCTGAGAAGGGGAACCAGTGCTCATAGTTTCAAATATATGGGCGCGCCACTGCCCTTCTCAGAAGGGCTGGATTTTGTTGGCAAGCGATGCGCGTCAGCGCGAGCGAGTCTAAAAAATCCGGGGTAGTCTTATGCGGACAGCGAGGCGCGCAATGGCGGACAAATATCTTTCAATCAAGGAACGCGTGACGGGCTTTTCATTTGCCAATCTCGGGATTTTTTCCGGGTTCGGCGGCAGCATCATTGACGCCGTATACGGGCTGATTCTGTTTGATATCTTCAAGAGCACCGCCGCCGTCGGCGTATATTCAGCGGTCTATAACGCGTTCATCCTGCTGGTGACGCTGTTCGCGGGCGAGTTCTTTCGCCTGATGACCAAGTCGCGGCTGTTCTACATCAGCATGATTGCGATCGGCGTATGCTATTTTATGATGGCCTTTTCCATAAAGCCCGCGACCTTTATCGCGCTGGACTACACGTCCGGCATCCCCCAGGTTCTGGTCGGAATGCTGATTCCTCTGTTCCTGGCCGACTTTTCGCGGAACATCGGCATGGCAAAACTGAACGGGCGGTATCATTTATGGCTGAACGTCGGCGCGCTGGCCGCGCCGCTAATCGCGATGGCGATCGCCGGCCGGTTCGGAATCCGCACGCCTTTCTTTGCGGTCGCGGTGATTTATATCATCGGCGCGGCGTATTTCAACCTGTTCGGAATTATCCAGCCGGACAAGACGGTGAAAAAAATCAGTCCGCGCCGCACGCTGAAATCCATCTGGCGCAATAC
>WQUT01000051.1 GCA_009781955.1 Pseudomonadota bacterium | reverse complement strand
CTTCCTTGCCGTTGGTGATCACCGCAACGCGGACCTTTTTGCCCGTGCCGTTCGGCAGCGACAGCATGCCGCGGATATTCTGGTCGGCCTTGGCCACGTCTATGCCCAGTTTCACCGCGATTTCCAGCGTCTCGTCAAATTTGTGCGAGCCGAATTCGCGCAAGATTTCAATGGCGTCCGCCAAAGGATATACCTTGTTGGCGTCAATCTTGCCGTTCCGTGCTTGTTGTTTCTTATTCAGCTTCATGGTTTAGCCCTCCACCTTTACGCCCATAGAGCGGCATTGACCGGCAACGATTTTCGCGGCGGCGTCAACATTATCACAGTTAAGGTCCGGCATCTTTTCGGTTGCGATTTTCTTTACATCGGCCATAGAGAGGACACCGACAAAATCGCGGCCCGGTTTTTTGGAACCGGTTTTCAGCTTTGCGGCTTTCTTTATATAATGCGACACCGGCGGCAGTTTCATTATGAATTCAAAGCTGCGGTCGGTATAAACGGTTATGACGCACGGAATCGGCATTCCGGCCTCTTTATCCTTGGTCGCGTCGTTGAACTGTTTGCAGAATTCGGCGATATTCACGCCCTTGGCGCCCAGCGCCGGCCCGATGGGGGGCGCGGGATTCGCCTGTTTTGCAGGAACTACGAGTTTCACGTAATCCTTTACTTCTTTTGCTTTTGCCATTTTAAGACTCCGTCTTAGGCACTAGGCACTGGGCACTAGGCATTAGTTGTGGCATTTTCACTAGTGCCTGATGCCTAGTGCCTGATGCCTGTTAGAGTTTGTGGTGCGATGTGGCGCATCTCCCACGGTTCCAGTTCCCCCTCTAAGGAAGGGCAACTGGGTTTTACTGAACTTTTCCAAAAAGTCCGCGGCGGCCGTAAATAATCTCGTTCCTTGTGGCTATTTGTTTTAATCGCCCGCCCAGACGAAGATTATACGCCCCTATTTTTTCCAGATCAGACCGCCAATCGTTTTTCACTTTGTCTTTGTTCATTGCTTTATCCTTATACCTTTTCAACCTGTGAAAATTCCAATCCAACAGATGTTTCGCGGCCGAATACCAAAATTGTGACCGTCATCTTTTGTTTTAAGTTATCCACTTCCGCGACAACGCCGTTGAAATTCATAAACGGGCCGTCTATCACGTGAACCTCTTGCCCGACATCATATGTCGTTTCGTCCGTAACGGTGCCGCCCTCTTCCATTTGCTTTACCAGTCGCCGCGCCTCGTCTTCGCTGATTGGGACCGGTTTTTGTTTCTGGCCCAGGAACATCACGACCTGGGGCAGCAATTTCACCAGCGAGAAGGATTCATTGGTCATAGCCATCTGGACAACGATATATCCCGGAAAGAATTTCTTTTCTGATTTGACGCGTTTTCCCGCCTTGATTTCCGTAATCTCGCGCGTGGGCACCAGTATTTCGCCGAACAGGGGGTTCAGCTTTGTCGCGTCAATTTTTTCGCGCAGATCGCGGGCGACCTTGTTTTCGCAGCCCGTATGAACATTGACGATATACCAATTCATTTTATCAGTCATCAGAATATCCATTCCAAAATAGCGCTTAAAATGCTGTCAACCGCAAACAAGAATAATGCGACCAGGCCGGAAAAAATAAAAATCATTATGGTGGAACGCACAACGACATCGCGGCCGGGCCAGGTTATCTTGAACCATTCCGCGCGCACTTCCTTGATATAGTTGATTATTTTTTTCAATTTTTTTCAGTCCTGTGATTAACTTGGTCCGCCCGCCTTCGTCCTTTGGACTACGGCGCGGCACTCAAATTTCTTAATCGTGCGCTGCGCGCGCGATAACGAAATTTGGTGGCAGGGGCAGAAGGAATCGAACCCTCATCCTTGGTTTTGGAGACCAGTACTCTACCATTGAGCTATGCCCCTGTAAAGGCGACTGGCGACCTGCGGCAGCGATGATTTGTCACTAACCCCATGAAAACAGCCCCAAAATTATCCATAACGCCCCATATAAGCCGTCATACATTAGCACAATTTATTGCAAATGCAAGTGGAAAATATGATACATTGTTCGCTTTCGCAAGGCAAGCGAAAAATAGTGACAGAGTGACAAAGTGACAGAATGACAGAGTTAATGTGCTCGCTTTGCTCGCAACACAATTTTTAATGTTCGCGGCAATGCCACGACTGCCAAAACTTTGTCACTGTGTCACTTTGTCACTCTGTCACTAAAAAATGCGCGCGGCGCGCGCATTTTTCACTTGCGTCGCATATAACAAATTTTCTAATATGACCTGAAAGGGAGAATATATTTTATGGCAAACACCCTAGAGCCGCCGGTTTTGCTGTCGCGTTTGATGACATTCGTCTTTGCCGGCGCGGTCGCGGTCGTGATAATCTTGATACTCACCGTCACGCGCATCTTTCCGCTCCAGCGGACCCAGGTGTTTTTTCTGACGACGCAGCCGCGCAATGATGTGGAAATATCGCTGACCACACTCTCTGTAAACGACCAGAATCTGGCCCTTTACAAGGAAAGCTTTCTGAAGGAATATATCAAGGCCAGGAATGAAATAATTCCGAACGCCGGCGTGATGACGCGAAAGTGGCAGCCGAACTATAACGGCATGGTTTACACTTGGTCCAGTCCGGACGTTTTCGCGGCCTTTGCCGCGACAAAGATGGTGACCGCAATGCGCGTGGCCATACCGGAATTTGAATTCAGATGTTCGGTGAATTTCAAGGACAAACCCGCGCCGCGGGCGGAAAACAGGTTTGCGGTCAGCTTTACGTATTCCTGCGTGGACAATGCCGGCCAGCCGATGAGCGTAGATAACTCTGGACAGCCGGCGAGCAAAGATTATACAATCGTGATACAGTTAGAGATGCAGCCGAGGATTAGGTGGAGCGAGCGCCTGCGAAACCCGCTGGGAATCAAGGTGGTGGAATACACCATTGAATCCGGCGGCGGCGATCCATTGGATTTCGGGCAATAAAAATTTGTTGGCAGTTGGCAATTAGCGGCCGACAGCCGGCAATCGTTTTAAGCAAGGAAGGTAAATATGAGAAAAATAACCGCTATCTGCTATCTGCTGGCTGCTGGCTGCATTTTCGGACATGCCGAAAATGCGACCGCCGCCGGCATTCAGAGCGCATGGGACTATCCCGACGCCAATATGGCCGCGGGCTCTGCAAAGCCCGGGTTTGCGCAATTGACTTGGACGCCGGGGGCGGTGCTGCCTATAAAACTGCGCAACGGAATGGTGACTATGATCAATCTGCCGCCGGGAGAGGGCATAGAGGACGGCGTTGTCGGCAACGCCGGATTGTTCCAGTTTGATCCGACCAAGGGCGGGCGCACGATGTATATCACGCCGGTGGAAAGCAACCAGGGCGCGGACACCAACCTGATTGTGACCGGCAAATCCGGAAACAAATACATATTCTATCTGCGTTCGGAACCCGGCAATTCCAGCGAGATCACGTATTCCCAGGTTGACATCGTCTTGGACAGCGGCGGTTCGGTCGTTGTCGCGGGCGGCACGGCCGCGCCCGCCGGCACCGGGATGAATTCCATATTCCCGCGAAAACAAACCGTGGGCATGCTGGGCGCGGACGGCGAAGATTACGGCTGGATAAAAACCATGCGCGTTGACCCGTCGGAATTCCGGTTTGATTTGGATATATTTGTGCCGAATCCGGACGATTACGTAATCGCGCCGGAACGCGTGTGGCACGACCGCATCTTTACCTATATTGACTTTGGCGACAAGGTTATCGCGATGACGCAGCGGCCGGTCGTGTCGCTGCTGATAGAAGGCGGCGAATCCCCCGTGGGATTCCGCACCGACGGCGACAACGGGCGATTGCTGATTGTAGAGGCTGTGGGCGACCTGGTGCTGCGCAGCGGCCAGCGCATAGTCTGCATTAAAAAGCGCGGCAAACCGTTCTTGATAGCGGACACCGCGTCCGTCATGGCGTTGGCCCAGGCGAACGTCGCGGCCAGCATGGCCAGCGGACAATCGCTGAACAACGTCGCGTATCAGGGGATGCCAATGCCGGCGGCCGCGAATCCGGCGGTCGGCCTGACCGGCGTAATGCAAAATCCGGCGGCGGGAATGCCAGCGGGCGCAATGCCGTTCGGCCCAGGATACGGCGGATACAGCACGGGCGGGACCAGCGGCGTCAATCTCTTGCCGGCGCAACGAAACACGGCGGGCGCGTTTTTGCCCCAATCAAATATTCCGCTGATTCAAAGCAACCAAAGGGGCATCGCGGTGGAATTGAAATCAGACACCTCGGTCAAGGCGCTGAATGACTATTGGACCAGCATACTGGCAAAGTTCAGCGGCGACGACGGCAAGGGAATACTGACCCCGTATCGCAGCAAGGTATTCTTTGCCGTGGACGAGAGCGGCGTCGGGGATCTCGGCGCCCAGGGCACGACCGCGCGGCTGTATCGCCTGCGCATAGGGCCTTTGACCGATATGGACGAAGCGCAAAAGCTTTGCACCCAGCTGTTGAAATTCTCTGGCACCAGCTGCAACGTGATAAGAATGCAGTAGTCATTGGTCGTTGGTCGTTGGTCCATAGTCAACAATAGATTTTTGACCAACGACCAACGACCAACGACCAACGACCAACGACCATGAATAAATTACAAAAAACTTTCGCTGATTTCAAACGCACCGTGCCGCCGCACATACGGTGGCTGTTGCTGGGCATCGCGTTCGTGATCGTGCTGATACTGCTGGTCCTGCTCTTGCCGGGGTCCCAGAAAAAGGCCCCGCCCCCCGTGGAACGGCCGCTGGTGACGGAATCCACGCTCTATGTCGGGCCAGCGCAAATAGAATGGCTGAATGTTGACATAGGCGATACCAGAACGAAAAAAATCGTTATCTCGGCCTCTACCGAAACCAAGATTTCGCAAGTAAAATTTGCAAACGACAATATACCCGGGCTTTCGCTGAAAACCGACTGCACCAGCGGGCTGGTTGCGGAAACCGTAACGTGCGGCATTACCGTAGATTGGGCGCCGGCGTCTGAAACGCCGACGACGGTGACCAAGATACAGATACCGTATTATTCCGCGAATGCGCCGGAATCCGCGACGAAAATGAAAGAAATCCCGATTGTCATCTCAACCCGGCCGATTCCGGTATACGTCCCGCCGCCCGCGCCGGTCATGCCGGAGCCATTGCCGATGCCGCCCGCGCCGCTGCCCGGTGTCATCACGGGACCCGGTCAGGAACAGAACGGCCAGGTTCCGGATAATTCCGCCGCGCAAAATTTCCGGAATGACACGCTGTCTACAGAAGCATGCTATGAATTCGCATTCCCGGGATATAATGCCGCCGGCGTGCAGTCGGGATGGATACGCCCCGAAAACGGGCGCTATATGTTCCATCTGTTTACGGATACGGAATGCGCGCATCCGATCGGCGAATACAATCCGCTGACGGGCATGATAACGGCGCTGGATGATCCATCCAAAAAAATCGGCACGGATGCAGAGCATATCGGCTGGGGCATCGGCAACGCGGCGCTGTCCATTCCCGCGCTGTCAAATCCCGCGGCGGCGATTCCGGTCAACCGCGCGATGCAGCTGGACGCGCCGGTCAATGCAGAGGCGGGCCCCATGCACTTTTCATTCAGCACGCCCCCGCGCGACAATCGGATTCCTTCATCGCTTGCAAATGGCAAACAGGCGACGGTATCCAGCGAGCCTTACGACCGGACATTCGTTCTGCGCCAGTATAAGCCTATACCCGCGACAATAGTGAACGAAATCCGCGCGACCAAAAACGCGTCCCGCCTGCCGGTCCAGGCGACCGTGGACCGCAACGTGTATTCCGACAACGGGCGCACCGTAATCATTCCCGCCGGAACCCTTATGATCGGCGCCGTCGCCGATACCGACCTGCCCGGCCCTTACAAGGCCATCGGACGCATAAACATAGAATGGTATCGCTTTGTCCGTCCGGACGGCGTGGAATTCAATTTCGGCGGCGAACGGCCGTTTTCGGCCGATTCCCAGGGTCGCACCGGCGTGCCCGGACGCGGTTCCACGGATTACCTGGAACAGTTCTTTATGCCGATGATAACGGCGCTGATTCCGGCCGCGGTGAACATGATCGCGCCGATATCGGATAAATTCGTGAATCAGATTGACCTGGACAACAATACCGTCGTGCAAACCGGAACCGTCAGATCGTCCGAGCTGGCCAAGAACGAAATCATAACCACATGGAACAAGGTCGCAGAGAAACTGGCGATGGATTTATTAGACAACCAGGTTCCGCCGTTTTCCATCGCGGCCGGAACGCGCATCACCGTATTTTCGCCGAACGATTTGATTGTCGTCTGGTGCGACGAAGCGGGGAATTGCACGCCGAATACAAAGCCCGACAATGGCTTTGCCCCGACAGTCCCTGGGGCGGACGCCAAGGGGACCCCGCTTAGCATAAGCGGTCAGCCAGTGACCATTGGCGCGACGCCGGAAAACTACGAATCCATGATCGGTCAGGTGCGTTCGTTTGAACTGTCGCAATACTGCAATCCCGATGGCTCTGTCCGCGCGAATCCCCAGGACTTGTTCAATCGGGGAATAGATTACCGGACCGTGGTTGCCCTCTGCCAGCAAAGCATGTATCAGGCGAAAAACAACGCCGCATGGAATGCCTATTACGGCCAGGCCCAGGCGGGCAACGCGACCACGTCCATCCCGCCGGCGGGCGCGACGCCGGCGCAAAACACGCCGCAATACAACCAACAGGTCTTGGGAATCAAAACTGATGCGACGGGCAAGGCCATAAATCCGCTGGCCCCCGTTCCCGCGCCAACACCGCCGCCGGCCGGCGCGACGCCGCCAAATACCGTGACATGCGACAACAATATGCCGCCGGATGCGCACGGTTGCTGCCCAGGCGAAACATATACCGACATGGGCGAGCAAGGATTCAACTGTTGCCCCACCGCAGGCGGTGACTGCTTTCCGCCGATAAAGACGTAAAAAAAAACCGCGCGATGCGCGGTTTTTTAGTGCTGGTGACTCGTGCTGGTGGCTGGTGTTGGTGGTTGGTGGCTGGTGCTGGTGGCTGGTAGAATAATAGCATTGCGCATGTAACCACAAAATTAAATTTGTTTGTCGCACACAGCACTGCAAATTAACCAGCCACCAGCACGAGCCACCAGCACCAACCACCAGCACGAGTCACCAGCACGAACTACCAGCCACCTTCCTTGTTTTCCAGTCTTCCATTCAACTGCCAATTGTATTTATTGTTAAGTTCGCCTGGATTTAATAAAAGGGGCTTGCAATTGGGAATAATTCCCTTTGCGAAATATAAAAATAGGAGAGAGAAAATGCAAACACAAACCTTGGAAAATATCAGGCAGAAGTTCCGCGATGCAGAACATTTATGGTTCTGGTTTTTATCCAGCCGAAAAATTAGGACCGGATTCTATCGCCAAACAGATCTGGGCAACCGCCCTTGCGAATTAGTGGATATAGAGGCCGTGATAACCAGGCTGTTCCTGGCCGGCAAATTATCGCAAGAAATGCTCGCCGTTATGAAATGCTGGGGGGAACGCCGGCGCGCGCCCAACCGCAATATATATGCGCAAAGCCGCGATGCGGATTTGTGGGGGGCCGCAATGGGCACCTTGGGACCTGAATTCCGGGCGCGCGGGTGGATAGAGTAAACGGTAACTGGTTGTTGGTGACTGGTGACAGGTATTTATAAATCCAGTTACCAGTCACCAGTTACCAATTACCAAAAAAAGGATTTGCCATGAGAAACGACGAACCGATTATAGCATTCACTGAAAAGACCGGCAAGATTCTGCCGCAGATTTTTTGCCGGCGATTCCGGCATTGCTGTGTGTTATTTCCGTATAATTGCCCCCCCTCTTGGGGGGGGCTGTCGCCCGACAGGGCGACTGGGGGGGGCTATTTGCGTAAAAGTTCCAGAAAGCCCCCCCTCGCCCGCGTAAACGCGGGCACTCCCCCCCACCGGGGCCCCCGCGCGACTGGTTGTGTCGCGTGGGGTGGGCATGAGGGGGGAGAATTATATACCTTGATCCAGATCGGCATTGACGGCGTCCGCCTGATTCCAGTCGGCGCGCGCGAACTGCGGCGGCTGCAACGGGCGGGGTGGGAAATGGTAAATGTAAAAAGGAAAATGGAAAATGGAAAGCTTATGGCATGCAATCCGCATTTGCCATTTACCATTTGCCATTTCCCTTCTTTCCTTTCCTGCGTCGGCTTTGCAAAGCGCGCGGCCGGGATAAACAATCCGTTTATCTGGACGCCGGATCAGCTATACCGAAAACTGAAAAAATGAATAAAAATCGCGGCGCCCGTGCGCCGCGATTTTTTATGCAAAGTTTTTATTTGCTCTTTTTCTCTTGCCTTTTTATCCACCACATCTGGCCTATGCCGAACAGGTTGGATGCCGTCCAATACAGCACCAGCCCCGCCGGCATCCATGCGAATAACAGCACGAAGAGTATCGGCAGCCATTTCATAAACTTTGTCGTTTGCGCGATGGGATTCGTGGGATCTGACGGCGCCGCGCCGTTTGCCGGCGATTGCAACTTCTGCTGCCACCACATGGTCAGACCCATGATGATCGGCAGCGCGCCGATGGTCAGCCATCCGGGAACCGAATAAGGCAGCAAGCCGAACAGGTTAAACACGGATGTCGGATCGGCGGCGGCCAAATCCGGGATCCATAAAAATCCGGCCTGCCTCATCGGAACGGAAATCAGCAGCGCGCGATACAGCGCGAAGAATATCGGAATCTGCAACAGCATGGGCAGGCATCCGGACACCGGCGAGGTCTTGTGCGTCTGATACAGCTTTGTCATTTCCGCCTGCATGCGGATCTTGTCGTTGGCATACAGCTTTTGGATGCGCTGCATTTCCGGCTGCATCTTTTGCATCGCCGCCATGGATGTGTAAGACTTTCGCGTCAGCGGCCACATCGCGATGCGCAAGAGTATTGTCAGAATAATTATCGCGATTCCATAGTTCCCGACAAAATCAAACAGCGCGTTTATCGCCCACAGCAGCGGCCGCGCCAGAAACCAGAACCAGCCGTAATCTATCGTCCGCTCTATGCCCGGAATGGCGGCGGCGGCGGATTTCAGGTCGCCCGGCGTTTTCGGGCCGGCATAGATTTTCGCGCTGAAGCTTTTTGTTTCCCCGGCGCGAATGTTTACCGCGGTTGCCGCCGCCGTATCCGCCTGGAACAGTTCGTCGGCGCGCATTTTCATATGCATGGTCTGGTCTTCGCCGCCGATCCTCGCGATTGTCTGCCAATATTGGTCTTCAAACCCGACGTATCCGCCGGGACCATCGTAAGCATAGCTTTTTTTCGTCATCCTCTGCCAGCTTTCGCGCTCTATCCCGTCGTCCACGAATGCGATGGCGCCCGCGGCCACCGTGGACGATTGCTTTGCCGGCGCCGCGCGGACGATCCGCGCATAAGGCGTGACCGACGCATCCCGCCCGCTGTGGTTGGCGACGGTATCCGTGACATTGATTACATAGCCCGTGACCGTTATGTCGCGGACGAATTCATAGCCTTCGGAATTTTTCCAGGTCATGCGCAATATTTCCGGCCCCAAATCGTTTTTCAGCAATTCCGAACGCCAAACGGTTCCCGCGGTCGGCGCGGCCGTGCCGTTGGCCAGCATGCCGACCTCTAAAAATTCTTTGTCGCCAGACAGCAGCCGCACGGGCTCTGCCCCGCCTTTTTCTTGCTGGTAATGCATCAGGGATATATCGGAAATGCGCAGCCCCTGCAATTTCGCATTAATATCGCCGCCGCGCAATTTCTGCGCCGGAACATCCGATATATTTTCGGCCGCCGACGCGGGTTCCGCCGGCGACGGATTGTTGACCGCCGGTTTCGGCGTCAGCCAGGTATAAGCCAGCCATGCCGCCAGTAAAATCATCGCCAGCCACAAAACGCCGGTTGTGATATTGGATTTCTTTTCAGATTCTTTCGCGGACATGTATTGCTGGAACCCGCTGCTGCCGTTGTTCAAATATTTGACCATAATAAAAAAACTCCGTTTTTAACGTTGACTACCCCGGAAAGCTAGGCAAGCAAGCTTGCAAGCTTTCCGGCCCTTCTGGAAAGGGCATCTAGCACCCATATAATTAAAACAAATGAGCACTAGTTACCCTTCCCGGAAGGGTCGGATTTCCCGGCGACTTTGTCGCCGATGGAAATCCGGGGTAGTCTCTTATTTCTTTTACTTCTTAATTTTTTTCTTAACTTCGCTTTCCTTCTGAATCAATATCCAATTCAGTATCAGCAACCCAACGCCGATGGTGATGGCCATATCCGCGACATTGAACGCGGGCCAGTGCCAATTGTTAACATGAAAATCCAGAAAGTCAATCACCGCGCCGAACCGCACGCGGTCAATCAGATTGCCCATTGCGCCGCCGACAATCAGGGCCAGGCCCCATTTTTCCATGCCCGGCCGCGAACGCGCGAACAGATAGTATCCGATCGCGCCGATGATGACGCCGGACAAGACTATGATGACCAGCGGCGCCGATTCGCCCAGATTGCGGAATAGTGAAAAGCTGGTCCCCGGATTCCAAGTAAACACGATGTTAAAGAACGCCGTCACCCGCGCCAGCAGATAGGGATAAGGAATCAGTTCAAAAGCGGGCGCGGCCCAGGGCGGCATCCCGCCGGTCAGCAGCAAGAGTATAATCCCCTTGGCCAGCTGGTCCAATAATATCACGCCCAGGACTATCGCGATGGATTTAAGAATGATTTTCATTGTTTATTCCTTTTCGGGGAATCATAGCGGGTATTAAGGCCCCGCGCCAGTTTTATTTTTCGGTTTGTTATGAATTATCCCCC
>WQUT01000050.1 GCA_009781955.1 Pseudomonadota bacterium | reverse complement strand
TGCTTTGGCCGCTTGAGACGGGTCCCGCCGGGGTACAGCTGGCGGAACTGCAAGCCGAACCCGCCGAGGTTCTAGCATCCGTGCAACTGCATGTGCAGGGACTGGAACAGACGGAAGCGGAAGTGAGTGGCGTCGGACTACAAGTTTGCGGCGATGTGCAATCCGCGGTGCAGCTGCCGACGGCGGTGGTGCCCACGCTGCTGGTTCCGTTGCACGGACACGCGGTGCACGTGCCGGAGGCACTTGTTGGGCTCCCATAATAATTAGCTTTGCATCTGTAACTCGTAGAACTAGTATAACTACCGGTGCAATTTGAATTTCCTACGGGGGTGTAAGAGTTTTTTTGTTCTACGCTTGCGCTTGCACTGGTCCAGGCCTGTGCATTTGATATGTCATTTACATAACTGTTGCACACGCCGCCCCCCGATGCGCAGGGCACAGTCCCGCACCAGCATAGCGTTCCGGTCGGCAGCGAGCATTCGTATGCATATCCGGTTCCGCTGGGCGAACCTTCGCCGCCATTCTGACTGTATATGGTCCCGCAATCGGCGGTGCTGCTGCCGACGGAGAAGCCCATAGAGGAACATGATTTGCTAACCCATGCAAACGCCGGGCCGCTGAGTGTGACAATCGTTAAAAAAGATGCAATCTGGAATAATTTTTTCATTTTCTCCTCTCTCGTTTCTTGTCGGCGCGCGTCGGCCGGTTATTTGTTGTTTTGGGTAAGCATCTCTATGCCCGCCTTGACCGCCGGATTTAGCGCGGCGTCTGATTCGGCCGGTATTTCCTTGCCTTGCTTTCCGCCGTTCGCGGCGGCAAGATTTTTGGTTATGAAGCTGTGCAAATAAGCGCGGGCTTGCTCGTCATATGTGGGGCCTTGCTTTTCCATCTCTGTTACGAATTTCCCCATGCCATAGTCGTCGCACAGGGCCCTTGCTTTGTTCAAAAAAGCATCCTGATCTTTCAGGCCGACGTAAAAGCAAACGCCGTCAAAGGTGTATACTCTTGAAAGCATTTCGTCGTAATCTGTCGGGGACGAGAAGTATTCGGAAAGAGAAGGGTATTTTTCAATCCTTTCGGCGATATATGATTCGGCCCCGCCGCGGCCGTTTGTGGCCCGGGTGTAAATCGGTTGAGTGAGGAGCATATCGCGGCTGACCTGTTTCTTGGTGTTTCCCGGATAACTGTTTCTGGTGCCTTCGCCTTGCAGCATATCCAGCGCAGTATTCAGGACAAGGTCCATTTCTTCCGGGCCTATTGCTTCCGGCAAATCTTTTTCATGCTGTTTTAAGTAGTCCAGGTATCCGCCCGCCTTGGTTCTTTTGAACATTTGATACGTGTCCATGGAAAGGGCTTTCTTTATTGGAACGCCGCCCAGCAACTCTTGGCGAAAGTTCAACAGCTCTCGCGCCCTCGCGCTTACTTCCTTGTGCACGTGATATTCAAATATTTCCGAAATTGTCAGCCCCAGCCTGGAAATTGATCTGTCTTTTTCCCTATGGTCGTCTTCGTGCAAGAATGCTCTTATCAAATTAGCGTTCATTTTCTCTATATTTAGGCCGCTATCTTCTTTGGAGCTTAAAGATGTAAAAATTATGTAATTCAGGTTTACTATGCCGGTCATCAGGTCGTAATACGCCTGGATCACGCCGCCATCCCTGAAATCAAAAGAGTCGGCGTTTACATTCTTTAGATTAATTCCCGCCACGGAATTTACAATCGCCCGGTTTTCTTCGGTTGGCTTGTCAATAAATCTGCGGAGTTTCGCGCATATATCGGCGCGCCGCGCGATATTATCTTCTATATTTTTTCTGTTTTGCGCGGCCATAAATGCCGTTGAATCCGCAGACGTATTTTCCGCGGGTCCCACCGACGTGACAATGCCGACAGATTCCTGCGCGGTTTCCGGCGCCTGGGCAGTCAGGAAAAACGGCAGAAACAGCCCGCCGCCGACCCATATGGCCGCGGTGCGCAAGGTTGATTTCAAAGGGTTGAATTTATGCGCCGAACGGGCGGATTTCTGGGCAAAATTAGCATGGGAAAACTGTCCTAAAAAAACGTTCCTTTTTTTTGGACAGTGATATGGATATTAAAACAGGCGGAAATGCTGGAATTTTCACAGAAAACAACAGGATAAAAAAACGGAACAAATATTTTCCCCAGTTGTTACATCTTTCATTATAGTAGCATCCACCCGAAAAGGTCAAGGGAAAAATAAAACTTTTACATATTTAGAACACTTTATCGCTTGAACACCGCTTTTATAGGTAACTTGAATCACGACTACCCCGAAAATCTATGGCATCCGCCTGCGCTGACGCTACGGCGAGACGCCAAGATTTTCTCCCCTTCTGAGAAGGGGAATTAGCGCTCACTTGGTTAAAAATATGAGCGCGCAGTTGCCCTTCCCCGGGGCCCCCGCAAAAACGAAGTTTTTGCGGGGTGGGTCCAGAAGGGCCGGAATCCGAGTATGCGAGAACGAGGGTTGTGCTTGTTTGCAAACACGAAGTCCGAACAACTACGAGGATGCGCGGAGCTTTCAAGCGAGCGAAACCTTGGCAGCTATGCTGCCCTAGCTTTCCGGGGTAGTCAAAAAATGATATTATGGGAAAATAAAATGTTCTAGAAATTATATAACACGCTGAGCGCGAAAAAATCATAAACATTGTTTTGATCGCCGGTGTCGCCGTTTGAGAAATGCTGCATTATAAACTCCGCATTCCAGGAATCATTGAATCTATAGCCGATAAACATTCTGAACGGTATTAAAAATTTCGTATTCAGGCGACCGTTCTGCTGGCCTTGGACCGCCACCCCGCTGCCCGCCCCGGCATACATTCTTCTATGGAAAAACGAAAAAACAAAATCCTGGGAAAGCATGGCTATCTCGTCGCCATAGTTGCCCCAGTCGCAGGCGTCAAACCGGCATTTGCCGTTATAATCATGCTTGCCCCAGCCCAGCGTCTTGATCGCGCTGATGGTCTGGCGGCCGGGCAGTCTGAAAAAAGTATTCGGCTGGGAATACGACAGGGCTATCATATAATACGGGGCCGGATTGCTTAAATGATTGAACAAAATCAACTCGCCCGAATCAAAGCCCTGGCCGAGTATAAGCTGGACCTGATTCCGCCGGTCGCCAAAGAAAGGGTTAAAGGTTTCTGAATCAGCCGCGGCCGCCGCGCCGGTTGCGCAAATAAATCCCGTCAATATGACAATCAGCTTTTTCATAAAGTCACCTTAAATAACCCGCCGCACTTCGCATCGCATTTGTTAAAACTTCGGCGGATTCTCAATTTTCTTAATTTAGCGCGACGGCGCCTGTGCTTTGTCGCGCCGTAGCGCAAGCAAAGGCGGATGGCGGATGGGGAGGGATTTGAACCCCCGGTAGGGTTTCCCCTACGACGGTTTTCAAGACCGTTGCAATCAACCGCTCTGCCACCCATCCAATCTATTTATTATACACCCTATAATTCTGATTTTCAAGGATACCGCAAATTTTTTGCGGCGGCCGGCGGGATTTGCAGTTTTACTTGAGCTTTTTATCCAGATATTCTTTCAGGACGGCGGCGTTGTTTTCCTTTCTGCCCCCCCTTGGTTCAATGCATTGTATCAAAAATCGCGCCGCCGCCGAACAGGAAAACTATCTTCTTACGCGCATAAACCAAAAGTAATATAATAAACGGCATGAAAAAGATATTGGCGATTTTATTCGCGGGCGCTTTTATCACGGCGGGGCACGCGGCGATTGCAATGGACCTTGTCAGCGACACCATTCACGATTACACCTATATGTCGGCTAATCAGGCATACGGCCGGTGCGGCGGAAAAAATGTTTCCCCCGATCTGATTTGGACGCATGTGCCGCATGCCGCAAAAAGTCTGGCGCTGGTCGTGCATGATGCGGATGCCACGCACGAGCACGGATTTTATCACTGGATCGTTATTGATATTCCGACAACGGTGACCGGAATTGCAAAGGGCAAGAGGTTCGTGAGCCCCGCGCGCGAGCTGCCCACGGACTTTGGCGAAACTCAATACGGCGGCCCGTGCCCGCCGCTGCGCAAGGGGGTTCATCATTACGACTTTACAGTATACGCGCTGGACGTTGAAAAACTCAGGATAGATCCCAAATGGTCGCCGCACGATGTGGTGACGGCGATCAGATCGCATATGATCGGGCGGGCGACGATTACCGGACTGTATGATAGAAACTAGGGCCCCCCAGCGCAGTTGGGAGAGGAATCATGCCTTTACATATTCTCTCAGCTGATCCATCACGGTATCAAGCACCGCGGATTTCTGCGCGATGAATTTCTGGGTGTCCGCCTGCAGCTTTTTGAATTCTGCCCCGCCCCGCAGCTGCGACACCGCCCAGGCCGCGATTTCGGACGGATCGCCGACCCGCTGCAAAATTCCGGCCGCGATCATTTCATCATAAACTTCGTCAAACGTGCTGGTGTATGGTCCGGTTGTGACGACGTTGCCGGTCTGCATGGCCTCTATCGGGCTGGATCCGCGGCAATCGGGCAACAGCGACCGTCCCATGAACGCCGCGTTCGCGCACCGGTAAAACAATCCCATTTCGCCCATAGTATCCGCGACATAAACATCGCCGCCGGGCGCCGCGTTGTCCGAACGAAATCCGATTTTCAGATTGCCGGCGGTCCGCGCCAGTTCCGCCTTCATAGACGGATGCCGCGGCGTGATTATCAACAGCGCGTTCGGAATTTTTTTGAGGACGGCGCGGTGCGCGGCGAATATGATTTCTGATTCGCCCTCGCCCACCACCGCCGCATGCCACGACGGCCGCGACCCGATGGATTCCCGAAACGCGGCCAGTTCTTCGGGGTTGCATGCCGGCGGGGGATTGCCGTATTTCAGGTTGTCCATCACCATGACGTTTTGCGCGCCCAGACTGGCCAATCGCATCGCGTCTTTGTCGGATTTCGCCATGACGGTTGTAAATCCCCCGGCCATATGTTTCGCCATGCCCCGATTATGCCGCATCCATTTTCGGAAAGTCTTTGCGGTCACCGCGCCGTTAACCATGAAACTGGGGATGCCGGCGCGGCGGATGGCGTCCAATTGTATCGGCCATAGCTCTGAATCCACGCGTATCGCCAAATCCGGGTGCCAGTGCTTCATAAACCGCCGCACGGCGAATGGAACGTCTATCGGAATATATTGATGGATGGCGTCCAGATTTTTGGCGGTTCCCGATGAGGTCACGGTGCCGCTGGTCACCAATAATTTTGCGCGCGGGTAATCGGCGCGGATGCGCGCAACCAGCCCGCGCAGCGAGTTCAGTTCGCCGACCGACGCGCCGTGCAGCCATATCAGAAATCCGCGCGGACGCGCGGCGGACGCGCGGCCGAAACGTTCGCCGAAACGGACGGAATCGGCGTCTTCCTTGCCCCGTTTGCGGCGCAAGGCCAGGTAAACGCGAACCAGCGGATAAAGCGCCCCCACCAAAAATTTATAGAAAAACATACAAATCTCCTTGGCTTTCTGGATTTTTGATATTATAATAACGGCATCAGTAAAGTAAAGGAGTTTGTTATGACAGACCAGAAAGTTAATAAATTAAATATTGCCATACAAGCCGCCAAGGAAAATATTGAAAGAATGGAAGAGCTGGCGAAAGCAATGAATAATAACGAGGGGCAGAACAACTTGTGGGCCGCTTTTGATGCTGTGGAAAATAATGAGATAGACGAACAGATTTTAAAAATCAACAAACGGCTTGAGCTGGTAGAAATGGATTTGAAAACTTTAACAGAGGGGCGTGACAACGCCACAAATAATATTGATAGAAACGAATACAAGCAATTGATAGAAGATACCGAAAAAAATAAAAAAGACTTGAAAGAAGAAAAGTTAAGTTTACAAAACCGAAAAAATAGGTTCACAAAACCGGCCACCAGCAAATTTATTGGTACTGCGGCGAAAACTACAAGATAAAATTTCTGTTAACCCTTATTCGCACACGGCGACATACGGCGGGGCCGAGCGCGCCGAATCTATGAATCTGTCGCCGCAATCCATGCAATTGAACTTTCGGTTCTGGGAATGCGTCGCATCGGTCGGAATCGCAATATTTTTCAGCGCGGGAATTGCATTCCGCGAATTATCCAAATAATACGGCAGCGCCGGAAATCCGAAATAAAACGCTTTGTGCAGTCCGGCGCAGGATCCGGCGTTGGCGGGATAGCACCCGGGCGATGATAATTTCGCCGAGGACGGCACGCAATACGTGTTGCAGGTTTCCGGGTCCGTCACCGCATCTTCGCAATCCGTGCAGGACGTCAGCTGGACGCGCACAGTGGCCCCCAATGTCGCGGCGGATGCCGCCGCCGCGGAAGGCGTGCATTTGGTCGGGGCCCGCGCCGCCCCCGGATCCGCGACGCATTCCCAATTCATCGTGCTGTAATCCAGACGCGCGACCATTCCCGTTTGGCATTGCTTGTCCAATATCGGATCCGCGCATTCCCAATGGTCGTCAACCTGGACCGCCGTTTGATTGCTGCCGCACAGCGGCCGCCGCAGCGGGTCGGCGATGCACTTTAAGCTGTTGGCGTCCCAAATCATGTCGCCCACGCATACATCGGCCAAGTTCCGCGTCACGCATTGCCATTGGCCGAACTTCATAACCTTGGCCTCGCCCGGGTTGCATACGATTTGCGCGGCGGCCGGCGCGCCCGCGGCGCCCGCGACTTGCAGCGGAACCTGGACCGGAATCTTTGTTATGTAGACTATCTGCAGCCTGGACAAGCCGCCGTCCTTGATTATGGTCGCCGGGATTTCGCGCTTTGCGCCGTTCGCGGCCAGCAGATATTCCGCGCCATCCGCGGTCATCAGCACCCCAAAATTGTCCGCCGTGGGCGCCAGGGCCTCTATAACCCTTAACGTTTCGTGAACATTCTTCTTTTCAATGGGCGGGGTTTTGGTAATGACAAAGCTGGCGGGGAATTTTCCGGTTCTGTCTTCCAGGCATTTTATCGTCTTATTCTTGTCGTCAACGCAGACCTGCGTGGTGGCAATGCCGTATTTATCCGCGCAGGCCAGCGCCGATTCACGCTCTGCCAAGATGGAATTGTGGGTGTTTGCGGCGCATTCGGCGATGCTGCGCAGGTTGCTCTGAACCAGCGCGGAGGCCAGGGTTTCATCGCGGATTCTCTGCGACGGCGCGTCCAGGAAAAATATTCCCGCCATAAACAGAAAAACAAGAACCATGATAAAGATGTTCATTTGCGCTCGCTTTGCTCGCGGGCACTAGGCACTGGGCACTAGGCGCTGGTTGCTCCTCATTATACCACAAAAGATTTATATTGAAAACATTATAACGATTGCTATAATCCACCGACTACAAGAACTAATGCCTAGCGCCCAGTGCCTAGTGCCCGCGAGCGCCGAAGGAGCGAGCAAACAATGTCCGACAGCAAGATAAAAATCCGCGAAGAAAAATGGCAGAAAAAATGGCGCGACGCCCGCGCGTTCGTGCCGGTTAATGATGGGCAAAAGCCGAAAAAATATAACCTGTGGGAATTTCCTTATCCCAGCGGCAACAGCCTGCACGTTGGTCATATGGTTCCGATGGTTAATCTGGACGTATTGTCGCGTTTTGATCGCAAGCGCGGTTTTGACGTTCTATATGCCCATGGCTATGACAGTTTGGGAATTTCCGCCGAACACTATGCCACAAAGATGGGAATGCATCCGTCGGAATCCGTGAAGATTGCGATCCAAGCATTTACAAAAGACGCAGAGATTATGGGGCTGTCCTATAATCCTGAATCGGTAATCGCGACATCCGATCCCGAATTTATCAAATGGACGCAATGGATGTTTATCCGGCTGTTCAACGCGGGACTGGCCTATAAATCAATGATGCCGATGAACTGGTGTCCCAGCTGCAAAACCACGCTGACCAACGAAGAACTGACCGACGGCAAATGCGATCGCTGCAAGGGGCCCGTCGAAGAAAAAATGAAAGAGCAATGGAATCTGGCCATTACAAAATACGCCGATAGACTGATTGACGACCTGGCGACGGTAGATTATCCGGAAAACGTAAAGACTGCGCAGATTAACTGGATCGGACGCTCTTATGGCGCGGACATCGACTTCAAAGTTAAGGGGGGTCGCGTCTCCCCCCCCTTGGGGGGGAGTGTCGGCGTAGCCGACGAGGGGGGGCTATTATCAGACATTATTACCGTCTACACCACCCGTTTTGACACTGTATTCGGGGTTACATTTATGGTAATAGCGCCGGAACATAAACTGGTCGCGAAATGGCTTGCCGAAGGCCGCATAAAAAATACGGACGAAGTGCGCGCCTACATAAACGAAATCAAGAATAAATCCGAGTTTGACCGAACCGATGCGACAAAGGAAAAGACAGGCGTGCGCCTTGACGGGATTGCGGCGTTGAATCCTTTCAGTGGCGCCGAAATACCGGTGTTCATAGCAGACTATGTGTTGGCTGACTATGGAACCGGCGCTGTTATGGGAATGCCTGCGAATGACAAGCGTGACCGGGAATTTGCAAATAAATTTGGTCTGCCGATAATACAAGTTATCGGCGGCGGCGATCCGGACGATGATCATAGGGACGGCCCGCATATAAATTCCGGATTTATGAATGGGCTGAATAATGCTGATGCGACGGCCGCCGCGTTGAAACTTGGCGAAGAGGGCGGGTTTGCCAAAGGCACTAAAAGATACAAACTGCATGACTGGGCGTTTTCGCGCCAGATGTATTGGGGCGAGCCGATACCATTGGTCCATTGCGAAAAATGCGGATGGGTGCCGGTGCCGGACGACCAATTGCCATTAATACAACCATACATGAAAGATTACAGACCGACGGAAGACGGCGAAGGTCCGCTGGCACGAATGCCAGAGTGGGTGAATACCACATGTCCCAAATGCGGCGGACCGGGTAAACGCGAAACCGACACTATGCCGGGCTGGGCGGGCAGTTCATGGTATTTCCTGCGCTATCTGGATCCGAAGAATGACAAAGAGTTTTGTTCGCGTGAACAAATGGATAAATGGATGCCGGTTGACCATTATACCGGTGGAGGCGACCATATAACGCGCCATATGATATATTCCAGATTCTGGTATAAAGCACTTTACGATCTTGGGCTTGTGCCGGGCGTAGAACCTTATAAAAAACGCACTATCAACGGAACACTGTTGGGCGCAGACGGCACAAAAATGGGAAAGTCAAACCCGCAATATGCGGTGCCGGTCGCCGACGGCGTCAATCGCGCCGGCGCGGATGCGTGCCGGATGACGATTCAATTCCTGGGACCGTTCGGTTCAAATGTTAATTGGTCTGAAGATACATTGACAGGGATATCGCGTTTCCTTAAACGCGTGGAGTCATTGGCGGAAAATCTGACCGACGGCGCGATGGATGCCGAACAGGAACGCTTGGTAAACCAATTGATTTACGATATGACGGACCGGATTGAAAACATGCGCTTTAACACCGCGATTTCCGCGATGATGGAATTTGTGAATGAATTCGGGAATGGGATGCCGCGGCGGGCCTATGAAACATTGCTGCAAGTCTTGAATCCTTTCGCGCCGCATTTGACCGAAGAGATGTGGGAAAAGCTGGGGCGCCGCGACATGCTGGTGTTTGAACCCTGGCCGGTTGCAGACGCGTGCAAACTGCGGCGCGCGACGCAAACCATCGGCGTTTCGGTAAACGGAAAGCACCGCGCGGAAATCACCGTGTCCACCGACGCGGCCAACGCAACCATCACCGATGCCGCGCGCGATGCGGTTTCAAAATACCTGACGGGCGAAATTGCAAAGACAATCGTCGTCCCGGGGCGCATGGTGAATTTTGTGGTGAAGTGACTACCCCGGAAAGTTAAGGCAACACCCACCCAACAAAATCGCAGATTTTGTCGGGGCCCGGAAGTTGCCAAGCTTTCCTCCCCTTCTAAGAAGGGGAATTGCGCGCTCATTCGTTTGACATCCGAACGCGATAAAATTACCCTTCTCAGAAGGGTCGGATTTCGTTAACGAGTCCCGCCGCAGCGTAAGCGAAGGCGGACGAGTTTAAGAAATCCGGGGTAGTCTTATAAAGGTGAAAATATGAAAAAAGTATTTGCTCTTTGCTCTTTGCTGTTTGTTCTTTGCGGCTTGGCCGCATGCGGGTTTTCGCCGATGTATATGTCGGATTCCAGCCCGCGCGACGACACGCGCCAGATTTTTGTCGCGCCGATTTCGGGAACCAACGGAATTGATTTGCGCAATTCGCTGCGCGCGAAATTCGGCACGGAAAACGACGCGGCGGCGAAATTCACGCTGAATGTCCGGCTTGAAAACCCTTATACCGTTTTCAAGGCCATACAAATCACCGGCGACGCAACCTGGCAAGAGGTCAGGATGATCGCGTCATACGAATTGAAAGAAACCAAAACCGGCAAAATAGTATTAACCGGGTCGGACACCGCGTCGGAATCTTACACTTTCGTGCGCGACCTGGTGGCGTCCCAGGCGTCTTACAACAATGCCGTCCAATCAACAATCCGCGTGCTGTCTGAAAAAATAAACACGCGGGTGGCGGCGACGCTGGCCAAGAAACCGTGAGGCGTAAGGCGTAAGGCGTGAGACGCAAGATAAAAGTCTTGTTGTTTTTCGCTTCACGCTTCACGCTTCACGCCTTACGAACATGAAATGGAAAGAATCCGATTTTAACAATGCCTTGAACGGCGGAATGCCAAACGTTTCCGCCGTGCTGATCTATGGGCCGGACGCCGGCCAGGTGGACGAACTGGCCGACAAGGCGATTGAAAAGCTGGAAATAGATCCCAACAACCTGCTGGCCATTGATTCCGACGACTTGCGCGAAAAAACCGACGCGCTGTTTGCAGAGGCTTGTTGTCCTTCGTTACTGGGCGGGCGGCGGATGATAATGATTGCCAACGCCGGCGATTCCGACGCGCCGTTGCTGCGCGAACTGTGCGAGCATCCGTCGCTGGACGCGTTTGTGGTAATCACCGGCGGGGAATTGCGCGCGGGCGGGGGATTGCGCTCGCTCTTTGAAGACTGCGCCCGACTCGCCGCCGTGCCATGCTATACGGATGACGAGCGGACATTGTCCGCATTGATTCAGAAAGATTTGTTTGCCGCCGGCATAAAGCAAATCACGCCGGATGCCATGCAATACATGTGCGGGCATTTGGGTGGCGATCGCGGAATCACGCGATCATTTCTGAAAAAAATCGCGCTTTATGTGGATGACAAGAAAACGGTCACTTTGGACGATGTGGAAAAATGCCTGCCTGATGCGGGGGCGGCGGATACGGATGCATTCCTTTACGGGCTGACCGCCGGACATATTTCGCAAACCATGCTGGCGCTGGACAGATTGTTTTTTGACAACACCGAACCCGTGATGCTGGTGCGAATGCTGGACACTCATTTCAAGAAATTATTAAATGCCGTTGTCGCGGGACAAATGCCGCGCGTATTTTGGAAGGTCGCCGACAAGTTCGCGACCGCCGTCAGGATTTGGCCGGAATCCGAGATTATCGCCGTGCTGTCCAGATTGAACGAGTTAGAGGGCCAATTCAAAAAAACCGGAATGCCGGCGGAAATACTGCTGCGTGATTTCGCTTTAAAGCTGTCCGCGCGCACCGCGAAACTTGCAATAAAGAAACGAGGAAATTAATGTTACCATCCGTATATGCCCCGAAAGATTTCAAGCGGCTGCGCGCGGCTGGCGATGTTGTCGCGCGGTGCTTTGACTTTATCGCGCCGAATATCCGCGCCGGGATTTCAACGAATGATATTGATAAAATGGTGGCGGAATGGCTGCGCGCAAACGGGGCCCGGTCCAGCACGCTGGGGTATCAGGGTTTTCCAAAGAACGTCTGCACGTCCGTCAACGACGTAATCGTTCACGGCATCCCCAGCGACCAAGAAATACTGAAAGACGGCGATATTGTAAACCTGGATATGACCGTGGAGTATAAGGGATTTCACGGCGACGCGTCGCGCATGTTTATGATCGGGAATGTCAGCGCGGCCGCGCGGAAACTGGTGACCGTCACGCATGACGCCCTGATGGCCGCGATTGCCGTCTGCGCGCCCGGCGTGCCGCTGTCCGAAATCGGAAAAACCATAGAGTCCGTCGTTTTGCCGCACGGATTCTCGGTCAGCCGCGATTTCGTCGGCCACGGCATAGGCAAGGTTCTGCATGACGAGCCGCAGATTTATCACTTTTACGACAAACGCTGGGACAAGGTGAAAATGGTTCCCGGACTGGTGTTCACCATAGAGCCCATGATAAACGCCGGCGGCGACAAGTGCAAGATTGATCCGGACGGATGGACGGCGCGAACCGCGGACGGATGCCTGTCGGCCCAGTGGGAGCACACGATAGGAATTACCGAAGACGGCGCGGTGATATTCACGGAAAAACAGTTTGATTAACCGCGCCGTCGGAGAGGGATTTATGGCAAAAGATAAAGATACTTCCTATGCGGCCGGGCATCGCGAGCGTCTGCGCGAGAAATTTCTGCAACACAAACTGATGGATTACGAGATTTTGGAATTGCTGCTGACCTATGCGATTCCGCGGCGCGACGTAAAACCTTTGGCGCGCCAATTGATGGGCAAGTTCCAAGGCGCCCATCAGATATTGGGCGCGCCGATGGAAGAGTTGGAACGCATTGACGGAATAAAGCGCAATACCGCGATTTTCATTAAGGCCATTTTTGAAATCATGTTGCTGGATTACAAAAACTATCTTGCGAAAACGCCAATTTTTCACGAATACAAAATGCTGGAAGATTATTGCAAGCTGATGCTGTCCGGAAAAACCGTGGAAGAATTCCATGTCCTTTATCTGGATGCCGACAAGCGCCTGATAGCGGACGAAACGCATTCCAGCGGAACGAGCGATTGGGCGGCGATATATCCGCGCGAAATCCTGAAACGCGGATTGGCCACAAATGCGAATTCCGTGATTCTGGTTCACAATCATCCTACGAACGCGGCTATGTTCTCTACCGAAGATATTAACGCCACCAAGGAATTATACAGCTTGCTGAAAAGTGTAAACATAAACCTGTTTGACCATCTGCTGGTTGCGAACGGATTGGTTTATTCCGCAAAGAATATGAGATTGCTGGATTAGGGTCAGGACCATAGTAAAATTTATATTACGCCAGCGATTTTTTGATCTTTTTGATTCTGACCAGGATTTCTTCCAACGCGGTTTCATCAACGCATTGCGGGCGGTTTTTGATTTCATCCGCCATGACGATGCAGAGCGTCGCCAAGAGAGACGCCTCTGGCAGCGGGCCGATTTTATCCAGAATTTCCCGCGCGCGCGCATCCACCATTTTGCCAAGCTCTATCAGGCGCGATTCCTGGCCGTCTTCGCACCCCATTTGATAATTCTTGTTCACTATCGGAATTGATACCACGCTCATGCTTTATTCCCCGTCAGTTTGGCCAATATTCCGGATGCCTGGTCTATAAACTTTCCGGCCTTTGCGTTCTTTTCGCGCAGATCCGCTATCTGCTGGGTCAAGATTGCGACCTCTAGATCCGTTTGCTTGCTGGCGCCCGCGGCGGCCGCGCGCAGTTTGGACGCGGATTCGGCCAATCCGTCCAGTTCGGTAAAGATTTGTTCTAAAATATCCGACATGGTCGCCCTATCCCCCCGCCGGCCCGTAATATTACGAACCGCCCCACCAGGGAGAAATTAATAAATGTTAGTTTTACTGACCACTAACCACTAGCCACTGACCACTTTATTACATTTTTTATATGCGTTCAACCGGAAAATGTGATATAATGCGGCTATCGTGAATCCCCCGTTAGTTTCTATGGAGAGAGAATTGAAGACCAAAATAATATATATTTCCGGCGGAGAGGTCTTTGCCCCAGGCGATGTGCGCGCCGCTTTTGAAGAAGTTCGCAAAATGCTGAATATGGACGCCGATACGGTTGTATTCGGCGTGCCGGTTGACAGCGATGATATTGGCGCCGCCCGCGCAGACATAATGGCAATCAATAAATCCGCGCCAATAAACGCGACCCCTGATGAATTGCCGTGGATGCCGGCGGATGGCCCCCGCCCGCCCGCGCAAGCGCGGACCCCCGCCACTGGGGCGGAGAAAGGGCGCGCGCGGAAAAAGAAAGACGACGTTGCGGCCCAAGAACCCGCGGACGCGGCAGAAGAAAAACCATCATCCGCACCGATACTGTCGGTTTTGGGCGCCGTTCAATCGGGCAAACCGGAACCAGAGATAGTAATAGTCGCCGAGGAAATCGCAGAGGACGCGGAAATAACGACAACCACAACGACCGTTTCGGAAATAATCACTATTGAAACCAAGACCGAGAAAGCGCCGACCATAGAAGATATTTTTGCAGAGCTGGAACCGTTAAAGGAAGACAAAATCGTTGATTTTGCGCCGGATAAGTCAGACGCCGCGGGCACAGCGGCCGACATTGAAACGGACGAGACGCTGTCCAAAATGGCCGAAGAATTTGCCGCCGCGCAAAAAGATATTCCGGAAACGCCCGCGGCGCGGGGTAGCAAAATCGGCAAGCTGAAAAATATACTGCCCTTTAAGAAAGCGAAAAAAGACGACCCGTCAATATTCGGCGACTTGTTCGGCTGGGCCGGAATCGCGGCGAACGACGATGATGAAAGGTTTGCCTTGCCGGATTTTTTCAGGGCGGGTAACGGGAACTAGGCACTGGGAACTAGGAACTAGGCACTGGGAACTAGGAACTAGGCACTGGGAACTAGGCATTAGGCACTAGGCACTAGGCACTAGTATTTTATTATTGCGACGATATTGCAATCGTGCTCCCTAATAACTAGTGCCTAGTGCCTAATGCCTAGTTCCCAGTGCCTAGTGCCCAATAACTAATCATGCCCATAGACCAGATATTGCAACTTCTTAAAAACTCTGGGTTCCACGTCATCAGCGCGGACGCGGATTTCATATTTCTGGAAGATCCGTCGTGCTTTCTGCGCAGCTTGTCCGACTTTATGGACGTCGCATGGATCGCGCTGGCCGCATTGACCGGCGTTCTGATATTCGGATGGGCGGTCGCGATGGTGCGCGGCGCCCAGAATAATATTATCGTAAACCTGCGCAATCTGATAATCATATTCGGAATACTGGCGGCGGCAAAGCCGGCGGTGAATGTAATCTGGGGCGACGACCTGTTCGCGACAGGGTGCAAGAGAATCCAGGTTTCTGTTTCGGAAATCAACCGGGTTCTGGCGGCGCGCGATGCCAAACTGGGCGGCCGATACGACGATAATGCCGAGGTGTTTGATATCTGGGATTCCGCGCGCGGCGACGAATACACCGATGCGATGCGCGATGTCAACATGAACGCCGCGATGGGCGGCCCCCCGGATTTGGCCGGCGCGGGCGCGCCACAAAAACTCTATAACGTCCAGGTTTTCAACGGCGGGAACGAGCCGGCCGCCGCCGCGAATTCATCGCCGGCCCCCGCCGCCGCCGCCGCCATGGCCGACGGGAACGATGTCATCTATGTCGGCGCGGACGGGCGGCGATTCAGGCGCACCGGCGGAACGCGTTCGTGGAAAAACAATAATCCCGGGAATATACGATACTCTGAATTTTCGCGCGCGCATGGCGCAATCGGGCAAGCCGGCGGATTTTCGGTATTTCCGAACGAGCAGACGGGAATGTCAACCATACGGTCTTTGTTGCAGACCAGAAACTATCAATCGCTGACCGTTGCCGGCGCAATCAACCGCTGGGCGCCGCCGTCCGAAAACGATACGGCCGCGTATCAGCGGCGGCTGGAACAACTGACCGGGATACCGATAAACACGCCGATGCAAAATCTGGATGGCGCGCAACTGGAAAGGGTTGCCAACGCAATCAGAACGGTGGAAGGTTGGAGACCGGGACGAGAGGTGCCATTATGACGGAAAATTCATCAAAAAAACTACAGACCGCATTGTTTATTATCGTGGCGTTGCTGGCGGCGCTGTTGGCATGGCTGATATATTCCAGAATGGGCGCCGCGCCGAAACCCGAACCGCAAGGGCCGGGGGAAACGCCGGAAATGCCTTTGGCCCGGGCGATTCCCAGGGCTCTGCCGGCCGTGACGCCAGATACAAATTATAACTTTGACGACGGGTTGCATAACCCCGCGTCCGCAGAGCATCCCCAATTGGACGACCAGGGCGCCGGCATAGCGTCTGTTGAGATATTTGTTACGGATATAAACGGCGACGGCAAAAACGACCGGATAACCAGAACCAGAAACGAAAACGGCACGGCGCATTTCTATTACGAATACAAAATAGAGCTGGGCATCGGCGGCGAATACATGGACATCACGCCGCCAAATTTCCGAACGATAGAGGGGGCGGAATGCTCGCTGCAAAAAATCCGATTCATATTCGCGCCGTCTTTCCGGGCTATAAAGATTTCCCGCAGCTGGCAAGACTCTTGGGATACCCCGACAATGGCCAGCAGGGTTATATTCAATCTGGTCGGCAATGAATTGCGCGCGGGCCAGACCGAACCGTTACAGGAAATCTGCAACGTGTCTGAATTATTCTAGCGGATTTTTCTCTTGCGCCCTTTTCGGTGAAATGTTAACTTATTCGCGGGGACGAATGACCGTCCGCAAAAATCTGCCGATCTATCCACATGAATGCCGCGATCAAACAATCCGAATACTTGCGCCCGCCACTGGATGTCGCAAAAAATGTTCTGCTGGGGGCGACGCTGTGTTCGCGCATAGGCGGAAAATTATGCAGCGGGAAAATTACCGAGCTGGAGCTGTATATGGGCGACCGCGATCGCGCGTGCCATGCATATCCCAATAAAAAAACGCCGCGAAACGCCGTTATGTTCGGGCCCGGCGGACGCGCGTATGTCTATTTCGTCTATGGCATGCATAACATGTTCAACGTGGTGATTGGCGGCGCCGGCACGGCGAACGCGATTCTGATACGCGCGCTGGAACCGATCGCGGGAATTGACGTGATGATAAAGAGGAGAGGATTAAAAATTACTACCCCGTCAGCCGGCAAAGCCGGCTGCCACCCCTTCGCTGAAGCGAAGGGGATTCGCATGCTCTGCAACGGGCCGGCAAAATTGACCCAGGCATTGGGGATTACGACCGCGCATAACGGCGCCGACTTGATTCGCGGCGGCAAGATTTGGCTAGAACCGCGCGCCGGGCCCGCGCCAAAAATCGCGGCCGGCGCGCGCATAGGTGTTGATTACGCCGGTCCGGATGCTAAATTGCCGTGGCGGTTCTTAATCGCGGACAGCCCGTTCATCAGCAAGCCAATATAATAAAAGGAATTTGATATGGCAAATATTCGCGTCGGATCGGCGGTTATGGTTGAAAAAGATGGCAAGCTGCTGTTGGGCCGGCGGGGGAAAGAGCCGGACTATGGCGCGCTGATTATTCCGGGCGGCGGGGTTAACATATACGAAGACTTTGCCGACGCCGCGCGCCGTGAAATTCGCGAAGAATCCGGTTGTGAAATTAAAAACCTGCGTCAATTCGGGGTTTATCAGATAATTAACCCGGACAAGGAAAACCACCGCGTTATCATCTACTGGCGGGCGGACTGGGCGGGCGGCACACCCGCGCCATCATCCGATTTGCTGTCGGCGCGATTCTATACGCGCGAAGAACTGCGCACCGAGGCGGCATCCGGAAACCTCCGCGGGGTCGGGCTGGACGTGCTGAGAGACGCCGGCTGGCTTTGATTCATCCCCCATAAAATTCCCCCGCCAATTCTTCCCACGGGCATAAAATTCGCCTGTTCCGGCCCCCGATTCGCTAAAATCCGAAAAAAAACCAATAAATAACCCCTTGATAATTGACGATTTAATATTATTTGTTCATTTTTTATAATTTATTTGACAAAAATACTTGACAATAGCAAATCTAGTGCTATATTGTGGTCAGCTAGATAAAAAGGAGCTAAGAATGAAAAAAGTATTAATGTCAGGTTTGTTTGTTTGTATCGCTGGCGCGGCGTTCGCGTCTGACGGCGGTTTGGTCGGCGATTATAACTATGTCCGTCCCGTCCGCAACACCGTGGTGTCCGCGCCTGCGCCGCAATATGCGAACGTGCAGTATGCGCCCGCGGCGGCGGCCACGTGCGGCCGCGCTTGCGGCGCGCCGATAGCGGTCAAGACCGGAACGGAAATCATAGATCATTTCCAGATGTTCCAGCCGGTCACCGTCTATCAGCCGGCCGGCACGTTCAGCCAGCGCCGCGTGGTCCAAAACCCGCAGCCTGTCTGCAATCGTTGCCAACAGGCGTATTAATCCGCTGCGCGGATTGGAATAAAACCACCCCTTGAACTCAAGGGGTAGTTTTTGCTTATAAAATAGTATGGCAAATTACACAGGGGGGAGCCAATCAGCAGGGGCGTTTATAAGCCCGCCTAGATAAGAAACAGTATGAGGCAGCAAAGATTTACGTAAGTTACTTTTATGTATTTTCTTAACATAATCTGCTTTTGCTGTTAATTCAGCCCCGTATTGATACGGTGGAAGTATAATGCCAATTTTTTTTGTAGGGAACAACATTTTCATTTTACTGATGACTGGCGCCAAATCACTATCGCCTGACAATATCAATGCAGTATCAAATTTGTCTTGCAAGGCATCAGAAAGTATAGATATAGCTATGTTTATATCTGTTTCTTTTTCTTCATGGGCCTTGTATTGTTGTTTACACAAAGGGCAAGAGCGATCTTTTTCCTTAAATTGGCCCAAAATAACTTCTACTCCTACTGTTCTTAATGCATTCATATATTCTTTATGCTTTGCTGCCTTTGCCGGTTTCCATAAAATCGGGGCAGAAAAATAATAAACACTCGTCAAATTTTCCAATTTAGGATTTATGAAATTCAAAGCGAGCTTCCTTAAATCAAGCCATCTTAATTCCGGCCAACGCTGCTTGTCCAAGGGGGTATTAGAGAAATTTTCTTGCAAAGCACTATGAAACAAGTTAAATCCGTCTATATAAACAGAAATTCTTCTTTTGTTCATTATATGATCGCCCAGAAAAATAAAATGCCGAGCCCAGCGCTCGGCGGGAGCTACTACCATAAGCAGCAGCGATTAACACTAAGCATTATAATATTTTTTGATATAAATGTCAAGTATTATTTTGTAATTTAGCCATAATTTAAGTCACAAACCGTTTGATATCGCCCGGGATAATATAATGTTATTACATGTTTTTTCCTATTAATTGTTTCATTGGCAATAGAAAATTTTTCCGAAACCCCAGGGGGATTGAATCCTAGCGAAAATCATAAAGAAATCCGATAAAATGCGAAAGCATAAAATAAAGGAGAATCTTATGAAGCGCAATTTCAAGAGAATATGCATTCTTTCGTCCGCATTGGCACTGGCGACCGTCATAGGCGGATGCGGCGGCGGAGATCGCGGCCGGAATGTGGAATATGTCCAAACCCACCAACAGGACGAAATAACGCGCCTGCGGGCGGTAATGTTTCAAAATAACGCCGACGAGGATAGAATCGGCACCATCAAGTTTGGCGAAAAAGACAGCGGTTTGCAAATGTCCGTTGATCTTTCCGGCGCGATGCCCGATATGGAATACAAGATATACGCGTATGACATCAAGGGCTGTGACATAAAGCAGATCGGCATAGACCAAACAATTATAATTTGCGTAAAGGCAAAGAAAGATATAAGCCTGCCGATCATCCGCAGCGACGGCAAGGGAAATATCAACAGCACGTATATGATAACCGGCCTGACCGCCGCCGATTTGAATAATACAAAGCTCGTCCTTGCGCGCACAAATGCCAAGGGCGACGAGATAGAGGTCGGATTCGGCGCGCTGAGGGAAAGGGTATTATTTTAACCGCCACCAAACGAAAAACACGGACAAAGTCCGTGTTTTTTATTTCTACTACTCCGCGCGCTCGGGCGGCTGTGCCATCCGAAGCTGCGAAGCAACGAAGGTCCTGTCCTCGCATCACGCGCCGGAAAATTGCGGCTGTGCCACCCGAAGCTGCGCAGCAGCGAAGGGTGGTGGCCTCGGTGGGACTTGAACCCACACTTCTTGCGAAACTTGATTTTGAGTCAAGCGCGTCTACCATTCCGCCACAAGGCCAATTCTTGAAAAATTTGTGATAATGGCACATCTACTCGTTGTTGGCTCGTTCATGTATAGCAATACACTTCGCTCGCCAACAACTTCGTATCTGCGCCATTCTGACAAATTTTTATAACTTTATTTTTTTGTTTCTGTTTTCTTTGCCGCGGTCTTTTTAATCAAACGCGCGGATTTGTTTGGTTTGTGTGCCGGCTTTTTCACCGGTTTGGCCGCCGGCTTTTTCGTCGCGGACAATTTTTTCTCTATCGCTTTCTTTACCGCGGCCATGTCGGGCGTCAGGCGCGACACAGGCTTTGACACGACATATTGGTCCAATCCGCCGTGCTTGGTCAGCGTGCGCAATCCCGCGGTTGACAGCAACAGCGAAAAATCACGGCCCAAAATATCGCTATGGAACTTGCACGTCTGCAAATTCGGCTTGAAAGTGCGTTTTGTCCGGCGGTGAGAATGGGATACGTTCATCCCGACCTGTGTCTTTTTATTTGTAACTTGGCATACGCGTGGCATGGCTTATCCTCTTGTTTTCTGGCGTGGATGCTATAATGAAAGGCCGCAAAAGTCAAGAAAAAAAGGCGCCATGCAGCGGCCGCAAATTCGCGGGATAAAAGACATGCCGGACTTTCCCCCGCCATGCCGGCCGCGTTTGGTATAAAATATTGCTTGATTTCAATCATAATGATTGGGAAATAACCGGTCGGTTTTTACCGCAGCATGTTAAAACTGCAATCTCAATCTGACGCCGGCGTCTAACATGCTAAGGTTTCCGCTTTCGCGCCAGTTGGTATAGTGAAACACGCTGTCATAAGGCGCCATTTCCTCTGCGCCGGCACCCCCGATATTTCCTATGCCGGTCCCCAGCCATTCCGTTTGGGACACGACGATGCTGCCTGAATTCTGAACCTTGCCCAATCCGCTATAGCGCACGAAAAAGTCCATTTTCAATCCGCCTTCCAGTTCGGCCGTGACGCCGCCTTCCAGCATGTATGCCAGCTGTTCCATCGTGCCGCCCGCATGATAGGCGTAAATGTCGGATATGGCGGTCAGCTTGCCGGCCGGGCTGGGCGTGCCGACGGGAACCTCGGAATAAAAGCTGTTGTCATACACCAGATAGTCGGAAATAGTGTTCGTGCTGATGCCCGCGCCGACGCCGACATACGGGCGCAGCGCCCCGCCCGCGATATATCCGGTGTAAGAATCCAGATTGTAATACAAATTCAGCATGGTCGCGGACGCCGTGATTCCGCCGCCGGTCGCAACGACATCAATAAATCCGCCCATTCCGTCAGAGCTGCGCACATGATCGGGATAAGAAATCCCGCCATAGCGCGTATACGAGAAATCCACGCGGATATCGTTGTTGATCGCCGCGCCGACAGACATTTGCAGCGGCAGGACGGTGTCGGTCTTGTAATTTGCCTGGGCGAATGCGCCGGGAACGAACCATGCGTTCGGCTGGCGCGCGTAATCCGCGGTTATTCCGCCCGCGACGGAAATTGTGTATCCCACGGACAGCCCGATGTAAAGCCCGCTATCGGCCAAGCGGTCAAAATCGGCCGGCCGGTAATATTGGCGTCCGGCGATATTTGCGTTGGATCCGACCGGCGGCAATTGCCCGGTCACACGCGCGGGCTGCGCGGCGGCGGGCGCGTATTGTTGGGTGACTACCGGCTGTTGATATCCGGCCATCTGGACGTTTACCGGCGGCGCGGGATAGGCCTGGACAGCGGGCTGGTATCCCGGATATACGGGATAGTTCGCGCGCGCGCCGCACGGCAGACCGACGGCAACCGCCGTTAAAACGGCAAAAATGCGGGAGAATTTCATTATATTCCGTCCCATCCTTTCAGACATTATACCAAAAAATCATGCGGGAAAAAACAAGAAAAAAATTCCCGCGGCCATGCGGGAATTTTTGGTCGTTAGTCGTTGGTCGTTAGTCGTTGGTCGTTAGTAGACAGGTATTATCAGATTAAAATCATCGTTTCAAATTTGAACGCCATGACCAACGACCACTGACCAACGACTAACG
>WQUT01000049.1 GCA_009781955.1 Pseudomonadota bacterium | reverse complement strand
TGACTAATGAACCCATCCCCCGCCGAGCACGAGAAGGTGCCTCGGCGACCCCTGCCGCAAGGGCAGGGGTTATACCATCTGTGCTGGAAATCCGGGGCGAGGTTTACATGATGCGCAGCGATTTTTTCGCGCTTAATGAAGAGGCGGAGCGTGCCGCCGCCGCCGGAAACAAATCCGCAAAAGTTTTCGCAAACCCCCGCAACGCCGCGGCCGGTTCATTGCGCCAGCTGGACCCGGCCGTCACCGCAAAGCGCCGCCTGCGCGCGCTGGCCTATACCTGGGGCGAAGTGTCCGACCGGACCTGGAAAACGCAATCGGAATATTTTGACTTGCTGGAATCGTGGGGGTTCAAAACGACCCGCCACATGTGCAAACACGCGCGCACGCTGGAAGAAATTCAGGAATATTACAATCGCATCGCGGATACGCGCTCGTCAATTCCGTTTGATATAGACGGCCTGGTCGTAAAGGTCAACGATGTCGCTACCCAGGAAAAAATGGGTTCCACCGCTAATTCCCCGCGCTGGGAAATCGCATATAAATTTCCGGCGCGCCGCGCGATTACGCATCTTCGCGATATTACGATCCAGGTCGGGCGCACCGGCGTCTTGACGCCGGTTGCAGAGCTTGACCCCATAAATATCGGCGGCGTGGTGGTCCAGCGCGCGACGCTGCACAATGCGGACGAGATAGAGCGGCGGGGCTTTCGCGTCGGCGACAAGGTTGTGGTCCAACGCGCGGGCGACGTCATCCCCCAGGTTGTAGAATCGCTGGAACACGCGGAACACAGCCATCCGTATCATTTCCCGACCAAATGCCCCGTCTGCGGCGCGGATGTGGTCCAGGAAGCGAACAAGGTCGCGCGCCGCTGTATCAATACCTTGTCCTGTCCGGCCCAGATAGTGGGCGAGCTGGAGCATTTCGTTTCCCGCAAAGGATTTGATATAGAGGGCCTTGGCGCAAAACACATAGAGAAATTCGTGGAACTCGGCTGGCTGAAATCGCCGGCGAACATTTGGAATCTGATCCCTATGCACGGCGATGAATTGCGCGGGATGGACGGCTATGGCGAAAAATCGGTCGCGAATCTAGACACCGCGATAAACGCGCGGCGCGCGATTGACCTGCACCGGCTGCTGTTCGCGATTGGCATTCCAGAAGTGGGCGAGGCGACGGCAAAGGTTCTGGCGAACGAATTCGGATCACTGAACGAACTGCGCGCGGCGATGACGGAACCGCTGGCAGAGGTCAAGGGAATCGGCAAAGTCCCAGAACGCTTGATAAAGATAGAAGGCATCGGCGGCGTGATGGCGAATGAGATTATGAAGTTCTTCGCCGACCATCACAGCGCGCGCGCGCTGGACGAATTGCTGAAACATCTGACGGTAATCAATCCGAAAAATGTAGGGGCAAATAATCATTTGCCCCTACGGGGGCCGTTATCTGGGAAAAAAATCGTCCTTACCGGCACATTGCAAAACCACACGCGGGAAGAGGCAACTGAAATCCTGGAAAATCTCGGCGCGAAAGTGCAATCCAGCGTCAGCGCGAAAGCCGACATAGTCATCGCCGGCGCGGACGCGGGATCAAAGCTGGCCACCGCGCAAAAGCTGGGCGTCGCGGTTTGGGACGAGGCGGAATTTGAAAAAGCCCTTAGCGCGGGGGCAGACACACGTTAACCGCATACGGGCCGTCGGGCAGATTCGCCACATCGGTTCCGTCCGCCATAATGCGATAGCATTTTGTAATTTCCCCGTCGCGCGCGCGGGCCCCGAACGGATTCACATTCACCAGGATTTTATCCAACCGCGCCAGCTTGGCGAATTCCTTGTTTGTTTTCGGGATGCTGACAAAGCGGGCGTCCGGGTTTTTTTTGGAAAGCTCTATCAATTCGGGCCGCGCGGGGCACCGGATGATATAATCCCACGCGTATTTTGACTGCCACGCCTTTGTGCACGATCCGATGATATCCCGCAACTTGTCATAATTTATCCCCGCATTATCGGTCGTTGCCGCCGGCGGCAGCATGGCCATGAACAAAGCCGCATTCAGGTTTCTCTGTTTATTGTAATACGATTTCCCCGCCGTATTGGCGGTGTTGCGGGGGCCGGCATTTGCGTTGGGACCGGGCTTTGCGTCGCCCGCCACGGCCGCCAGCGGCAGAATACAGATAAAAAATGCAAGGCACAATTTCTTCATACCCTGGATTATAAGGCTTTTTTCCGCCGATTCAATGAATTTATAGAAGCAACGACGCAGGTCGTTAAAATGAGGGTGTCACTCCGGCGCAGGCCGGAGCGGGCCTCCAAACCGTAGGGGCGGCATTATTATTTGCCCCTACATAATTTCGTTTTACCTACGTAAAGTTTGAATATATTTGTAATTTTGATATTTAAAAGCCCCACTCCGGCCTTCGCCGGAGTGACAGCTGTTATTCCGCGCAAACCTTCACCGCGTACCAGTCCCGGTCCCCCGTGGGCAGGTTCGTCAGGTCAACGCCGTCGCCGAGAACCCGATAGCAGTTTTCGTTTGGCACCACGTTAATCAGGATTTTTCCGGGTTGTTGCATCTTTGGAATATCATCGCCGCTTTGCACGCCGGTCATAAATTTCTCGGTCTTTTCTTTTTGCGATATGGCGACCAATTGGTCGGTCGCATCGCAAAGGACCAAGTAATCCCCCCCTTGCGTCAAAGGCGGCTGCACCGTTTTGCAATTGGCAATTTGCGCCGCGATTACATTGTAATCGGATTTATCCGCGCATGCGGCCAGCGGCAACACCGTGGCAACCACGGCAACTAGTAAAGAGTTTTTCATATTTTATCCTTTTGGGTTGTAATAAATTAATACGAGGAATATATAGCATTCTTTCCTATCAAGTTCAAATAGTTTTTGAAAATATGGCTGCGCTCTGTTGTAGATTTGTGGTATAATCCGACCATGGAAAAAGATAAAGACAAATCACCTCAAAAGCCGAAGAAGAAGGTCGCATGGCAATGGCGCATCGTCATGTGGCTGTTCACGTTGGGCCTGGTGGCGTTGGCGGCGGCCGGGGTGTATATTCTGCTGGCGTTTTTGGAAATGCCGTCGCTGGACTCCATGCTGCACGAAACGCGGACGCCCGCGATTACGTTCATAGACAAGGACGGCTATGAAATCCGCAGCAACAATAAAATCATGGGCAGTCCGGTTTCGGTATCGGGTCTGCCGCCCTATGTGTGGCAGGCGATGGTCGCGATAGAAGACAAGCGTTTCTTTGACCACGGCGCGACCGACATTCGCGGCATGACGCGTTCGGTCTTGTCCAATTTGCGCGCGGGCGCCGTTGTCGCGGGCGGATCATCATTGACCCAGCAGACGGCCAAGAACATATTCCTGTCGCCGCGCCGCACGATAAAAAGAAAGGTGCAAGAGGTCATACTTTCTTATTGGCTGGAAAACCGTTTCACGAAAGAACAGATTCTGGATTTGTATATGAACCGCGTGTCATTGGTAAAGGGCATGCGCGGAATTGACGCCGCCGCGCGCGAGCTGTTTCAAAAAACGGCGAAAGATTTGTCATTGGCCGAGGCGGCGCAGATTGCGGCGATGCTAAAGGCCCCGACCGCATACAGCCCGATGAAGAATCCGGACAAAAACATCGCGCGCGCGCGCGTCGTTCTGGTGGAAATGGTGCGGCAGAAATTCATAACGCTGGACGCGGCGCGGGCGGCGGCGGCCGATTTGCACGGCGTGACGCCCGCGCCGGACACAAACGTGTTTCGTTATTGGACTGACTATGTCGGCGACGAGGTTGCGGGCATAATCGGTGATAATGTGTCGTCTGACTTGCTTGTCTATACCACGTTGGACAGCGATATGCAAGAACACGTTGCCGCGGTGATACGTCGCAAAATCGCCGATGCGCGGGACAAGCGGGCGGGCCAGGCGGCGACTGTGGCGATGTCGCGCGACGGCGCGCTGCGCGCGATGGTCGGCGGAACCAATTACCAATCGTCACAGTTCAACCGCGCGCTGGCGCTGCGCCAGCCGGGATCAACCTTTAAGCTGGTCGTGTATCTTGTGGCGTTGGAAAACGGCATGACGCCGGATGCGATGGTGAACGACAGCCAGTTTGCAATCGGCGACTATCATCCGAAAAATTATAATGAAAAGTTTTACGGCGATATAACTCTCGGCACCGCGTTTGCAAAGTCCGTGAATTCCGTGCCCCTGAAGCTGGCGGAAAAATTCGGGCTGAACGCCGTTCTGAAAATGGCCGGGCGGCTGGGCGTGGGCGCGAATCTGCGGCGGGAATATTCGTCCGTCATCGGATCGTCGGAAATGACCCTGGTCAATCTGACGGCCATGTATAACACGGTCTGGAATAACGGATACGCCGTCCGGCCTTATGCGATTCTTAAAATCCTGACGCCTTCGGGCCAGGTATTGTATCAACGCGACGGCGACGGGGGGCTGGGCGTGCTGTCCGACGATACCACGGGGTATATGACCGGAATGCTGGCCGGCGTTCTGCGCGCCAGCGGAACCGGCCACCGCGCGGCCGCGGCCGGGGCCATAGGGGGCAAGACCGGAACATCCAACGATTACCGCGACGCCTGGTTCGTCGGCGCGACGAATGACCTGACCATCGGGGTTTGGGTCGGGAACGATGATTTTTCGCCCATGAGCAATATCACCGGCGGCACGATCCCGGCGGAAATTTTCAAGGATATAGTTGATTGATTTTCCCCCTTTAACAAGGGGGAAGATTATGGTATAATAACGAATATGAAATACAAGCCGCTTGCCCTTTGCTGGTTGCTATCCGCCATTTGCGCCGGCGCGGCGCATGCGAACTGGCAGTATCCGCCCTATGATCCCGATGCCTATTATTACGACGACGGCGGACGGTTTACCCTCGCCATACGCGGCGGCGGGGCGTATGGATTCGGCAGCATGCAGAACGACCTGGGCGCGCTGACCCCCGAACCGTTTTGGACATCCGACGGGGTGACATTGGTGGGCGAAAGCTATTGCGGCGGCTCCCCCTCGGCATGCCTTAACGCCGGATTTTCCCCAATAGGCCAGGTGAATATTGCGAATCTGCCGGTTAAAAAAAGTTTTTCATCCGTGTCATGGATCGGCGGGGTCGGGATCGGATGGGTCTTGTCAAACAATCCGTCTTGGCGGATAGAGGCCAACTGGGACCATATTGCAGAGGCTGAATATAATTCATTGCCATTGTATGAGGGCACCGTCGCGACCGACCTGGGGCAAAAGCTGTTCATTCAAAGCGGCGGCGTCAGTTCCACGGTTTCCACGGAAATCTTTTCCGCGATGTTTTACTATGATTTTTATAATGGATGCGAAGGGCCCAAGGGCCAATGCAAGATGATCCCGTATGTCGGGGTCGGGCTGGGATACGCATCGTCCAAGACCGTCATGTCGCTGACCGATATTTACGGCGATCTGTCGGGCGACGCGTCAATGCAGTTCTTTGGCGTCCCCGCCAGCGGCAGCCCGACGTTGGATTTCTATACATCCGAAACCCGGACGGGAAATATCGCGCTGTCGGCCGCGGCCGGATTGTCTTACGGGCTCTCTGACAATGCATTTCTGGATTTCGGACTGCGCGTGAATTACCTGCCGCGGATAAAGTGGGAACTGAACAACGCGGCGGACGCATCCGCGGTATCGCATAGGGCCAAAGATATGTTCAGCGCCAAGAACGTTGTTTACGGCTCTCTGCAGCTGGGGGTGAGGTTTGAGTTTTAAAAACCGCGCAAAGCGCGGCTGCCAAAACTCTGTCACTCTGTCACTCTGTCACTAATTTCTTTTCGGGTAATTCCCTGAAATGAAACACCCAACGCCCGCCGCGCGGACTTGCGCCATTTGCGCAATGGAATCAGCACGGTTATAAACTGCGCTAGCCATTTGGGCAGCCATCTGTGACGCGCGCGCCAAATCTTCATAAATATTTTCATGTTCCGGACGTCCGCCGCGCGCATTGCATCCGCATCGTATCCGAACCCGTTGTCATCCAGAAACCGCCGCATGTTGCCGTTCAATCCGACGATGGTCAGCGGGCTTTCATTTTTCCGCTGCGAAAAGGGATCAACGGACGCGTCAATATACGTCGCATTGATGCCCTTTAACTTATCAATCAGAATCTGCATCGGAATAGCCGCGTTGTATCGGTTGATGCAGATCAGATTTATCCCATCCCTGGAAAACAAACTGTAATGCAGCGCCGTGCCTTCTAGCCCCGCGATATGCGCGGCATTGGCGGCGGCATTGATCATATCCCGCAGGGGCAATTCCTGGGGATGAACGACGGCGTATCCGTTGTCTTTGAATATCTTCTCTATGCCTTCTTCGCCAAGCGTGGGGTTGTTATCAAGATGTGTGCGAGAGAGATAGATTTTCTTTGTGTTGTTCCGGCGCGCCAGCGCGCGGTGACGCGCGACGGGCGAACCCGGAATCCGGCCGCATGCCGCCCCATCCGCAATCCGCGCGAAAGTGTCCGCGAATTTTTTATGAAACAGTCCGCGCGAGTAATCAAATGAAGAATCCGGAATCGTCACGCTTTTGAATCTTGTTTTTTCGCGTATCAGGGTCAGATTTTTTACCCCCGCCAACGCGTATAATTCCCGCGCCTGCTTTTCCATAAAGTCCGTCATGTCCGGCGACCTGACGGCGACGAATTCCGCATCCGCGTATTTTTCGTCCAACGTGACCCACGCCCGCGACATGCTGTCCGCCAGAAAATGCCCGAAAAACGATTCCGCATAGCCCAGCAGAATTACGTCTTTGTCCATGTAATTTTCGCGCCGCGGCGGTTTCCTGCCGGCTTTGCCGATTAGCAAATCTTGGGCGGGGGCGAGTTGCGCGCATTTCCAAATTTTCAGATTCTTTATCGGTTGTTTTTTTAACCGGATATTTGGCCGCCAAGGACCGACCGCCGCGTTCTGAATTGTTTGCATTCCGAGGGGTTCGGTGGTTTCGGCCGCGCCGTTCAGCCGCAAAAATTCTTCGCGTGTGGCGGAAAGATATCTGGTATTATCGCTCATATTCGTTCCCGGGTTTAGGGTTACGCCCCGTATTTCCCCCTGTTGATCGGTCGGTATGATAATGCTTCGGCAATGTCGGAGATTTCAACGGCATCGGAATGCCGCAAGTCCGCGATAGTGCGCGCGATGCGCTTTATGCGCTGATACCCGCGGGCGGACATTCCCATTTTCTCGGCCGCCTGGTTCAGGAATTTGACGGCCGCATCGGACAGGGCGCACGCCGCGTCCAAATTCTTGCCATCCAAATGCGCGTTCAAAATTTCCGCGCCGAACATCTCGCGCGATCGGGCCAGTTGTTTGTCGCGCGCCGCAATGACGCGCGCGCGAACGGTTGCGGAAGATTCGCCGATTTTATCGGAATCCGCCATATCCCATGGATTTACGGCGTCAACATCGGTATGCAAATCAATCCGGTCCAGCAATGGTCCGGAAATCTTATTCTGGTAAGCCTCTGCGCATCGTGGCGCGCGAGAGCATGACAATGCGGCATTGCCGAGGTGCCCGCAAGGACACGGATTCATCGCGGCGATTAATTGGAATCGCGCGGGATATGTCGCGGTCCGCCGCGCGCGGGAAATCATTATTGTCCCCGACTCCATCGGCTGGCGCAGGATTTCCAATGTTTGCCGCTGGAATTCAGGCAGCTCGTCCAAAAATAAAACGCCGTTGTGGGCCAGCGAAATCTCGCCGGGCTTTGCGTCCGCGCCGCCGCCCGACAGCGCGACCGCGCTGGCCGTATGGTGCGCCGCGCGGAATGGCCGCGACGATATTAATCCGTGCGGCCCCAGCTTTCCGGCGATGGAATAAATCACGCTGCAATCCAGAATTTCCCGCGGGGTCATCGGCGGCAATATGCCCGGCAGCCGCGATGCCAGCATGGTCTTGCCCGATCCCGGCGGCCCGATCATCAGCATCGCGTGACCGCCGGCCGCCGCGATTTCCAGCGCGCGTTTCGCCCCGTCTTGGCCGCGAATATCTGAAAGACACCCATCCGTCGCCCGCGCTTCGGGCGGCAAGCCTATGGCCGATGGAATCGGCAGAATCTGCACGCCTTTGAAATGGTTGATTAAATCCAGGATGTGCCGCGGCGCAAGAATATCGGTGTGCCCGGATATGCGCGCCTCTGGCCCCTGGTCCGCCGGACAAATTATGCCGTATCCGTTTTCGGCCGCCCAGACGGACGCGGGCAGAATGCCGTTTGTTTTCAACAGCGCGCCGTTCAATCCTATCTCGCCCATGATTACGTATTTTGCTAGTTCTTGTTCCGGCAGAATGCCGATGGAGCATAATATTCCGCATAGAATGGCCAGGTCAAAATGCGCGCCGGATTTTTCAATGTCCGCGGGCGCGAGGTTGACGGTCAAACGCCGCGCGGGCAGCGACAGGTTCATCGCGGCCAAGGCATTGCGTATGCGTTCCTGCGATTCCGCGACGGCCTTGTCCACCAGTCCGATAAGATGAAACTCCGGCTTTGGCAAACCGCCGGTAATCTGAATCTGAACGTCAATCGGCGTCGCCTGAATCCCGTTGAAAATCAAAGTTCGCAAAGTCAGCATGGCCGAATTTTAAGAAATTATCCGAACCCGCGCAATATAAATATAAAAAAGAGCAAAGAAAAAAAATCCGTTTGCCTTAAATTTTTAAAATCAGTATAATCAAAAGTATCGTAGGAAGGATAACGCTCATCATAAACAAGAATATAGGGCTTTGGCGCGCTGTGAACTTATTCCGTGCACGTTTTTTGCTTGCCGCACAAAACGCCGCTTTTCTAATTTGCCTTGGTTCATTTGCGATTCTTTCGGCGGATGCTTTCGCCGCCGTCACCAGCCAGGATTACGTTGACCGGATTATATCCGCGGCCGTCCCGTTATCGGCCAAGGGTGTCGCCGGCGGCGTCGCGACCCTGGACGAGACGGGCAAAGTGCCGTTCGCGCAATTGCCGCCAATACCCGCGCCAGACACCATGGATTCGGCGACACTGACCGCCGGCGCGGATACGACCGGAAAACTGGTGACGGCCCAGTTGCTGCACGATAACCTTGCGACGGCGGCCCAGGGCGTGCTGGCCGACAATGCGGTTCTGACAACCGCGGTTACCCAGAGCATGGCCGGCGCGTATACTGTAACCGGCAGCTTTAATGTTCCGACCCAGCCGCTGCCGCTTCCTCAATAAGAACCTGTTTCAAAAATTCCCTTTACTAGATTTGTTTATAATTGCTAAGATTTCATAATGTTAAAGAGAATGTTATGAGAGGGCTGCTTCGCCTTTTGTTTGCCACGGTTTTTTCATTGTTTTTTATTGCCGGCGCGCATGCGGGGCCTGTCGCCAACGTCCAATACCTGCACAATTACATCCAGCAAAAGTGGAATCTGAATCTTCCGATAAATACCGCCGCCGGCGCGAATCCGACGGCCGCCGCGAATATGCAGTATCTGCTGTGCGCGATAGACATCGCGAACAAGAAACTGAATTACGGATATGATCTGACCAACTATTGCGACAATGTCCTGGCCACCACGGTCGCGATTGATACGAACACCGTGAACACCGCCGTAGATCTGCTGATGAAAAAATGGGGCAGGGTCCAGGTCGGTCTGACAAACATATCCGGCGCGTTTGACTTTGCAATTTCCGCGTCCGGCAGCTATCTGATTGACTGGGGCGACGGAACGCCGGTCCAGAGGATAGAGCGGGCGGGCACGACCGCGGACACTTATTCGCATTCGTATTCGTCGGTCGGAAACTATGTCGTCAGCGTCGTCGGGCTGGCGACGGGATACAACAACGCGGTCAATACCCCGGCGATTACATTTTACGCCTCTGCGAACAAGGCCAGCATAACGAAGGTGTCCGGCGACGCCGGCGCGGTATTTCCGATTATCGGCGCGACCGCCGATAAAAAGCCGCAGTTTTACCAGACATTCGCTGGCCTTACCGGATGGGCCGGCGAGATTCCAGGCACTTTGTTCGCCGGGCTTTCCGGCGGACCGGGTCCGTATATGTTCAGCAGCACGTTCGCGGGAAACACGAAACTGACCGGCGCGATACCGGGCAGCTTGTTCGCGAACGTTGTCGGCGCGCCGTCCACCCAGACGTTCCAATATACATTCCAGGGCTGCACCGGCCTGACCGAGATACCGGGAAATCTGTTTGCCGGAATCCAGGGCGCGCCCCAGGGAAATATGTTCGCCGGAACGTTTTCAGCCTGCACCGGCTTGACCGGGCCGATACCTGACAATCTGTTCGCCGGGATCAAGGGCGCGCCCCAGTCCGGCATGTTCAGCAGCACGTTTTCCGGCTGCACCAAACTGGCGGGCGCGATTCCGGAAAATCTGTTTGCCGGGGTAAAGGGCGCGCCGGCGTCCAGCATGTTTTCGGGCACTTTCTATAATTGCGCGGCGTTGTCGGGCGGCATCCCCGCGAATGTGTTCGCCGGAATTACGGGCAAGCCGGCGTCCAGCATGTTTCAAAATACATTTTACGGCTGCAAGGGGTTAAGCGGGCCGTTGTCCGAAAACCTGTTCGTCGGAATCGCCGGCGCGCCGGCCAGCGGCATGTTCAACAGCACGTTCTATAACTGCCCCGGTCTGTCGGGCGCGATTCCGGAAAACTTGTTCGCGGGAATTTCCGGCGCGCCCGCGTCCCAGATGTTTTACAACACGTTCTTTATGGACAGCGGTCTGTCCGGACCGATTCCGCCAAAGCTGTTCGCGGGAATTTCCGGCGCGGCCCAGACGTATATGTATAATGGCACGTTTTACGGATGCACCGGATTGACGGGCGCGATACCCCCGGCCTTGTTCGGGAAAATCACCGGCGCGCCGGCGGGCTATATGTTCCAGAGCACTTTTTTCGGATGCGGCAATCTGACCGGCCCGATTCCGTCCGACTTGTTCGGAACCATGTCGGGCGCGCCCCAGACCAGCATGTTCGCCAATACGTTCCAGAATTGTTCTAAACTTTCCGGTTCCATACCCGATAAATTATTCGGCGCGATATCCGGCGCGCCGGCGACCAGCATGTTTCAGAATACATTCTTTGGCTGTTCGGGCCTGAGCGGTTCGGTGCCCGATGATTTGTTCGGCGATATCTATGGAACCCCGGCGACGAATATGTTCACCGGAACATTTTCATCCGCGTCGCAGCTCTCTACGACATCGGAAAACTTTTTGCCGAAAATTACCGGCGATGCGGGGGCCGCGTTCCTGGACACAACGTTCAGCGCGAATCCGTCGTTGCAAAAAATATCATTGGGCGCGTGGACAATCGCGCCGCCGACCGGAACAACCGGATTCTTTAACAATACGTTCCAGACATCGGGCGCGTCCGCATCGCCGCTTCACGCGTGGCTGTGGTGGCGCGACGCGCCCATCACCGGCATGGCGGCGAATTCTTTGGGATTAAATAACGCGAATGTCGCGCTGGTCCATGTGCCCGCGGACCAGGTTGCGGCATATCGGGCCAGCCCCAGTTGGACGAATACCACCGCGACGAAAATAGTCCCGATAATTTGCGGTGAAATCACGCCGGCGCAAATCGCGAAATTCGGCCCGTATCCAGACGGGTATTGTTGCGATTGGTCTTATGACGCCGTTTCCGGCCGATGCATAACGCCCGAATTTTTCGTGACCGTATCTAACGTCGGCGCCGGGCAAACATTTGATTTCCAGATTTCCGCAGCCGGCGGTTTCGCGGTGGATTGGGGCGACGGATCGCCGGTAGAAAGACTCCCCAGAGCAGGCACGACGACGCAAACCACTTATGCGCATACTTATGCGAACGCCGGAAATTACACGATCGGCATCGGCGGCGTGCCCAGCGAATACAATACCGCCGCGGCCGCCATATCATTTTATAGTTCCACGAACAAATCATTAATTACGGACATATCAGGCGACGTCGGAAAAGTATTTCCTATACTGGATGCAACCGTCTACGGCACGCCGAAATTTTTGTTCTCTTTCTCGGGGCTTTTCGGATGGACCGGCCCGATTCCAGAGGGATTATTCGCCGGTTTGCATGGCGCGCCGACGACAAATATGTTTTACAACACATTCTATAACGACGCGTATCTGACTGGGCCGATTCCGGACAAGTTGTTTGCCGGCATTGTTGGTAAACCAGCACCCGGCATGTTCGCCGGCACATTCCAATCGTGCGGAAATTTGAACGGTTCAATTCCAGAAGGTTTATTTGCGGGAATATCCGGCGCGCCGGCACCGGACATGTTTTTGTCCACGTTCCTTTCTTGCACCAGTTTGACGGGATCTATCCCGGCCGGGCTGTTCGCCAACATCGCCGGTGCGCCGGCCGACGACATGTTCCAAAGCACGTTTATGGGATGCAGCGGGCTTTCTGGTGTGATACCCGGAAACCTTTTCGCCGGGATTTCCGGCGCGCCGGCAACGAATATGTTCACCACAACATTCCAAAGTTGCTCACGATTGACCGGTATCGGCAACGGACTGTTTGATAATATAACGGGCGCATTGCAAAATGGTATGTTCGCAGGAACATTCAACGCCGCGAACTCTTTGACCGGACCGTCCGCGACGTCTAACGGACAGTTCTTGTATGAAAAGTGGCCGAACGCGACCACGACGCATGTCGCGAATTGTTATGCGAATTTGACGGGATTATCGGATTTGGCGAATATACCGCCGGCATGGAAATAGGGTATGTGAACAAATCTAGATTCTTTTATTGATTATGTTTTCGTTAACGCGACAGTTGGGGAATATCCGCAATATTTGATATTGATTTTATGACATTCGGGGTTTATCATGCTCCAGATAATAAAAGAGGGCGTTTATGGCAAAGAAATATACATCAACCTTGCGCGATTGGGTGAATACCTTGGTTTGGGCGGGAATAATCGCGATTGTTTTCCGCAGCTTTTTGCTGGAGCCTTTTAACATCCCGTCGGGTTCCATGATACCCACGCTGCATGTAGGCGATCATATCTTTGTAAAGAAATGGTCTTACGGATATTCGCGGAATTCGTTTCCGTTCGGGTCGTGGAATTTATGGAGCGGCCGTTTCCTGGCCAGCGAGCCAAAGCGCGGCGACGTGATAGTATTCCGCAAACCCAACGACAGCCTGGATTACGTAAAGCGCCTTGTCGGTCTGCCGGGCGACAAGATACAGATGGTCGCCGGGCGGCTGTATATAAACGGCGAACAGGTTCCGCGCGAAAATCCGCGCCCGTATATAATCGCGAATCTGCCGAAATCTCTGCGCGGCGTCGGCTATCAGATGGCCGATGCGAAAACCGGCGAGATTACGGTTATCAAAGGCGACAAGATTTACGTTAACAACAAGCCCGCGGCATTCGGATACACGATAGAATACAAATCGGACGACGTTTGCGCCGGCAACCCCTATGAGTGCCAGGTGATTCCCGCGACCGAATGGACGGAAACGCTGCCGGGCGGCGTGCGGCACAGCATAGTTGAAATTTCCGACGACACGGAATACGACAGCACGCCGCTGTTCACGGTTCCGGACGGACATTACTTTATGATGGGCGACGACCGCGATTTATCGTCCGACAGCCGCGCGTCCGTCGGCATGGTGCCGCGCGACAACCTGATGGGGCGCGCGTGGTTCGTGTGGTATTCGCATAATTATTACGCGCCGCTGGCCGCGGTCTGGACCTGGCCGAACAAGATACGCTGGACCAGGTTGGGGATGTCGGTAAAATAACCGAGAACCGAAAGCCAAATAAACTTCGGCTTTCGGTTTTCGGTTTTCGGTTCTCGTAAAATGAAAAAACTAAAATACAAATTCAAAAATCCAGAATTGCTAGACCTCGCGCTGACACAGAGCGGGGCGGACGCGGTGCATAATAACGAGCGTCTGGAATTCCTGGGCGACAGGGTGCTGGGCCTGTCGGTCGCCGCGCTGCTGTATGATATTTTCCCGAACGAGGCCGAGGGAGAGCTGGCGCGCCGCCAGGCGGTCCTGGTGTCAACGGAAACGCTGGCCGCCGTTGCGGAATCGCTGGGGCTGGGGGGCATGGTGCGCCACGGGCATATGACCGGGGGGCGCCTGAAACATGTTTTGGCGGACGCGATGGAGTCTGTATTCGGCGCGATTTATCTGGACGGTGGGTTTGCGTCGGCGCAAAAAATCATAACGGAAATCTGGACGCCGATCGCGCGCCACGACGCGACCGCGCCGAAAGATCCGAAAACGACTTTGCAGGAACTGGTCCAGAAATCGGCCGCCGGCGCATTGCCTGAATATAAATTCTTGGGTTCCGGCGGTCCGTCGCACAGCCCGGTGTTTAACGTTTCCGTATCGGCATTGGGCAAATCCGCGGTCGGCGCGGGCGCGTCAAAGAAAGCCGCAACCGCCAACGCGGCGGAAGAGCTGTTGAAATTGGTCAGTGGTAACTAGTCGTTGGTCGTTGGTCGTTAGTAATTAGTAAAAAGAAGTCGTTACATCTACCGGCGACCAACGACCAACGACCAACGACTAACGACCAATGACTAACGACCAATGACTAGCTAATATTCCTCTTGCATTCGCGAAATCTTTGGGCAATAATAACTCCAGGCCCGGCGACGCTGGGCCACAACAAGCATAAAAAAGGACTTTATTATGCGTCAAGGAAAAGTAAAATGGTATAACGGTAAAAAGTGCTATGGTTTCGTAACACCGGATACCGCTAATGAAAGTGGCAACAAAGACGACGTGTTTATTCATTCTTCCGAACTGAAAAAAGCCGACATTCGTTTCTTGAACGAGAACGACGTTATTTCGTTTGATGACGAGGACAAGGGCAACAAGCTTTCCGCAATCAACATCAAACTGGTAAAGCGCGACGAAGCGTCTGCGAAAGCTTTCCAGGAACGCCGCAGCCAGTTCCACGACCACGATGACCGCGGCGGCGACCGCGGATATGGCCGCCGCGATGACCGCGGCCCGCGCCGTGACGACCGCGGTCCGCGCCGCGACCGCGATGGCGAAGACGGGGACAAGAAAGGCTGGGCCTTTTGGAAAAAGTAAAAAATGCGGCGAGAGCCGCATTTTTTTAGTGACAGAGTGACAAAGTGACAGAGTTGTGGCAGTCGCGGCTTCGCCGCGAACATTAAAAATTAGATTGTGAGCAAAGCGAACACATTAACTCTAACTCTGTCACTTTGTCACTCTGTCACTTTTTGCCATTGACTATGCGCGTTTTAGCACTATAATATTTCATGCAAAAGAAAGGAGTCTCTCATGTGGATTGCAATCGCGGTTGCCGCAGTTGTCTTATTGTATGTCATTGCCGTTTATAACGGCCTGGTCGCGCGCCGGACCCAAACGAGAGAGGCCTGGTCAACCATAGATACCCAGCTGAAACGCCGGTATGACCTGATACCGAATCTGGTTAATGCGGTCAAGGGCGCGGCAAAACACGAATCCGGCACGCTGGAGGCGGTCTTGAAAGCGCGCAACAGCGCGATGTCGGCAATGTCCGGCGGCGACGCGGGAACGCGCGCGGCGGCGGAAAACAATCTTTCCGGCACATTAAAGAGCCTGTTCGCATTATCCGAAAATTATCCGACCCTCCGCGCTAATGATAATTTTCTAGAGCTCCAGCGCGAATTGGCCGATACGGAAACAAAGATTCAAAGCGCGCGCCAGTTCTATAATACGGTGGTGATGGGCCTGAACGAGCGTATCGCCCAGTTCCCCGGCAACCTCATCGCGGGCCTGTTCAAAATCGCCCCGGAAAAATTCTTTGAACTGGACGAGGATGAAAAAGCCGCCGTCAAGAAAGCCCCAAAGGTTGAGTTTTAGTCGTTGGTCGTTGGTCGTTAGTCGTTGGTCGTTAGTCGTTAGTCGTTGGTCGTTAGTCGTTGGTCGTTAGTCGTTGGTCGTTAGTCGTTAGTCGTTGGTCGTTAGTCGTTGGTCGTTAGTCGTTGGTCGTTAGTCGTTGGTCGTTGGTCATTGGTTGTTGGTAAATGCGATGGGGAGGCTGAGATGCATAATGTTAGAGAGCTAGATGTTTATAAAAGGGCCTACGACTTAACAATAATTCTTTATAAAATAACGGCAAATTTTCCAGATGTTGAAAAATTTGGCCTTGTAGCGCAAATCAGGCGTGCGGCAATATCCATAAACTCTAATCTAATGGAAGGTGGCGCGCGGAATACTGATGGCGAATTCAGACAATTTATAGGTATTGCGCGTGGCTCTGCAAATGAATTAATTTTTCAGATATATGTATCAAAAGATCTTGGGTTTATTTCTAAAGAACAATCAGAAAGTATAATAGATGAATTGGAACGGATTGGAAAAATGCTTACGAATTTATCCGCCAGCTATAAGTGACCAACGACCAACGACCAACGACTAACGACCAACGACTAACGACTAACGACCAACGACCAAATGAAAACCGTCTATGATCATATCCGTGAAAACAATATCAAGACCGCGATTCTGGTCGCGGCTTTTCCGCTGATTTTTGTCGTTCTGGTTTTTCTGCTGGTATGGGCGGCGGTCGCATTGACCGCGACGCCGGACCAGGCCGTCATGCCGTTGGTTTTGAGCACCACCGCGACGGTCGCCATTCCGACGGTGATCGCGTGCCTGGCCTGGCTGTTGATTTCTTGGGCGTTCGGCGATTCAATGATGCTGTCATCCGCGGGCGCGCGGGAAATCCGCGCCGACGAACCGGAATACAAACAAGTTTTCCGCAGCGTTGAAAATGTCGCGATTGCGGCGGGATTGCCGACGCCCCGGGTTTATATCATTGACGATGATTCCCTGAATGCGTTCGCGACGGGCCGCGCGCCGCGGGATGCGGCCGTCGCGCTGACCCGCGGCATTATAAAAAAGCTTGATCGGCTGGAGCTGGAAGGCGTGATCGCGCACGAGATGGCGCACATCGGCAACCGCGACATCCGTCTGGACATGATGCTGATTACCGGCGTGGGCGTGACGGTCTTTATGGCGGATATGGTGTGGCGCATGATTTTATCCGGCAGCCGCGGCGGCGACGATAACAAGAATCGGGGCCAGACGGTCGCGATTCTGGTCGCCGTATGGCTGGCGTTTTTGATTTTCAATTGGATTATCACGCCGCTGCTGCGCATGGCGATTTCGCGCAAACGCGAATTCGCGGCGGACGCGACGGGCGCGTTTATCACGCGGAATCCGCGGGCACTGGCGTCCGCATTGCGCAAAATATCGTGCGATTCCCGTGTGGAGATTTTGGACAACCGCAAAAGCATGTCGGCGGTGTGCATCGCTGATCCCGGCTCTAAATCCGCGTTTGGCGAAATGGTCGGCAGTCTGTATTCCACCCATCCGCCGGTCGCGGAAAGGATAAAAAGATTGGATAGCATGTAATAAAAATCCCGCGATTACGCGGGATTTTTTGAAATAGAAAGTCAAGAGCACAAAAGAACACTACTCTCTCACCCATTCGGATAATTTTCGTTTTGATACGCTCCAAGGAATTCCGAACTTTGAATTATTACAATCGCAATATCTGCAAAAAGGGATAGGTTTGGTTTTGAAATCAATAATTTTCATAATACTGTAGATACTATAAATATCTACACTATCTTGGTCGGTTGTTTGAAAATTTAACCCAAAATATTGGTTAAGATTATTTATAAAAGCCGATGTCATACAATTATACGCGCGTCCATTTATAAGAGTAATATATCCACAATTTGCCTGGGGGCATATTTTATGCGAATTTTGCTGCCCGCCATTTTTATCTAACGGTATCAGAAACATTTGCTTGTTATCGCCACCGTATGCGGATATGCTCAACTTAAATCCGCGCCTTTTAATAATATTTTCCGCATCTTGCATATATGATACGGGATATTTGGTCAGACCGAATGTAACATTATTGTCTTTGCATGCATCCCAAAATGTTGGTGACATTTTTGAAATCAATAATCCATTGGTGCGAACCCTTAAAATTGTATTTGGGAAATTGTGTCGCGCGATTTTTATGTATTCTTTTATATCATTGTTTAATAACGACTCGCCACCAGTTAAAGATATAAACCCAATTCGGTTATGGCCGTAATCTATTTTTGCCAATTGCTTTATATCGCATTCAAAAGTATTAATATCGTATGCATCTTTATTATTAACAACCAAAGGCGAGTATGTAATACACCCTATGCAATTTAGATTACAGCGATTTGTGAGTGGAATTTCAACAGATATTAATTTATTGTATTGCATGCGCCAGTTATACGTTGTGCGCAAAAACAATTTAAGACCATGTTCATAAGCCCAAGAATCTTGTGGTATTACATTATTTGCTATTTTAGCCAAGCATTTGTGTGTTCTTATCTGCATAATATTATTTGCTTTTTTATTTTGTCAAAATGTAACATATAAAATTAAAAAAACAATTAAAAGATGAAAATTAGGACGATTTAGGCACAGAGGTTGAATTTGTTGAAAATCGTTAGTTTTCAACGCAAAAGTCCCGAACTTAATGAAATGTGTGAAAATCTAACACAAAACGCGCCTTTTACAGACGCGTTCAAAAATGGTGCGGGCAAAGGGGCTCGAACCCTCGACCTCAACCTTGGCAAGGTTGCGCTCTAGCCAACTGAGCTACGCCCGCAGTCCGCCGATTTTGGCATATATTTTTGTTGAAATCAAGTTATTTTTAGTGCAAACTTTCAACGGATGTAAAAAAGATAGGTTATTATGATTATTCCAAAAGAGGTCGTAGGCACGCTGACTTTCCCGGGCATTGTCGTGCATGAATGGGCGCACAAGATTTTTTGTCGGATTTTCGGCGTTCGCGTTTTATCGGTGAAATACTGGTCCCCATCGGGGGGAGAGGTCCGGCACGAACCCATAAAATCACCGCGCGCCGCCTTCTTTATATCCTTTGCTCCGTTGATTGTGAATTCGCTGGTTGCGATATTGTGCGGCATCGGGGTTGCGGCAATCAAATACCTCACCCTTACGGGGCATGATATCGGCTTGCTGAAAATCGCCAATTTCGCCCTGTGGTATTTGGGCGTAACCATCGGCATGAATGCCTTTCCGTCGGACACCGACACCAAAAACGTCGCGGAACTGATGGAGGTTTTCAAAAAGCGCGGATTGCGGGTGCTGGCAAAACTCCTGCACTATGTCTTCAAGGTTTTGAATATATTGCGGTTTGTGTGGGTTGATTTCCTTTTCGGAATCCTGCTGGTGCTGTTGCCGACCTTGGTAATGCTGGCGGCGAATCCGGGTGTAAAAATGGAAGACAACATAGATAAGATCAGGACCGAAATCCGCGAGTTTGAACAAGACATGCGCGCTGATGCGGCAAAGGGGCAAATTCCGCCCAAACCCGGCGATGGATCGCGTATCGTCAGCCAGTGGGGCCGGATTGATAAAAATACAAAAGAACAAAAGCCGATAAAGAATCCGTATGGCGGCGAATATCTTTCGTTTTTATACGCGACCAACGATGAATCGGAGTTTGTTATAACGACCGACAAGATTCCGATGGATGTCTGCGAAAAGATGGTTTCTGAAAAATTCGGCGTATTGTCCAAGGATCCTTACGCGGCGAACGAAGACTACAAATGCGCCCCGGGTGAAAACGCGGTTGTGTTTACTTTCAGATTTTATGATGATACAGCGAAACAAGGAAAATAAAAATGCCAGAACAGAATATAATATCAACCAATGAATTGGAAGCGCGCCTGCAAAAATCCGAAAACATTCGCGCGCGCGACGGCGTTGTCTGGAAAGATAAATACGAGAGAACGCACACTATCGCGGCCGCGCGGGAATTGCCGGACGGCGCGGCCGTGCGCGTCCCGGGCCGCGTGACGGCGCTGCGGTGGCTGGGCAAGCTGATGTTCGGGCGTATTTATGACATAGGCGGAGAAATTCAGTTCTCGTTATCTCTGGGCGACATTGGCGAAGAGCTTTTCAAATTCCTGAAAACCAATCTGGACATGGGCGATTTTATAGGAATTGCGGGCGAAATCTATCACACGACCGCGGGCGAAATTACGGTCAAGGGGGCCGAGGTTGTTGTTTTGTCCAAGGCTTTGCGACCGCTGCCGGAAAAATTCCACGGGCTGGCCGACACGGAAACCCGCTATCGCCAGCGCTATCTGGACATCGTTGCGAACAAGGAATCCCGCGACGCGATTCTGGGCCGGTTTCAAATGACGCGTCTGTGGCGCGAATTCATGTGGGAACATGATTTTACAGAGATTGAAACGCCGATATTGCAAAATGTCGCCAGCGGCGCGGCGGCAAAGCCTTTCACCACCCACCATAACGCGCTGGATGCCGATTTTCAGCTGCGCATTTCGCCGGAATTGTTTTTAAAGGAAGCCATCGCCGCCGGATTTGACCGCGTGTTTGAATTCGCGAAAAATTTCCGCAACGAGGGCATGGATCCCATGCACCTGCAAGAATTCACGATGGTGGAATGGTATTCGGCATACTGGGATTTCAACAAGAACATAGAGTTTACCTGGGCATTGATGCAATTCTTGATTACTAAACTGCGCGGGACCTTACAGATTGAATACCAGGGAACCCCGCTGGATTTCAGCAAATATGAAAAGCTGGACTACACCGCCAAGATGGGCGAATTGTTCGGTTGCAATATACTGGACTTTGACGACGCGGCCGCATTGCGCAAACAGTTGGTCGCCAATAAAATGTTTTCGCAAGAAGAGCTGGAGCCGCTCAAATCACTCCCCGCTATCGTGGATTATGTTTACAAGCGCAAAATCCGTCCGAATTTGATTCAGCCGACATTCCTGTATAACTATCCGGCATACATGGTGCCGCTGGCGCGCCGCAATAACGATGACGCGCGGCGGATTGACATGTTCCAGCTGCTGGCGTCCGGCGCGGAAATATGCAAGGGGTATTCCGAACTGATAAATCCGATACAACAGCTGGCCGCGTTTGAAGAGCAGGCAAAAAATATCGCCTGCGGGGACGAGGAAGCGTTTAATCCGGATAATGAATTCGTCCGCGCGATGGAGCATGGCTTTCCCCCGATTTCCGGCGTCGGCGTCGGCGTAGACAGACTGGCCAGCATCATATTTGACCAGCCGGCGCTGCGCGATGTGATTCTTTTCCCCCTGATGAAGTAAGGGAAGTTCCCGGCTCTAATACCATTTGATTGCAGCGCAATCTGCTTGAATCCAGAGAGCCTCCTAATATTCCGATTGACAAATTACGGTTTCTGCATAATAATACGCCAACAGAGGAGGGGGGTGGGGAAAAGGTATTGCTAATGGGATACAGAATATATAAAGAGACCGAGGTCTTGAATTTATTGCGCGCCGCATATTGCATTGCCGGCGATTCCGACGCCGGGATGGCTACCGTTTATAATATAATTTTTATCGGCATGCCGGCCTGCGGCAAGAATTTGAACAGCTGCCTTTTGCAAGAAGCCGTTGGAAGGCCGCTGCAAATACTTGACACCGGCGAATATATCCGCAGCCATGAAATTTATCGCGGCACCAGTTTTGGGTTTAAGGTGAAAAAGGACGTCTGGCACGGCAAATTGCTGGGCGATAAACAGATTACAACCTATGTCTTGCCGGCGGCGTTATCCGAACTGTGCGGCCGGCCGGGGGAGTTTAAAAACCATATTTTATACGATGGCTTTCCGCGTTCGGTGGGCCAGGCCGAGTATTACATAAAAATGATGAACCGACTTTCCACCGAATACGGTCTGATTATAAATAACCTTGTGTTTCATATAGATATTCCCGAAGCTATTGCCTTGGCGCATTCCAAAGATCGCAAAAAAACAAAAGTCGTTGGCAAACCGAAAAGGAACGACGATGACCCAGAGACTATGGAGCGCCGGATACGGTTGTATCAAGCGGTTACCGTTCCCGCCCTGAATATTTTGGACAAAGCATCATACAAAATCATTACCCTTGACGGCGCGGCGGATGTCAAGAACAACGATGCGGCGCGGGCCGCCCGTCTGTTTGATTTTCACGACGCATTGGTAAACAACGGATTCAGGGGCCTTATCGCACCGGGACATTAATCCCCACCCCCAACACAGTTGTGTTTAATTCCCCTTTGCGTGCGTAAGCACGCGAAGGGGTGGATTTTTTGCGAGCATTGCGAGCAAAAAAGACGGGGTAGTAATTATAATTGCGCGGCTTTGCCACGCAACCACTACCCCGCCTCGTTTCACTCGGCACCCCTTCGCTGAAGCGAAGGGGAATTTCATTTCCCCCCGACCACGTCGGGGGAGGAACTCACATAAACCATTTCCAAGGCTGGAACACGCGCAACAGCATGAATCCTGTGCGCTTGTCCGCGTAAGTATGGCCGCAGCGCGGACAGACCAGGAATGGCCGCGTCAGCCCCCGCACCTTGCCCAGGACGGAAAACCATATGGCCAGTCCAACGGCCCATGCCGCGATGACCAAACCCCACGCGACATATCCGAAATATTTATCAACCATGGCCGTCAGCGATTGTATAATCGCCACTGACGATTTGGACAAATCATTGTAAATCTTTGTCGTAATCGGCCAGGTTGACGGCTTCCACGGCATCACGTGCTTGATGCCATAGTTGGTCAGCAGGGTGGTGCCGAGTCCGCCGGTCTGTTTGTCCAGCAAGGCTTTGACCTGCTTGT
>WQUT01000048.1 GCA_009781955.1 Pseudomonadota bacterium | reverse complement strand
AATCTTCAAACCCAATCAATACTTTCGTCTGGTTTTTGTCTTCGCGCGTCTCGTAATGTATTGTCGGGGAGAGTTTTGTGGGAACCACCGCCGGAATATCGCGCGCGGAAATCTTTCCGACCACTTTTTCCAATGCGGCCAGGACGCGATCCGCGTCAAATTTTCCGGAAATTCCGATTATCGTGTTTCCGGACGAATAATGGCGGCCGTAATAGTCCATCAAGTTTTCGCGGCTGATGGAAGATATAGTCTCGGCCTTGCCCAGAACCATGTGTTCCAGCCCCGTGCCCGCAAACAATTTTTCATCAACCAGAATTCCGAACTGTCTTTCCGAATTGTCCAGCGCGCGTTTCAATTCTTGATGAATGACGCCGCGCTCGCGCTCTATATTTTCCGGCAACAGCGTGGAATTCAGCACCATGTCCGGCAAAATATCGCAAAGAAATTCAAAATTTTCCGACAGAATCCGGCCGTAAAAACGCGTCCTGCTGTCTGACGTTGACGCATTTATAGACCCACCGCGATCCTTGGCCTGATTCAGCATTTTTGTGAACGAGTCGCGCCCGGCCGTCTTGGTTCCGGCGCATAGCATATGTTCCAAAAAGTGAGAGATTCCGCATTCTGCAGGGGATTCGTTGCGGCTGCCCGCGCCGATGCTGATTGACATGCACGCAGTTTCAATATCCATCGGGTCCAAAATCACGGGCAAGCCGTTGGAGAGCTTGTGAAGGGTCGGTGTGAATTGCATGGGGACTCCTTTTTAATAAATTTATTCCTTTATAAACCCGCCGCTTTGCATTTTCCAAAGCCGCGCGTATATTCCGTTCTTTTTCAGCAACGCCGCATGCGTGCCGGATTCCGCGATCGCGCCCTGCTCCATAACCACAATGCGGCTCATCTTGCGGAGGGTGGAAAGCCGGTGCGCAATCACAATCGTCGTGCGCCCGCGCATTAGCGTCCCGAAAGACTTCTGAATGGATTGCTCGGTCGCGGAATCCAGCGAAGACGTCGCCTCGTCCAGTATCAGTATCGGCGCGTTTTTCAATATTACGCGGGCGATCGCGATACGCTGTCTCTGCCCGCCAGATAATTTTATCCCCCGGTTTCCGACAATCGTGCCATAGCCGTCTTTGGTTGATACGATAAAATCGTGAATGTTGGCCAGTTTCGCGGCGTGCTCTATTTCCTCTGTCGTGGCGGTCGGCCGCGCATATCCGATATTTTCGGCCAGCGTTCGGTTGAACAAGACCGGGTCCTGGGGCACGAACGATATCTGATTGCGCAAAGAATCCTGGGTAATATTTTTAATATTCTGGCCGTCAATGTAAATCCCGCCGCGCTGGACATCAAACAGGCGCAGCAGCAGATGCGACAAAGTCGTCTTGCCCGCGCCGGACAACCCCACGATGCCGACGCGTTCCCCCGGTTTAATTTTCAACGACATATCGCGAACAACCCAATCGTCGTTGTATTTGAACGAAATATCGCGCAGGTCAATTTCGCCATGCGGCACCGTCAGGGGTTTCGCGCGCGGCCGATCGGTGACCGTTTGCACAACCATAACCTCTGTGAATGCTTGGCGCGCGTCAGAGTAATTGTCACCGGAATCTTTTATTATCCGCCCCAAATCACGGAATTTTTGCCCGAATCGGTTGAACACAGATAATATAAATGCGAATCCGGATACCAAAATCCGACCATCAAAAAACAATTTTGCGCACAAAATTATCAGTCCTATGTATACAATATCGTTGAAGATATTGATAATGTAATCCTTTGAAATTCTGAATCTGGAAAAGTTCCAATTGGCGGTCAGACTTTCATCCCTTTCGCGGTCTATGTATTCGCGTTCATATTTGCGGCTGGCAAAGATTTTTATATTCATAAAATTCAGAATGCTGTCGGAAACCGTTCCGGCCAGTTTAGAGCCAAGTTTGGAAATTGTCGCATTCAAACGCGCGCTCTTCCGCATATTCAGCAACGACCAGGCAAGATTTACAACACCATTTCCGATAACCACGATCAGGACCAGTATATCCAAGTCGCCCAGCATCACACTGGCCAGGCCCAGACCGATAGTAATCCCGACAACCTGTATGAACAGGTCCATGGTCAACGGTATAAACCCGTCGTATATTTTGTTTACGAACGATTGGATGCTGCCGATATTCCGATCCAAAAAGAATTTATAGTCGTGCGAATACACGTATTCGTAAAGCTCGGCGGTGGCCCATTGCCGGATTCGCGGGCGCATTCTATTTGAAACCACACTGCTCAATATATAAAACGGCGTGCCGACAGATATCAATATCGCCGCGATGATAATGGCGTGCGTCGCGTTCGCCCAAAAATCCGGAATGATAACCCCGTTGTCAAATATGGAATAGATATATTTGGTTACCAGCGGACCGTTGATTATACCCCATGCCGTCAGCGATGTGGATAACAGGGTCTGGAAAATAAAATACAATGGAAACGATTTCAACATCTTCCAATACAGGCCAAGCAATGTTTTCGGCATCGGAAGAAGGGTTTTATTTGTGAAATCCATATCCTCTCCTGTGGCTGGTCGCGGCACGATAACACAATTAAACCATGTTTGTCAAGTATTATTTTAGGCGTAAAAATTGGTTTTAATCCGATATCTTGCGCCCTGCGATTCCCCTCCTGTGGAGGGGTGTCAATCGCCGGCGGCGATTGACGGGGTGGTTTTCTTTAATTCTTTTACTACATTTGAAATATATTCCAATTCCATTTCCATATGATGTCGGACGCCTTCGTCAGATATTCTTATAACATGCAGCCCAAGTTTATTCATATACTCATCACGCCGGCAATCATATTCATATTTGTTATCGTTTTTTACTTCGTTCCAAAACAAGGCCTCGGCCAGGTTACCAGCTTTGCGTAAGGTCGCTGCGCGATTATGCAGATTTTGGTTGTAGGGCAACGAAGAGTATTTTTTTGAAAATCTCATAAACCACCCCGCCGCCTACGGCGGCACCCCTCCATAGGAGGGGAACTCATAATTCGCCCAATCGTCCCTCATACAGATGAAAGCCACCCCGCCGGCTACGCCGACACCCCTCCATAGGAGGGGAACTCATAATTCGCCCAATCGTCCCTCATACAGATGAAAACCACCCCGTCGGCTACGCCGACACCCCTCCAAAGGAGGGGAACACCTGTTTACCCATTCATGCTTTGAAAGAAATCAGCATTCGTTTTTGTGGTGCGCAGCTTGTCCAGCAAGAACTCCATCGCTTCCAGCGTGCCCATCGGATTGATGACGCGCCGCAGAACCCACATCTTGGACAAGATGTCTTTGCCCACCAACAGCTCTTCCTTTCTCGTGCCGCTGCGCGTGATGTCAATCGCGGGATAGACGCGTTTATCCGACAATTTACGATCCAGAATAATTTCGCTGTTGCCCGTGCCCTTGAATTCTTCAAAAATGATTTCGTCCATCTTAGACCCGGTTTCAATCAGCGCGGTCGCGATGATGGTCAGCGATCCGCCCTCTTCTATATTTCTCGCCGCGCCAAAGAACCGTTTCGGACGCTGCAACGCCTGGGCATCCACGCCGCCGGTCAAGACCTTGCCCGACGATGGCATCACGGTGTTATACGCGCGCGCCAGACGGGTGATGGAATCCAGCAGGATGACGACGTCTTCGCCGCCTTCCACCAATCTTTTCGCTTTTTCAATCACCATTTCCGCAACCTGGACATGGCGGGCGGCCGGTTCGTCAAAGGTGGACGATATAACTTCGCCCTTGACGCTGCGCCGCATATCGGTTACTTCCTCTGGCCGCTCGTCAATCAGCAGAACAATCAATTTAACCGTGGGATAATTCGTCGCGACCGAATGCGCGATATTTTGCAGCATGATGGTTTTTCCGGTCCGCGGCGGCGCCACAATCAGCGAACGCTGGCCCTTGCCCGTCGGCGAAATCAAGTCAATCACGCGCGCGGACAGGTTGCGGGCCTTGTCCTTGTCATCCGGCATTTCCATGCCCAGCATCTTGTCCGGATACAACGGCGTCATGTCGTCAAACGACACGCGGTGGCGGAGGCTTGAAGGTTCGCCTCCGTTTACCCGCTCTATCGTTTCCAATGCGAAATAGCGTTCCTGGTCGTTCGCCGGCGCCTGAATCTGCCCCTCTACATAATCGCCGGTCTTCAGGCCGTATTTTTTAATCAGGTTCGGAGAAACGTAAAGGTCGTCCGGTCCCGCAAGATAATTGGATTCCGCGGAACGCAAAAATCCGAATCCGTCCGCCATGCGTTCCAAAACGCCGTCGCCAATCAGGGTGGTTTTCTTGTCCGCCGCGATGATGGACAGCACCGCAAAGCGCAATTGCTGGACATTCAGCTGGGACGGGTTTTCAATCCCCAT
>WQUT01000047.1 GCA_009781955.1 Pseudomonadota bacterium | reverse complement strand
ATCCGCGACGCTTTGTAGGGGCGTATTGCATACGCCCTTTGTTCGGGCGGATATTATCCGCCCCTGCGAGTATGAGCAGCGTCACCCACAAACGAAACGCAATGGGGAAAATAAACGGTCGGTTAATATGCCCAACGAGAGGCGTAACGGAGAGATTCAAAAATGCGCGGAAGTCCAAAGATTTTTGGTTTCGGAAAAATCAGCAAAAGTGTCCAAAAAAACCGACCGTTTTTTTTGAACAAAAAACATAATCCCGTTCGCCGAATTAATTTTGCCGTTGCGGCGGCTCTTCTATAATTCTCTGCACCTGTATTATGAAGTCAATCGTCGGATCAGTCAACTGTTTCATTTTGTTAAAAAACTTATCCGCATCTGCCTTCATTTCCAGCTTGTTGTAAGTATCCGCGACCTCTGCCTTGGTTTTTTCTTCCATCCGGTCTTCGCCGAGGGCAAATCCGATTTGCAGTTCCCGCAGGGCCAAGCGGCGGAACCTCTCGCTGGATTCCGGACAGCCGCGCAGGCTGACCTTGGAATACACGTTCGCGCGGTGAAAGTGATCGCGCGGGTCTTCGGAAAATGCGGTGTCGCCCAATTGCCGCAGCAAAAGCTTTTCAACCGTGGCGCAAGTTTGCTCTGCCGGCATCGCGGTTTCGGGCGTTTTTACCCCTTCCCCCGCCGGTGGCGTTTCGGCCGGCGCCGCCGGAACGTTAGTGTTTTGGGCGGCGGCAACCTTTTGCTCTATAATCGTTTTATGATAATGGACAGAATGCGCAAAGCGTCCGACCGACCAGCCGAGGAAAAATACGGCCAGAACGACATATATCATCCATCCCCAGCCGCCCAGAAATCGCCAGCTGATTTTGCGTTCGTTTTTTGATGTTTCTTTCGGCATTCTTTCCTCCTTTTTGATTTATTGACTACCCCGGAAAGCCAAGGCAGCATAGCTGCCAAGCTTTCCTCCCCTTCTGCGAAGGGGAACTAGCGCTCATTAATTTTAACCTAATGAGCACGAAGATACCCTTCTCAGAAGGGTTGGATTTCCCGGCAACTTGTTGCCGATGGAAATCCGGGGTAGTCTATTTATCCAACAATACCATTCTTTATGGTAATAACTTTATCGGCGCGGTTGGCCAGCGACATATCATGCGTCACAAACAGCATCGCCATCTTGCTGCGCCGCACCAGATCCAGTAGCAGGTCAAACACCGTCGCCGCGTGCATGGGATCCAAACTGCCGGTCGGTTCGTCCGCCAGCAATATATCGGGGTTATTGGCGAGAGAGCGTGCGACCGCGGTTCGCTGCTGCTCTCCGCCCGACATTTCGCTTGGGCGGTGTCCCGCGCGGTGCAGGACGTTCGCGGATTTCAGCAAACGCGACGCGCGCGCGAATGCCGCGTCCTCGTCCGCGCCATCCGCCAGCATGGGCAGCAGGACATTTTCAATCGCCGTGAAATCGTCCAGCAAATTATGCCGCTGATACACGAACCCCAGTTTTTTGCGGCGCACGGACGTGCGCTCTTCATCGTTCATCTTGTGCACGGGAATTCCGTCTATCACGATTTGCCCGTGCGTCGGCTTGTCCAATAATCCCACGCATTGCAACAGTGTTGATTTTCCGCATCCCGACGGCCCGACCAGCGTGATGATTTCGCCGCGGCGCAGGTCAAACCCGCCGCCTTTCAGGATATGCAGCGGCTGGCCGCCCTCTATAAACGTGCGGCCTATGTCGCGGACGGAAAGCACCACGTCGCCGACATTCGCCTTGGATAAAGATTTTAATATCCCGCTCATTTTTTTCCCCACGTCATTTAGATTTAATCTTAAACTATTGATATAGCTTTTGGTTAAAGATTTTTCTGTTTTCCGGATCGTTAAGAAAATTTTGTATCTTCTTAAACTTTTCAGAATAGTCTTCTTGTTCTTCTTTGGATAATTTACGATTTTGTTCCGCAAAGAATGTCTTTATCTTATTATCAAGCAACTCTGTCCCATCGCGATTGAACAGTCTGATTCTGTTTACCTGCTTGCTCTCTTTCAAAATCTTGAGCGTGACAGGTACCGCCAGATGCAGGATTTTATTTCGCCACGGTTTCAATCTGCGCGGTACCTCGCCCGTCGGCTCTCCCAGTAAAGTTTGAACATACCTGTAATCAACGCCTTGCTCTGACCGTTTGAAACTGACCGGAACAAATACCGCTTCTGTATCATATTCTTTCAGTTTGGCCGCCTTATAAATATCTATTACTCGTTTTGGGTTCAGCATCAGGAACGGGAAAGAAATAATAATATTTTTATTCTCTGAAATCGCAGTTTTAATGGCTACATTAAACTGCGCATTTCTCAATTTGTTCTTTTGGGCATCTGGTAATTCTGACGACAATTCTCGCTTTATGTCATCTATTTCAATAACTTTCGGATCATCCATTTCCGCCATAATCTTGGGAATTATGGACGTTGTTTTCCCCGCCCCACTCGCGCCAAAAACAAAAGTGATCTTACTCATTTCTCAACACCTCTACCGGATCCAGTTTTGACGCGCGCCACGCGGGATACAGCGTCGCCAGGAATGACAGCGCGATTGCGGTCAACGCTATCCCGACCACGGACGCCGCGGATATGTCGGATGGCAGCTCGGACAGAAAATACAGTTCCGCCGGAAATAAATCGCGACCCGTCGCCCATTGAAAAAACTGGCGTATCGGTTCTATGTATGCCGCGATTATGATGCCGAGCGCCGTTCCGACCGCCGCGCCGATAACGCCGATGGATGTGCCCGAAAGGATAAATATTTTCATCATGCTGCGCCGCGACACGCCGAACGTGCGCAGAACCGCGATGTCCTTGGACTTGTCTTTCACCATCATTACCAGCGACGAAACGATATTGAACGCCGCGACAATCACAATAAGCATAAGGATAAGGAACATGACATTAGACTCAACCTGCAACGCGCCGACAAACCCGCGGTTCATGTCGCGCCAGTCGCGCACCACGAATCCGGCCGGCAGAGCGTCAGACAGCGCCGTCCGCACCGCGGTTGTTTTTTCCGGGTCTTTCAGGAACAGGTCTATGTGCGTCACGCCGTCAGGAATGTTCAGGTATTTCTGCGCGGTGGAGAGGGACATGAACACATACCCGGAATCATATTCATACATCCCCATAAAGAAACTGGACACCACCGGGTAAGACATGATGCGCGGCATGGTGCCGAATGCCGTGGCCGTCCCGCCGTTGGCGGATATCAGCGACACGCTGTCGTTCAGCGTCAGGCGCAGCGACCGCGACAGGCTCATCCCCATCACCAGCTCGTTATCCTTTACCTCTGCCAAGGGCCGCCCGTAAATCTTGCTCGCAACCGCGGTGTTAGCCAGATCCGTCAAGCGCACCCCGCGAACCATCGCGCCGGAATTGTTTCCGTTTGCGGAAATCATCACCTGGCCTTCGGCGATCGGAATTATGCTGACCAGGTTTTGTTCCACGATTTTATTCTGCCTTATTTTATCAATCAGGAAATCATAGTCCTTGATCGCGCCGTCCTGGTAATAAATCACGACATGGCCGTTCATGCCGATTATGCGGTTCAGCAATACGTGATGAAATCCGGACATCACGGACATAACGACGATCAGCGTCGCGACGCCCAGCATGATGCCGAGCAATGACACCCATGATATAACGCTGCCGAACCCGCGGCCCTTGGCCCGCAGGTATCTGAACGCTATTTTTCTTTCCAGTTTCGTGAACAACATTTTGATTCCCGTTTAATTCAGTTTATTTATGGCCGCGCTGTTTTTTACGCCGACTATGCAGTCAAGCCATTGGGCCGTATTTCTATTCATTGCCTCTGTTGTATAATACGCAACCGGCGGAACTGCCAAAATATTCCCTTCATAGCTTTTCGGATGCAATTCTTCAAATCCGTATCCATAAATTTTATTGTTTTTAACCATGTCTAACAACAAGTTATGATTGTATAGAAAATTATCACTTATTTCGGTAAAAATCGCGCCCGACTTCATAGATTTCAACAGTAAATCTTTTATTATGCCTTCCGTATCTTTATTTTTAGATAATGCTGGGAATATAAAATCCGCATTTTTGAAAACGTCCGCCAGTTCTGTCTTTGCAAATCTGTCATCCTGTGATTTACGTGACCAATAGCAAACATTCATTCCAAACGCGGCGCATAGTTCGGCGATACGTGTTCCTATTTTCCCCAATCCTATTATTCCGGCGGTTTTGCCGCGCAGTTCTGCGCCGCGCATCGTTTCAAAATTTATTTCCATTTTATTCTGCAACAATAACGGCAGCTTGCGCGCCAGATTCATGGCTATTAAAATACTCTGCTCTGCGACGCTTTCCGTTGACCATCCGCGGACGTTTGTTACGGATATGCCTTTGCCTTTCGCATACTCCAAATCTATCCAGCTGTAAGATGTGGTGTCCAGGCATACCGCCAAAAGCCCGCGCGTATCCAAAGCGGAGTTCGGAATATTCCAATCGCAGAAATCCGGATCTATGGCGAAAACTTTTTCACAATTATCGGCAATTAACGGCAAATCGGAAAAAGGCATGACTTTATTTATGTGCAAAACTTCGTCATACGCCCCACTCAGAACGCTCATTTGTTGTTCTGCGAAATCGTTGCCGTTCGGCGCAAGAATATAAAGTCGCGATTTCATATTACTCTTCCAAATAATCGCGCAGGGCCTGGCCGGAAACCGGCGTGAAATTCTGTTGCCGCGGGACTATGGATATGATGCGGGGCGACATGAACACCACCAGCTCTGCAAACGGCGATATAAGGGTTTCGGGCGTGTCTACGAACGAATGCGTGGGTATCCCGATTATGACATAGTTGTCGCCAAGAGCCGACGGCACGTTGAACGCCGATATTTCGCCGGAATTAGTGCGCAGAACAATCTTGGCATCCAGTTTTTTCATTCCGGCATAGTCGCCGTATGTGGCCTGGGCCCCGACGATCAGGTTTGTTTCCAAACGCTCTTCGCGCGAACACTGGCCGATGTCAAACCGCGACTGCCACCCGTTCGGAATCACGAACGTTCCCTGGGAAATCAGGACCAGATTCGCCTGTTGCGACAGGAACTGCTGCAAAGTCTTGGTATTTATTTCCGGACTGGTCAGCAGCAGGCGCCCTACGACGCCGGGAATGGACATCTTCACGTTGTTTTCCCCCATCGCGGGCAGTATGTTCATCCATACTATCGGATTGTCCGTCCGCGGATACACGCGGTAAACGTCCATGTCCCACGCGATCAGGAATTTGCGCGACCCCATGTCCGCGATTATTTTTTTCACATCGCGCTCGGTCTGGAAATTGCCCTCTAGCGAAACGGTCTTGTCTTCCCAGTTGACCAGCAGGTTGCGCATCTCCGCGCCGCGCATCGCATCCAGCAGCGCCATTATCATATTCTGGTCCCGCGGCATTTTAATCAGCCATTTGCCGTGCGCCCCTATGCGCAGCTGGCGCGCGTTGTCGTCATAGGCATAATAGACCTTGCCCATTTTCGCGATCAATTCAACCGCGTCGGAAAGCGAACCCGATTTTATGGTTCCTGTGATTTTGTCCGGCAGGTCTTCGTCCTCTATCACCCTTATCCTCGTCCCCTTTAACAATTTTTGCAGGGCGTCTTTGACCGTCAGTTTTTCAAACGAGTAATCTTCCACGTTAAAGTCCGGCAGAGGGTCGCCGACCGCCAGCCGCGTCATTTCCATCGGCGTCTCTGGGACGACGGACAAAATGGTCTGGTTATCCCAATCCACGGTGCAGCGTTTCGGCAATTCTATGGAAAACCGGCGCGCGGTATCGGTGGTCAGCGCGGCTTTGCGCGGGAAAATCGGAACCGAGTTCTGGTCAACGACCAGATTGTCTATGACCTGGACAGTGTCATAGGGCGGAACCTCTCCCTGCTGCCCCGGCGCCTTCAAACAACCGGCAAGCGGGACCAGGCACAGGGCATAAAGCATAAAGCACAAAAACGTTTTTTTCATTTCAACACCGCTTAATTTAAGATTTAAGACCGATGATTTTTGATTTTTTAAATCTTAAATCCGCAAATCTTAAATCCGTAAATCTTAAATCTTAAATCCTAAATGTTCATCACTTTTTCAAATTCTTCCAGCGTCATCTCAAATATCGGCTTTTGGCTGGGCGTGGTCAGATCTTTCGCCTTTTCATATTCCGCCCTGAACAGCGCGGCGACGCGCTGGACAGACTCATCGTCGGTTTGCAGCTTTGCGCCGTATTCGGCCAGGAATTCCAGAACGTCCGCGGCAAAGAATCGCCCGACGTATTGCTCTATCGGGATGCCGCCCTTTTGAACGCATATGGCCGCCATGACGGCCAGCATCTGGTTATAGAAATTCGCCAGCTGTATGAATTTGTTTACATTGTTCATGCTCGCTCCCCCCGGTCGCTCGCAGTGATTGGTGGTTGGTAACTGGTGACTGGTGATTGGTATTATAACTTATATCGCCAGATGGTTTCCGATTACGGATCACCAGCCGCCAGTTACCATTCACCGGCATTATAAAAACTATTGCCCCGTCAACGCAATTAAATTATAATGGAATTATGAAAAAATCCTTTTTTCTGCTTTGCGCCTTGTTTTTTACGGTTTGGGGCTGCTCGTCCCCCAACGGCGGCAGCATAGACAACGCGACCATACTTAACTGGGAAAACGATCACGTGACCCTGGCGCAGTTCGTCCGCGACCACCGGGCCTGCCTGGGTATAACGGCGCCGGCGCACATACCGCGGTCCCGCGCGGCCAAGCTGCTGATGCCCAGCGGCGCCAGCCAGATGCCTAATTGGGAGGGCCTGTGGGTAACATTCCAATCCAACGAAAACCAAGACATAGGCCAGCGCATGCTGATGTCCGTTCCGCCTAACACGACATCCAAATCGGTCGGATCTTACCGCAGATGCATGTTCAGCCGCGGCTATCTGCTGAGGGCTATGTAAAAAGCAATCGTTGTCGCTGTTTCTTTATTTCACTTTTCCGCTTTTTCTGATATAATTCCGGTTATGAGAAAAACCTTTCTTTTTTGGGCGGCTTTCGCATTCGCCATTATAATCGCGACCTATCTTTCCGTGCGGCTGACCATGCTGGTCATGGGGCGCGGCGGCTTTGCCGATATACGGGCCATCTCGGTTTCTTCGCGAAACGGCGCGGCGGACAAATCCGCCATCGCCGCGGCCATCGGCATTTCCCCGCGCACGCCGACTTACCGGGTGAAATTGGGCGACGTATTGGCGCGGATTTCCGCCATTCCGGACATAGACGCGGCGTCCGTGCGCCGCATGCCGAACGGGACGCTGAAAATCAAGGTCCAAATGCGGACCGCGATCGCCGCCTGGACGGACGGAACGCATTATTATCCAATCGGCGCCGACGGGACGAAAATAAACCGCCCGTCGGGGCAGAGGCCGGAAAACTCGCTGGTCTTTCGCGGGGATTTGCCGAACGATCTGGGCGGCATAGCGGGCGCCGTGACGCGCGCGCCAAAAATCATGGCCGAATTGAACTATCTGGAATGGACCGACGGGCGGCGGTGGGACTTGGCGCTGAATTCCGGCGTCATCGTCAAACTGCCGGAAAATAACGCAGAGGGCGCGATCCGCAGACTGGCCGAGCTGGACAAGAAAACCGACATCCTCGCCCGCGATATCCGCGTCCTGGATCTGCGCGATCCGGAAAGAACATTTGTAAAATAGGCACTGGGCACTAGTAACTAGTGCCCAGTGCCCAGTGCCCAGCGCCTAACCATGAACCTGATTGACTCGTCTTTTCTTTGCCTTGATCTGGGATCCTCTGCGGTCCGCGCGCTGGGCGTTCGCGTGCGCGGCGGCCGCGTCGCGCAGAGCGTTCTGAAAATCTGCGAATCGCCCGACACCGCGTTCGCCCTTAAAACCGCGGTTGACGAGCTGGAATCCCAACTTGGAAAGCATTTTGAATCGGCCTATGTCACCGGCGATTTCGGATTCGCGCGGTCGGCGATAATCAATAAAACGACGGAATGGGGCGGCGCGCGCAAGATTTCCGCGAACGACATCGGCAAACAGATTTCCGAAATATTGTTTGATTTGCAGAACGCGAACGAGGCGCCGCTGCATATAATCCCGCTGCGCTATGACATCCCCGGATTCAAGAACATATCGCTGCCGGTCGGCCAGACCGATTGCGCCCTGTCGTCGGTGTTCCATGTCATCTCTTATTCGCGCGAAGACATGCATTCGGCGCAATCCGTATTGCGCACCGCGCACATAGAATCGGCGGGCTTTTTTGACCCGGCGGTGCTTATCGGGATGGCCGCGCGCAAATCCGCCGCGCCCGCCGTCTTCATTGACCTGGGCGCGGCATGGACAACCGTGTCATGCTGGACCGCGCGCGGCATCGTGTCGCTGTCAAAGATCCCGATGGGCCAGATTAAAATCACAAACGATATAGCCGACAGGCTGCGCATTCCTTTCCCCGACGCGGAAAAGATAAAGGTGGCCAGCCTTGTCGCCGCATCCAGCGAAATGGACAGATTCGCTGTCGCGGACGCCGGTTACGAATTGTCGCGCGCCGACGTGTGCGACGCGGGCCTGCCCGCATTGCGCGAAATCATGGAACTGGCGCGGGCAGAATTGGCGCGGCACATAGAAAAATACGGGCCGTCAGCAGTCTATATTTCCGGCGGCGGCACGAATATACCCGGAATAGAAAATCTGGCGGGCGAGATGTTCGGGCTGCCCGTTCATAATCTGGGGGCGGACGCCGCCGTCGCCGCCTGCGCCAAACAAATCTGGCAGAACGATGCGGCGCGCGCGAAACACTATGTCGCCCGCCGGGAAAAATGGGGCAGATTGTTATCCTGGCTTCCCAAAATATTCCGCCGCAGAAAGATCGCGAAAACGCCGGCCTTTATTCCGATTATGCCCAGCACCCAGGGTTTTAATATGCGCAGCCCCACGACTTACAAGCTGTTTGAATCCGGCGGCATCAGCATGATTCATTGCGACGTGATGGATGGATTTTATGTGAACAGAATAACCGGCAGCATGGACGAGCTTCGCTTTATCCGCGAACACACAAACGCTCATTTGAATGTTCACCTGATGACCGAAAACCCGATAATCTGGGCGGAACAGGCGGCGGCGGCCGGGGCGGATACCATAATAATATCAACCGGCACGAACGGCGCGCGGGCGGCGCTGAAAAAGATACGCGAATTGGGAAAGCGGGCGGGAATCGCGCTGCACCCGGATTCGCCGCTGGAAATATTGAAACCGATATTAAAAGAGGTTGATGAAATTCTGGTGATGTCTATACGCCCCGGCCCGAACGGGCAAGAATTCCTGCCGGATGCAGTGTATCGGATTTCAACGCTTGCCAATACCCGGCGGAAATATGGGTTGTGTTTCAAAATCAGCGTGGATGGCGGAATCAATCCGGCGACGGCGAAACTATGCTGGGCCGCGGGCGCGGATTTCCTGGCGTCCGCGTCGTATCTGGCCAATGCCGCGGATTTTCCATTGGCGGTGCAATCTTTGCTGCGCAAAGAGTGACAAAGTGACAGAGTTGTGGTGTTGCGGCAAAGCCGCAACAAATAATAACCGCGCACTTTGTGCGCGGTTGCAATAACTCTGTCACTCTGTCACTTTGTCATTCTGTCATTTCCAATTTTCTGCCACCTTCATATTCTTCCAAATAAATATGAATAGTATTGGCGGGCAGAAAACCGGCGGCGATTTCCGGCCATTCTATCAGGGTAATATCATTCGCACATGCATGGCCCAGGCCTATTTCTTCCAATTCCGACGCATCAGTAATGCGGTATAGGTCAAAATGGGAAATCCGCTCTGTCGCGCGGGGGCCCCGGTGGGGGGGAGTGTCGCCCAAAGGGCGACGAGGGGGGACTTCTTCATTTAATGACTTTTTATTACTATTTTTTTCGGAAGTAGCCCCCCCCAGTCTGCCTTCGCTATCGCTACGGCGCGACAGCCCCCCCCAAGAGGGGGGGCATGCGACGGAGCATTCATAACTCTGCACCAGCGTGAACGTCGGGCTGGGAACCACCGTGTCCGCGCCGCAGAGAGTTTGAATAATGCTGCGCGCGATTTCTGACTTGCCCATTCCCAGATCGCCGTGCAGGGCAACAACGCACGGCGCACACAGGGTCTTTGCGAATTCCGCCGCCCAGGCCCGCGTTTCGCCAACATTTTTTAATTTAATTTCTTGCATCCGAACATCCATTATATTTGGATTCTATCCAAAATAAATTGTTTTGCAAATCTTAAAAAAATTGGTATAATTTGTAGGAATCCAAAGGGATTTGGGTTCGGGGCCTTCAAAAAGCCCATAGTAAAGCGACGCAATAAAAAGCGCCGTATCCGCCCGATAAACTTGTGGCGCGGCACGCGCCTTTTGTTTTATCGGCACGCCCCGCCACAAGGTCGGGGAGCCGTCGGTTATAAAACAGTCGCGCTGCAGCGAAAGCGAAAGCGGACAAAAACTGGCGGGGTCATTCTTTACTATGATTTTTTGAACTCCCCGACCGCCAATTCTTTGGCGGTTTTTGTATTAAAACAAAGGAATGAATCATGCCAGCAAAAGAAACTTCCGCGCAAAAAGCCGCGCAAGCAGAACAAGAAATAAAACGGCTACGTCAGGAAAACAGCGATATGCGCATCGTCATCGCAGATTTGGCAGAGGTTCTTTTCGCCCTGGGCAAATACAAAAACTTATCTCAAAAAATAACGGAAAGCTGGCGGGCGAAACAAAGCAGCGGCGGGAAATTTTGGGATGCCATGATGAATCTGAAACGCAGCAAGCAATTGCGCGACCAGGAAGAAAACGGCGATGCAAAATGGTTTGGGCGATCCGACAGAATCAACAAAGGATTTTTAGAAACTGGAACTGAAACCGAAAAAATCCGCGAAATTATAGAAGATCCGGATGTAAAAATTACTGCCAGCAATGGAACTTATTCATGGGACAAAGGCAAACCAACAGAACTCACCAGCGTGGAAATTATACATTTACTGGGCCAATTAAGGGATTTAAATCGCAAAAAGTAAAACCCCACGCATGGTTTTAGCCCCCCAGCAATAACAAATCGTCTTCCAATTTATGCACCGTATCGCGGAGCCCTGCCGCGCGTTCAAATTCCAGGTCTTCGGCCGCGCGGCGCATTTCTTTCGTCAGTTTCGCTATTTCTTTTTTCAAAGATTCCGCATCCATAACGCCGGTCTTGGAATAAACGAATTGACGCTTTTTATCGGTTCTTTCCCCGCGGTCTTTCACCTCTTCAAATATGGTTTTCACGATTCCGCGCGGCGTGATTTTATGCTCGGCGTTATACTTCATTTGCTTTTCGCGGCGCCGCGCGGTTTCATCCAACGCCACGCGCATGGAATCCGTAATTTTATCCGCATACAATATCACGCGGCCGTTTATATTCCGCGCGGCGCGGCCGATTGTCTGGATCAGCGAACGCGCGCTGCGCAGAAATCCCTCTTTGTCCGCATCCATAATCGCGACCAATTCGCATTCCGGTATGTCCAGCCCTTCGCGCAACAGATTGATTCCGACCAGGACGTCAAATTTTCCCATGCGCAGCTCTCGCAGCAATTCTATGCGCTCCAATGTTTCAATATCGCTGTGCAGATACCGCGCGCGGACGCCGTTTTCGGTCAGATAGTCCGTCAATTGCTCTGCCATTTTTTTGGTGAGAGTGGTGATAAGGACGCGACCTGGATTCCCCTCCTTTGGAGGGGTGGCAATTTTGCCGCGCTTGTTTGCGGGCAAAATTGACTGGGAGGGTTCGCGTGATCCAAAACCCTCCCCGCCGCGCAATACAGGCGCGGCACCCCTCCGCAGGAGGGGGATCATTTCTCCCAGCAAATCATCCACCTGATTCTTTGTCGGGCGCACTTCGCAAACCGGATCCAAGAGGCCGGTCGGGCGTATCACCTGTTCCGCGACTATGCCGCGCGATTGTTCCAATTCCCAATCCGCCGGCGTAGCGGACACGAATATTGTTTGCGGGCGGAATCTGTCCCATTCGTCAAATGTCAGCGGGCGGTTGTCTATCGCGCTGGGCAAACGGAATCCGTATTGGGCCAGCGTTTCCTTGCGCACGCGGTCGCCGCGCGCCATTCCGCCAATCTGCGGCACCGACACGTGCGACTCGTCCACAAATAAAATAGCGTCTTTGGGCAGATATTCAAACAGTGTCGGCGGCGGATCGCCCGCACGGCGCCCGGACAGATAACGCGAATAATTCTCTATCCCGCGGCATGTGCCCGTCGCCTCCATCATCTCTATGTCAAAATTTGTCCGCTCGCGCAGACGCTGCTCTTCTATATACTTCATATTATCGTGAAAATATTCCAGACGCGGCCCCAGATCGCTGCGGATTTCATTCAAGGCCTGCAAAATGCTGGGCATCGGCGTGGCGTAATGTGTATTCGGATACACCACCGCGCGTTCAAGCCGCCGTATTTTTTGCCCGGTTAAAATATCAAATTCCCAAATCTCTTCAACCTCGTCGCCAAAGAACGACATTTTCCAGCCGCGGTCTTGGCTGTGGCTGGGGAAAATATCCAGACTGTCGCCGCGGACGCGGAATTCGCCGCGATTGAATCCTATATCGTTGCGTTTGTATTGCAAATCAACCAGCCCGCGCATTACATCGCGCATGCCGACCCGATCGCCCGGCGCGAATGTCGCCTTCATTTCCGAGTATGTTTCCGGCGAGCCCAATCCGTAAATGCTGGATACGGACGAGACGACGACCACGTCGCGTTCTTCCAGCATGGCGCGCGTGGCGGAATGCCGCATGCGGTCCAGCTGGTCGTTGATTGACGCATCTTTGTCTATATAGGTGTCGGTTGTGGGAACATAGGCCTCGGGCTGGTAATAATCATAGTAAGAAACAAAGTATTCCACATGGTTGTTCGGAAAGAATCCCTTCATCTCGGTATAAAGCTGCGCCGCCAGAATCTTGTTCGGGGCCATAATTAGGGCGGGCCGGCCCATTTCGGCGATTACGTTCGCCATTGTGAACGTCTTGCCCGAACCGGTGACGCCCAGCAGAACCTGGGACCGTTCGCCCGCGCGGAGGCCGCCCACAAGTTCGCGTATAGCCCGCGGCTGGTCGCCGGTGGGTTTATAGTCGCTTTTAAGATCAAAAATTTTCTTATTCATTTTAACCAACTTGTAGGGGCAAATAATTATTTGCCCCTACATTTTCACTTTACTGCCTCAGTATAGAACATTATAATCAAAATACAAGGGGAACGGGGAATGGCAAGACTTCGCACGCATTTGAAATTGGCGCGTTTTTTCTGGTGGACGGCGGCGGCCGCGGCCGCGGCGCTGCTCTCTGTCATAATAATCCCGCCGATGATAAATCTGGACCGGCTGAAACCCGGACTGGAAACGTCCGTCCTGAACCAGACCGGCATGCATATAAAAATCAACGGACGCGTCCGGATATCCCTGTTGGGGCGGGCGACAATATCCGCGCATGACATTACGGTTGCGGAATATGCGGGGGCCAATCACATAGACACCGTCAGCTTTCGCGTTCCCATCGCAAAAATATTTTCGCTTTCAACGGCGCCGATTCCCGCCTCTATATCGATATACGGCGCGGATTTGGATATCGCCAGCCTCTCGCCGCCGGCATTGAACAGCCAGCTGATAATTGAAAACTCCGCGATTCATTTCATGGGCAAGACATACGGCGACATAAACGGCCGTCTGAAAGACGGGCTGTTTTCCGGGACCGTCCGCACCGACCAGCATAAATATACCTTTGATTTGGCCGGGCGCGAATTCGTAATACGGAATCCCAACGTCAACCTGACTATTACCGGAACATTGGCCACCGACAGCGCCGGCAATGTATCCGCCGCCGGCACACTGGCCATAGAAACGGACAAAATCAACAGATGGTTCGCATTTGACGTGCCGGCGCTGAATTCATCGGTCGCGGTCAGCATGAAATACGAATGGAACGGCGGGGACGATTTCAGATTTTACGATATATCGGGAACGACCGGGGGCGCGGCCTTTTCCGGCGAGATAAAATTATCCGGCGCGCGGCGATCCGTGCGGCTGCGCGCAGACAATCTGAATTACGATATGACGTTCCTGTTGCAGAACGCGGGGGTTTTAAGGAATTCCGACTTGGATTTGGATTTGTCGGGGCGGCTCTCTTTCATGGACAGAACATTTAATAAATTCCGCCTGAAATCCACGGGCGCGGCGGACAGGGTCCTGATAGACGGCCTCAACGTCATGGGCGGCGGCATTTCCGCGCTGGTATCCGGGGAAATAACGGGGCGCGGCACGCGACTCTCGGCCAGGATATTAAAAGACGGCGCCGATATTTATTGCGAGTTTGAGGGCGACGCGACCAACTGGGCATGCAATAATTTTACTTTCAGCTCGCGCGAATTCGCGGCCGCGGGATCTCTATCCGTTCTGCCGCTGGAATATGCGCTGCGCATCCGGTCGGGCAATCCAGAGCCGGCGCTTGCGCAATTAAAGGCCTTGCGCGATTATTTCGGCGACCGCATCGGATATATTGAATTCGCTTTTCCCGACACGACGGGCGTTGCGGAAATCAGCGGCGATGATTACACGATATCGTTTTCCAAAAAGAATACTTTTCTGGACGCAATGCCCGCGAAACATCCAATCTTTGACGTTCTGCCGGCGTCAATGCGAACGGCCGTCGGCGCGATTCAGTCGGCCGAAATCAAAAACGGCGCGCTGGTGGCGTTCGGCTTTCTCCGCAACGGGCGCGACGCATGGTCAATCGGCGTCGCGCGCGACGGGGCGTTCCGGATGACTGCGAACCTGATTGATTTCTTGCGGGCGTATTATCCCGGCCTGGACACAAAATTCCTGAAAAACAATATACCGATGGCGGTTTCGGGCGTTTATCGCCCGCCATACGCGTCCGGCCTGAACATAACATTCTTTGACGACGGCCGCGCGGCGATTTCCGGCAAATACGACGGGCGCGCGTTTGACCTGCGCGCCGATGTCCTGGACATAGATTCGTTTATAAACGCGTCTTATGTCCAGAATTATGATTCCGAACAGTTCGTCACGGCAGAGCCGCTGACCGTTCCGTTCGCGTTGGGAATATCGGCGACCCTTTCCGCCAACAGGTTAAGGTATAACGGGGAAGAATACGCGAACTTTGTATATGCCATCAAAGATAATTCCCAGCAAATGTCCATAACGGACAAGGCGCGGGGCAGCATTCTGTTCGCGCTGGACAAGCGCGGATCCCGTTATAGTGCGTTGTTGCAGGCCAACAGGTTCGGCATCGCCGGAAATATTTTGCAAAACAACGCCGGGCTGAACCTTGGCGACACCATGATCACCGCCCAGGCGGAATTGGAAACATCCGGCGTCACCGCGCATGATTTCTGGGCGAATATGTCGGGCGGCCTGGACCTGGCGTTTGACGGCGGGATATTGTCCGGCCTGGGGATTGATCAATTCTATGCGGGCGCGGACTCTGTAACGCGGGCGACGATGGGCGACGCGGTGGCGACCATGCTGACCGGCGGGCGGACGCAAATCAAGTCCATGCATATAATAGGAAAATACGATGCCGGAAACTTTGAAACGGTCCGGCCGTTCGCTTTGCGCGTCGCGCATTCGGACATAGCCGGCATGCTGAAAATTGCCGGCGGAAAACTGGCCGCGCAATTGAACATAACGCTGCGCGGGACGTCGCCGATGCCGGAACCGATAAGGCTTTCTATCGCCCCCGACGGATCCCGCGATTATTCGCTGTTTGAAATCTCATCCAAAATAGATCCGGATTTTTTGAATGAATTCATGGCGACGCATGAAAGGTTTTAACAGAGAGTTGTATCTCAACTCTCAACTCTAAAAACGCGGCCACGCCGCGTTTTTTATCGCCCGCCGCCCAGTATGCCTCTTTCTATCTTATGGCCTTGGGAATCGGCGTAATACGCGTGGCCATATCCGTCGCCCGCTTTGTAAAATCCGGTGGAATACAGTTTTATTCCGCGCTGATCCACGACCAGAACCTGGTCAGATCCGATCAAATCCGCGCGCGGCCCCAAGAGCATCTTCGCCGCGCGTTCGCGCCAGTTGTTGCAGGGATCGCACCGGTAAGGGGCGTATAGCAATTCTCCGCGCTTTATCAGCTTGTCCAGTTTATACTTGTGCACGTTCTGGGACAAAATGAACGCCTGATACGGCGACAGATGCAGTCTGTAAACGATTCTATCAATAGATATCTGGACTGACGTTTCTTCCTGCATGACTTCTCCCCCGCCTGTATTATAACCCAGCGGCCGGAAATCATGCGATAAGAAGGTTTTCATAATTTAGGATTTAAGATTTGCTGATTTAAGATTTAAATCTTTTCATATTAAAACAAATCTTAAATCCGTAAATCATAAATCTTAAATCAAAACGCGGGGCCAAGCCCCGTGTTTTAATTTTTCTTTCTGAACTGGATATGCACATCCCGCAGCTGCTGTTCAAACGGGGTGTTCGGACTGCCCATCATCAGGTCCTGGCCGCGCTGGTTCGTCGGGAACATCGTAACCTCGCGCAGATTTTCTTCGCCCAACAATATGCAGACTATGCGCTCTATCCCCATGGCCAGCCCGCCGTGCGGCGGCGCGCCGTATTGGAACGCGGTATACAGCCCGCCAAACTTTTGTTTGACAATGTCTTCGCCGTATCCGGTCGCCGCGAACAGTTTCAGCATGTTCTCCGGATTGTAATTGCGCAGAGATCCGCCGCCGATTTCTTGGCCGTTCAGGACAAAGTCATACTGCGACGCTTTCAGCTTTAACGGCTCGGACAAATCCAGTTCATGCGAATCGTCCAGCAGCCGGCAGAACGGATTATGCCCGAACGCAATGCCGGTGGGCGACTCCGGATCCGGTTCAAAGAACGGAAAATCTATGACCCAGCACAGGCGGAATTCATCCGGATTGACCAGGCCCAGCTCTTCGCCGAAACGCGTGCGCAGTTTGCCCGCGGCCTTGGCCGCAATGTCCGGCGCCGCACATACAAAGAACACGCTGTCCCCCGCGTCCGCGCCCGCGGCAACGCGGATGGCGGCTATCTGTTCCGGGGTCAGTTTCTTTGCGACCGGGCCCTTCGGGCCGTCTTCCGCGAACACTATGTATCCCAATCCGGCGAGCCCCAGCTCGTCCTTGGCGAAACCCTCTACCTTGTCAAACCAGCTGCGCGGCTTGTCCACCGATTTTGGCGCGGGCACGGCGCGCACGACCGCGCCGTCGCGGATCGCGTTCGCGAATACCCCGAAATCGGAATTGCGGAATATTTCGGTAACGTCGCTGATTATTATGGGATTGCGCAGGTCCGGCTTGTCCGACCCGTATTTCAGCATCGCGTCATCATACGGTATCTGGGGGATTTCGGGATGCAGCCTGGCCGCATCCGAGAACTGCTTTATCAGCGAAACTACGACCGCCTCGCACACTTCCTGGACATCCCTCTGCTCTACGAACGACATCTCCAAATCCAGCTGATAGAATTCCAGCATGCGGTCGGAACGCAAATCCTCGTCCCGCATGCACGGCGCGATCTGGAAATACCGGTCAAACCCGGAAATCTGGGTCATCTGCTTCCATTGCTGGGGCGATTGCGGCAGGGCGTAAACCATGCCGTGGTGCAGCCGCGACGGCACGATGAAATCGCGCGCGCCTTCGGGCGATGTCGCGCCCAAAATCGGCGTTTGGAATTCGGAAAAGCCCAGTTCCCACATTTTGTCGCGCATCGCCCGTATCACGCGGTTGCGGAATAGTATTTTGCCGTGCATGCGTTCGCGGCGCAGGTCCAGGTAACGGTGTTTCAGGCGCAGGTCTTCGGACACGTCCTCTTCGCCGAATACTTGGAACGGCAGGACGTCGGCCTCGCTCAGCACCTTGTAATCCGACGCTTTGACCTCTATCTCGCCGGTCGGGATTTTGCCGTTGATTGCGGATGCGTCGCGCGCGACAACGCGGCCCCCGACCGTAATCACGGATTCCGGACGGATTTTGTCTATGCCGGCGACAGTGGCATCGGTCAGGTCAAACACACATTGCGTGATGCCGTAATTATCGCGGAGATCCACGAACAGCAGCGATCCGTGGTCGCGTTTGCGATGCACCCAGCCGGACAAGGTGACGGTCGCGCCCACATTGGATTTATTCAGCCCGCCACAGGTATGCGTGCGGTATTTATTGGAAATCATCTGGCACCTCTTTATTTTTAATTCCAGCGCAAGGGCGATGGGATCCACCGCGGTGCCACCTTGCTTTGTTCTTATTATGCTACTTTTATTCGCTATCCGGTTGTCAATCGTGTCATCACGAAGTAAAAATAACGCGCTAATTATATCTAAGTTTAACGGAAAATCAACTTTATTATTGCGCGAAATAAAAACCGGTCGCCCGACCGGTTTTTCTTAGGTTATAATTCTGATTGGCCCCGCGGCGGCCGTCATATTGCCGGGACAATCGCCGTCCGTTTCGCCAAACAGCATTACTGCGCCATTGGGCCGCGCCCCCGCATCGCGCCAATCATCGCCGTCAATTTCAACGACCACCTTACCCGTTTGATCAATGAATTGATATTTGTCTTGCTTCGGATGTTTCTCTACCGTGCCTCCGATGACAATCGGATGTTCCCCGCACGATTTCCCAACGCCCGCCACCGTCATAACCGCCTGTTCGGACGCGGACGCGACGCGCGCGGCCGCCGCAATGGGCGCCAACGCAATAACCAGCAACAACAAAGTTTTTTTCATGCAATCCTCCATTTCCTGTAATTACGAAATAGTGCACAAAAAGAAAAATGCAAGTGCCCGGCATCAGCATCAGGCCCGCCAAGGAATACGGGGGCCCTTAAAAATAATTTTGTGGATTTTTGATGCGATCCCGGGCAGAATAGCTGAACATTACAGAGGCATTTATGCGCGCTTATCAAGAAGAACCGTGGAAAACCACCCAAGAAACATATATCGTTGAAAAACGAAATGTCCAGGGAAACGTCGCCTTGTGGGTGTCCGGCAATATATTTTATCCCGGCGGCGGCGGCCAGCCCCAGGACAAAGGATTCCTTGTTGCGCCCGACGGCAAAAAATACCCAATCGCGCGCGGTCTTGTTTTGGACAGGCAGCTGTTTTTGATTTTGGATCTGCCCTTTGATTCCCCCGAGGCGGATAGTCTGAAAGAAGACGCGGATGTCGTAATTGAGATTGATAAAGAGCGCCGCCGCCGGTATTCGCGCATGCACACGGCCGCGCATGTATTGATGGGCGCCGTCAAGGCCGTGACGGACGGATACGGGCCCGAAGGCATAGAAATCGCCCCCGACGGCGAAACATGCGCCATACGCTTTGCCGGGACATACAAAGCGGGCAAGTCGGCGGCGGATGCCGTCGCCATCGCCAATCAAGTCATCGGCGAAGACAAAAAAGTGTCGGTCATGGAATTTGAAACCATGGAAAAAGCATTCTGCGCGACAAAAGATATTTTCCGGGGCAAAGGGGAATTAAAGGGAAGCGTAAGCGTTGTGATTATAGAGGGATACGATGCCAATCCGTGCGGCGGAACCCATGTAGAGACCTTGAAGGATATTGGCAGTATCTTGCTTATGGAACAAACGGAATCTTCCATTACGTTTGCGCTGCGCCAGGGCCAGGACTAGACGAACGCCGATGTGGCGGTAAATTGACGTGGCCTGCCAGCCCGCAGGGCAAAGGGTGGTGCCCCAGTGTCAAAGTCAGTGGGACTTTAATAGTCCCGCTTCGCCAAGGGCTTCGCAGGACGCTCAATTTTCCATTCCTCACTTCGTTCGGGGAAAATTGATGGTGCCCCAAGCAAGAATCGGACTTGCGCCTCGTCCTTACCAAGGACGTGTTCTACCATTATACTATTGGGGCGGCGCCGCTGATTATAACATGCCGAACGCGGAAATCAAGGATTATGTAGGGGCAAATAATTACCGGGCCCCGACGAAATCGCAGATTTCGGTGGGTGGTTCTTTGCCCCTACGGTAATTACCATTCTATCGGTTGTTTCCCCTGGGATTCCAGGTATTCGTTCGCGCGGGAAAACTGGTGATTGCCGAAAAATCCGCGCGATGCCGACAACGGCGACGGATGAACGGACTTTAAGACCAGGTTCTGCGTCGGGTCTATGATTTCCGCTTTCTTTTGCGCGTAACTGCCCCACAGCAGGTAAACGATCCCGGAACGCCGCGATAATGCGCGGATTACCGCATCCGTAAACTGCTCCCACCCCTTGCCGGCGTGGCTTGCCGCCAGATGCGCCTGGACCGTCAATGTGGAATTCAGCAGCAAAACGCCCTGCTCTGCCCATCTTGTCAGATCGCCGGATGGATGGCCGTCCGCGGTCCGCGATATTGCCGACGGATGCCCCAAATCGTTTTGAATTTCCTTGTAAATATTTTGCAAAGACGGCGGCAGCGCGACGCCGTCGCGAACGGAAAAGCACAGCCCGTGCGCCTGGCCCGGCTCATGATACGGATCTTGGCCGATTATCACGACCTCTACCTTTTCATAGGGGCACATATTAAACGCCGCGAATATCTCGGCCGGTTTCGGATAAATCGCCGCGCCGCCGCCGGCCCATTTGTTATACCCATTGCGGACAAAATCAGTCAGCGCAATGAAATAAGGCTTTTCAAATTCATTGGAAAGCGCGGTCTTCCAAGATTCTTCAATTTTCACGTTCATCTGTTAATCCTTTGTGATAATTATTATGGTGGTCCTGGAATTGTCCAGCGATTCATATACCGATCTTTTGAAGGTCTTGGCATAATCGGAAAGCTTTTTCGTATCGCATTTGTCGCCCGCGCAGGCAGAGCTTATCGCAATTTCCGCGGCGGCGGCCGTATCCGGCATATCAAAACCCTTGTAATACTTTTCCATTATGTCGCCGCCGATCTTTGCGCTACACCTTATGTGATCTTTCATCAGCTCTGCGGCGCGCTCTGCGGTTGGGGTTGTGCCTTCTGCGGTCAGCGCGGCGTCGCATTCTTTTTCCCGCGCGATGAATGAATCGCGGTCAGATTTTTTTATTTCTATAATTTTGTATTTGGCCCTTAATTTCGCCAGCTTATCGTCTGCCAATGAAATCATTTTTGCATCATTATTTCGGGCCGCGGACGATCGTAAATTATTCAATTCGATATAATATATATCCATCTCTTTGCCATAGATTTCATAAACCTCCAAACAGCATTTTTCAAACGAATAATCATTATCGTTTCCGCAAAGATGAATCTCTTTGTAAGGCTGCTTTTGCATAAGCCAATCTATCTGCGGCTTTTCATCAAGAAATCCGAACTGCTCCCAGTCGCCGCTGCGGCATATGCGCTCTAACGCGCGCTCGGCCAGATTCGTATCCGTTTTCGCCCCGCCTTCCATCAGCGCGCGAATCACGTAATACCGCGGAGCATATCTGTCAGACTCTTTGCCCAGCAAGTAATTCGCGTTGCCCGCGCCCAGCTTTATGGCCTCTGCGATCTTTGCGTAATCCCCGATCAAAACTGCGTTCTCCAAGGCCCGATCCGGGGTTTCCTCTGCATCTGCCGCAAAGCAAAGGCCCGCGAACGCCATAATGAAAATAAACTTCCTTATATAGTTCAACCGCTATATCCCCCCTATCATATGATTCTGGCATGCCTTCCACAGCACCACGTCAATGTATCCGCGGGGCAGGCCGGTAACGCGCGCCAGATGCGCGAACATTTTATCGCATGCCGCCCGCACATCCGGATCCAGGTTGCCGTTGTCTATTTTGGATTTCAATTCTTCGCCGCCGGCGGCGAATGCGACGCCCAGCCGCTGGATCCAAATATCATATTTCACAACATCTTCGCCCAGATTCCGCGCCAGATGATTCGCGGTTATTTTTCCAATATGGGGCAATTTGGACAGATAGCTCAATTTTGTTTCCAAATCGCTGTCTTTCGGGGCATAATAATCGTCGCGATATTTCTTGCGGCCCAACCAAATTTTTACCACCGCATTTATTTTGTTTTTGTTGTTGAATAAGTTTATAAGTTCAGAGAATAATGCCTGTTCTTGGCTCGCGCTTTGTAGGGGCGAATAATTATCGGGCCCCGATAAAATCGCAGATTTTGGTGGGTGGTTCTTTGCCCCTACATTGGGCCGTTCAAGAACGTTCATTATTTTTCTATGAATCGCTTTTGCGGCCTTTTGCGAAAACCCGCCGGCGAGGATTACGTAAATCGCCTGACGCGCGAAATCATCCGGCGACAAAGGTTCTTTGTTGCTCAATCGCGCCTTTATAGTATCAAAACTTTCAGCATCGGAATCCATTCCCATGGCCCGTAGCCGCCGTTCCAATTCGTAAAAGAGTTCCGCGGTGAGATTCATTTATTTTTGCCTTTCATCGCAATTATGGCAAATCATATTCAGGTTTCCAAGCCAATTTATTTTCTGCAAAATATTTCTTAAAATCTTTGCGAACTAATTTCATTAATTTGTCGGTCGCCGGAAACCATCCAAAACCCTTGTCGGAATGATGAACTATCGGGTCCGCGTCCAACTTTCCCGGGCCTATGCCGATCGCCATAGAGGTATAGGAGCCTTCCAGCTTATCCAAAATCTTTACAAATTTCGCCTCGTCAGAAGAACAGGTTTCATATTCTTTCCACAGTTTGTATGTTTCAGAGCCTTGGGACTTTGGCAGTTTTGACGCCAAGACCTTCATGCCGGCCTCTTCCCGCGCGCTTTTTTGCTTTTGGGATGCGTTCAAGGTTTTAAAGATTTCAAAAAACGGAGTATCATAAACGATGGCCTCGGGCAGATCGTGAATCAAAGCAATTTTTATTGCTTTAAACAAATCTATATCCAACTGTTTTTTCTTTATAAAGTAATCGTCGGTGTAATAAATTAATAACGCGAGCATAAAAGAATGCGCGGCGGAAGAATCCCGCTTGTCAGAATTTATGTTTCCGTATCGCAGTTCGTATTTCAGCGCCCCGGCGA
>WQUT01000046.1 GCA_009781955.1 Pseudomonadota bacterium | reverse complement strand
CGCGTTCAATTCTGCCAGAACGACATAGACAAGTGTTTGCAAGACAAATGCGGCGCGGACTATACGGCGCCGGAATGCCTGGGCAAGCGGACGGCCGACATCCTGGACATGTGTCCCCAGGATATGTTCCCGTCGTGCAAGGGCCAGAAACAGTTTGACGCGATTGTATCCGCCGCGCTGTTGCAGATCGATTACCAGATGCTGCAAGGCTGCATAAATTACTTCAGCGACCAGCTGGGCCGCGTGTGCGGGCTGGATATGACATGCCTGCCGAACGACCCCAGCATTGAAACCGCCAAGACAATGGCCGATGTCATGTCGCTGTTCGTGATGGGCGATAATAACAAGCCGCTGTATGCGGCCAACGCCGACGCGTCGGTTGACCAGTTCTTTAGGCAGTTTGAAAAAGATGTATTGGTAAAGCAATGCGCGTCCATTGGAAAGAACATCTTTAATACCGCAAAGCTTATCGCATACATCGGCGCTGAAAACCGCAACTATCGCGCGTTGCAATCCAAGGTTGCGGATCTGGCGCGCAAAGCGGATCTGGCGACCGCGCACGCGGCGTGCGAAACCTTGTTTAATACCAAAAAGTCAACCGACAGCGCGACCGCGCGCAGCGCGAAGGAATCCGGAAAATGGGTAACCGACTGGACGTTTGAACCGGATCTGCGCAACTGCCATATCTGCTATGTCCAGAAAGTGTGCGAGGAGGGCGGCGAAAGCAAGTGGGCATCAGGGGCCAAGATGGCGGCCGGTGGCGCGGCCGGCGGCGCGGCGGCGGGAACCATGGTAACGCCCGGATGGGGAACGGTCATTGGTGCCGGGGTTGGCATACTTGGCGGGGTTATTGGCGGGCTTACCGCCCCAGGCGAAAAGACTTTCTGCCAGGAATTGCCGGTGTGCGAAGACATAAACATGGGCGCGGCCGGCGCGGATCAGTCGTCGGTAACGACCGTCCCCGCCGCGTCCGCGTCTGGCGGCATGCTGACGGCGCCGATCATAATGAGGTAGTAGTAAAAATTACGACTACCCCTCTCAGGAGGGTTGGAAAGCCGAGAGCATGGCAAAGCCATGCGATGTAGCTTTCCGGGGTAGTCTGAAAATTGCCGATGCCGCCCAAGAAACAAAGAAAAACAAAAAATGAAAAAAATATCATTGTTTGCTATTTGCTATTTGCCATTCGCTATTTGCGCGGCGAATGCCGCCGTCGTGAAACGGACGTCCGTTATCAACACCGGAACCACGGTTGTGGCCAAGGGCGACGCGTCCGGCCTGTATACCCAGGCGTGCTATGATTCTTACTTTGGATGTTTGGACCAGTTCTGCATGTCGGACAATGCGTCCGGCGGGCGTTGCGCGTGCAGCGACGAGAATAAAAAATACGCGGACCAGCTGGCCGCGATTGAAAAACAATTGGCGAACGCGAACCGGTTGTCCACCATAGAGGTTGAAAAAATCAATGCCGGCGCCCAGGCCGACATAGTGTTTTCGGGCGAGCGCGCATATGATGACAAGGGCAACGTCATCAGCCAGCAGACGCGCGACGCCGCGGCGTCCCGGCGCGTATCGCGCGTGGATTTGTCATTGTGGAACAATACCGACAGCGGCGACGCGTTTGATGATAACGGAATCGCGGCACTGCAAAACAAGACCGGCGACGCGCTTTATTCCGGTGCGCGCCAGATATGCCTGAACCAGGTTCCGGATAATTGCGGGGCCGAGCTTGCATTCCTGACGCAACTGTATCTGACCCAGATACGTTCCGACTGCGCCGCGTTTGCAAATAATGTAAAGCAAAAGCAGGGCGACGCCGACGCGACATTGGCGTCCGCGCAAAAAGACGTCCGCGACGCGCGCCTGGCCTCGTTCACGGCCGCGAACAAATTCGGGCGCGGGCAATGCCTGGTGGAATTCAAGAACTGCATGATGGGCCCGGACGTATGCGGCCCCGACTGGGCGCGCTGCGCGCAATATGTCGCGGCCGAAAATATGCAGAATCAAAAGGCCAGGAGCACCGCGAATACAACGGTCGTCTCGGTTGAAAAATTCAAAATCTCTCCATCCACGCAAGAAATGCTGTCGTCCAAACGCAATATTTGCGAAGGCATTCTGGATCAATGCGTCGCCGTGCGGGATCTGGTATGGCCCGACTTCCTCCGCGATATTGCGCCAGAGCTGAAAACAGCAGAACTTAATCTTGAATCCAACATGCGGCAGAGCTGTATGGTCAATATATCCAATTGCATTATGGGCAAGGCATGCGGCGACGGCATGCAAACCGATGCATCGGGCGCCATCATCGCCGGAAACATTGACGCGTGCCTGGGCGCCGGCGGCAATATCGCGCGCGCGGTGTGCAAGGCCGTTATTGACCCATGCGAACGCATGGAGCCAAAGATTTGGGAATATACCGTCGCGCGCCTGCGGGCCAAGGCCGTTGACCGCTGCACGCAAGAGGTCAAGGATTGCTTTACCGGCACCTGCGGGGCGGATTTTGCGGGCTGCATCGGCATGGATTATAATTTCATGCATCGCGTCTGCCCGTTGGACAAGCTGGTCGTCTGCAAACAGGCGTTTTCCCAGAAAGGCAAGCAGTTTTCTATGAATGATTTGGATGACATGCTGCTCGGCCTTTATCTCAACATAGACAACTCCGCGCTAGAGGTATGCCAGAATGTTGTCCAGACCAAGATGATGGAGGTCTGCGGGTCTGCAACCGACTGCAACAAGTTCGCAAGCGATGAGAATATCGGAACAGGCTCGTTGAGTTTCCAGAAAAGGGGAAACATATACAGTCTGACAGGAATGATGTCATTCGGGATGTTAAATGTCGGAACCGGGATTAATGCAAATGGCAAGGCCGACCCGGCGAACGCCGGTCAAGTGGACATTTCGGCCTATGTGGCTGCGCTATCTAAACTGGGCGTGCCGGTAAATTACGCGGGTGTTGCGGATGCGATAGTATATGAATTGCAAAATATCCAGGGAACGATCAACCGCACGGTTGATATGATTGCCCGGGATCCCAAGGTGCAATTTTGCGTCACCGGGCGCGATTTATCACAAATCTCGGGCAAGAATGAAAAGACCACGCCGCGGTTTCCAAATCTATTGAACCAGTTGAAAATGCAAATAGCCGTATCCGCGATTCGCCAGGCAACCGATAACTATAATGCGAAATACAACCAGCTATCGGCCAAAATGGCGTCCGAATCCAGCATAGACATGGCTAATCTGATGTGCAACAAACTGCCGTTTTCAAACGGCGCGGCCCAGGGGATAAATCCGTCGGACTTTGACACATCAAGCATGGTTATGCCGTTTGTTATCGGAATAGAGATAGCCGGCGCATCCAATGCGCAGCTTGCGGCGGGCGGCACGCATACTTCGGATACGATTGGCGGCAAAACTATATCCGACACATTCAGTGGCGACGCCGCCACGGCCGCCGCCGGCGGCGATGTCAGCAAGACCGGCAGTATTTCCCCCACCACGGGTGCGTTCGCGGCAGCGGGCGGAATTCTCAGCGGTCCTGGCGGCGGCGCGATTGTGGGCGTAACCAGCGTTATTGCCGAATCAGCGATCAAGATGGTCGCCACCATGGGATCAAGCAAACAACATGTTGAATTTGACGGCGGAACGCGGGATATGTGGGCGATATTTGACCGCAACACGCGCAACTGCCATTACTGCACATCAACCATCACAAAGAATTGCAAAACGACGGGCAGCCGCGGACTCCTGGGCCTGTGGGACAGCCGCGGCGTGAAATGCGATACGGCCGCACCGGTTGACGTCTGCGAAGACATACCGATGTAAAACGCCGCGGGGCGGGGCGGATAGATCGTTTTGATAAATGCGTAAAAACCAATAAATCTCTTTATCATCCCAAACGTCATTTTTTGACTACCCCGGAAAACTACGGAATCAAAGATTCCTTGTTTTCCGGCCCTTCTGGACCCACCCCGCAAAAACTTCGTTTTTGCGGGGGCCCCGGGGAAGGGCAACTGCGCGCTCATATACTTTAACCAAGTGAGTGCTAATTCCCCTTCCCAGAAGGGGAGGAAATCTTGGCGTTCGCAAGCGTAGCGATGCGAAAGCCATAGATTTTCGGGGTAGTCAAATGAGTGGTTTCGTAGGGGCAAATAATTATTTGCCCCTACATCCGAACCCGTTTGTCGGAACCCGTAGGGGCGCATTTTGTGCCCAATCGTTTCGGTGTCCATAGGGGCAAATAATTATTTGCCCCTACATTTAAATTTGGTAGGGACGGATACCGGGCCCCGACGAAATCGCAGATTTTTGTGGGTGGAATAATTGTTTGCCCCTACGAAACCGAATCGTGTAGGGGCGCATGATATGCGCCCCTACATAGAATTCGTTTGCGATGACCGTGGGGCGCATTTTGTGCCCCGTCATTTCGTTGTCCGTAGGGGCAAATAATTATTTGCCCCTACATCCGAACAACCCGTTCGTCGGTGTCCGCCCTGTTAATGGCACTTCAACGCACTATTTCACAATCCCGTCTA
>WQUT01000045.1 GCA_009781955.1 Pseudomonadota bacterium | reverse complement strand
GCGTGCCGCGGGATGAAACGGCCAGTCTTTGCGCGCCGGATGCCTCAATCGGAATGCCCAGTATTTTCGCGCTGCGCGCAATAATTTGGGCCAAGTCGTCGGGCGAATAGAAATTCAAACGGAAATCAATTCCGAATCGGTCGCGCAGCGGATTGGATATCAGGCCCGTCCGTGTTGTTGCCCCAACCAGGGTAAAGGGCGGCAGGTCAATACGAACGCTCTTCGCGCTCGGCCCCTCGCCCAGCATGATGTCCAGTTTGAAATCTTCCATCGCGGAGTACAAGACTTCTTCTATCGCGGTGGGCAAGCGGTGGATTTCATCAATGAATAAAACATCCATGGGTTCCAGCGCGGTGAGTATCGCGGCCAAGTCGCCTTGCTTCGTCAACATGGGCGCGGCGGTGCTGCGGAAATTCGTCCCCAGTTCGTTCGCGATGATATGCGCGAGAGTCGTTTTGCCAAGGCCCGGGGGGCCGTATAACAGGACATGATCCATCGCCTCGCCCCGCGAACGCGCGGCCGAAACGAACACCGACATATTGTTTTTCAAATCGGTCTGGCCCACAAAGTCCGACAATTTTTTAGGACGTATCGTCGCCGCCATCTCGTCGGGAAGTTCGGGATTTGAAAATCTTTCTTTCGGTGAATGTTTCATTTTATAATTTTTGTTGCTATGGCTTAATATATCAAAGAATTTTAATATTTCCAAGATATTTTATTAATTTTTTTGGATTTTGGCAAACAAACGAATCGTTGCCAAAAAGCATATATTTTGGTAAGCTTTCGCATGAAGATTTCAGGAGCATTCAATGAAATGTATAAATCTGGCAAGCATAAAGTCCAACAATGGAAAAGTGTTTGATTTCAAGGACGTTATTGAAAGCGTAGAGGGGCACGCGGTTATTAAATTCAATAATGACAATCTGTTGGCCGTGTTGAGAAAGGCGGCCGACAATACTGTAAAAACTATTAATAAAGCGCCGCAGTTCCAGGGGCGTCCGAATGAATTTGGAAACCTGGTGCAATGGTATTTCGCAAAGGAATGCATAAGCGCCGGCTTGAAATACAACGCCCCCAAAGATAACAAAGGACATTTGAAGGAAAGCGGCTATCCGGATGGCGAAATAGAGTTTGAGGGCAAGCATTATTACATAGAGGTAAAAACATACGAGCAATCTAAAAAGCAGCAAACGTTGCGCTCGTTTTTTTATTCGCCGTCAATGACTTCAAAAATAACAAGAGATTCGCCGCATTTATTGGTTGGCTTTTCTACAAAAGATTTGAGGTTGACGGGATTTCATTTTACAGACATGTTCGCGAAAAAGGTAAAATTAAAGCTTGAATTTAATACGAGCAACAGAGAGCTTTACAAGGACGCCGAGTTGTTATAATAAGAACAGCTTTGGCTGAATCTCCTTTTCATGCTTTTTTATTCTGGCTTTCGCCTGCTCCACATAGGATTTTTCAATATCTATTCCTATATAATGACGGCCCAGCTCTTTGCAGGCCACGCCGGTTGTTCCGCTGCCTATAAACGGATCCAGAACGATGTCGTTTTTATTAGTCCAAGATAGAATGTGATCCCGGGCGAGCCATAAAGGGAAGATCGCCGGATGTTCCAGATGTTTGCACATGTTCTCTTGGCCGGCTGTATTTCCCTTCCAAATATTATAACGCATGCCGAATTCTTGAATCACCCTTTTCCGTTGGGTCGCGAATGTTCCATCCTTTTTTCTGGTGGTATTTTCCCCCAGCGAGGAATATCCGACGTAAATATTCTTTCTGTCCATGATCGGATTAAAGGTTTTCGGGCCGCCCTTGGACAATACGAACATAAATTCAAAAATCTGATGATAGCGATTTTTTGACGGGTTGGAAAAATTGTTCTTTTGATAAATCATTGTGTCATGGATTCTGAACCCTATTTCTTGAAAAAATAACGCCTGTCTAAAACTCGTAAGGGATTCCCCGCCTTTTATCGTTGCGTCCCCGACCACCCAAACCATGACTCCGCCGGGCTTTAATACGCGGAACAGTTCTTTTGCTATGGACCGAAATGAAAAATCAAATCCTTTATAATTCCGCAAATCATCATAAGGGGGCGAAGTCAGAATAAAATCAATTGAAGCGGACGGCAATTCTTTCAGCTTTTCAGCGGCATCGCCGCAAATGACGCTATCAATCAAATTATCTAATTTTCTATTCATATCTTCTAAAATTAACAATTATAACAACTTGTTTTCCGTGCTTTCTTTGCCGACGTATGCTTTCACGTCGCTGTATAACTGCTTCAGTTCCGCCGGCGTCGCGTATTTGTCGTCCGCGTTTTTGATGCGGATGGTTTCCAGCTCTATCTTTGCCTGACGCTTTAATATCTGGGTCAGGTAATGGCTGAACGCCAGCGCATCTTCATCCTCGTCCGCGCCCTGGACCAGCAATCCCCTGTTCGGCCGCGGCGACAGGAACGAGAAATCCGACGCCGTATAGTCCGGCGAGACCAGGACAAACCCGGAAACCTCGGGCCGGCGCATCATGGCCTGCAAGCAATACCAGGTTCCCAGCTGGTTCCCTGACAGCCATATCTTGTCGCTGTCCTCGTTCTGGTTTTGAATCCAGTCTATCACTGTCGCTATGTCCATCATATTGTCCGCGGTGGTGCCCAGGCCCCCTTCGGAATCCCCCACGCCGCGGTAATTGAATCGCAAAACGGAAAAGCCCGCGTCCATGAACGCCCGGAACATAGCGTAAGAAATCCGGTCATTCATGTGGAACCCCATCCGCGGATTGCCGGAAAAAACCACGGAAAGCGGCGCGGACTCGGCATCCGATTTGTGGTATACGGCGTGGAGCTTGCCGACTTCGCCCGGAATCATTACGTCTATCATATTGTTTGCTCCCTTTGGTCGCAAACAGTGACTAGTTACTGGTGACTAGCGACTGGTTTGTATCTTGTTTAAGTAATTTATACACTAAACGAAATGCGAATTGCAATAGAAATTTGTCAGTGGTCGTTAGTCATTAGTCGTTGGTCTTTTGAGCTCAATACAAACATATTAAATTACAAATAAGAACTTTCAAGACGTTTGTGGACGACCAATGACTAATGACTAACGACTAACGACCAATGACCACCGATTTTTCCCTTTACAATCCCCCGGCGTTTGTTCTAATATCGCAACGATAAGAGGAAGGTGCGGATATGGCGCGACAGATTTTTGCCCCTCAAAAGGCGCGGTTTTTTGGTTTTCGCAAAACGGCGGCGTTGCTGGTCGCGGTAATGTTTCCGTTGGGCGGGCACAGCGCCGGCCAGCTGCAGACAATATACACCGAAACGCCGGTCCAGTCGTATCACGCGTCCCCCAACGACGTGAACTTTGTCCCGGAAACTCAGTTTATGAACCGCGCGGATTCGCTGGACTATGACGATAATATTCAAAAGGCCCGCAGCGCGGAGCAATTGATGAATCCCGGCGTCGCCTTTGGCGACCGGCCGGCCGTCATCTGCCGCGATTTCGGATGCACCAGGCTGAACGACCGCATCACGCGCAGTTTCCTGTTCAACAGCCTGGCGAACCAGTTCATGGTGAACACCCGCTCGCGCGTGTTTATTTGCGAGGCGGACCCATTTACCCGTTCATGCCTGCAAGGGGGAATAACTTTCCCCGTCCGCGCGGGCGCGGCGAACGCATTGATAAAAATCCCCACCGCGACTATTTCCCAGGTGAATCTGTCCCCCGGCCTGTCGCGGGCCAGCATCGGGATAACGTATGACCTGTTGGTGAACGGAATATCCATGCGGTGCGAGCCCACAGTGATGGAGGTCGTCGTGCCGTCCAATTCCACCGCCACCTTGGCCAACCGCGAGTTTCAGTGCACCGTCACATCCGACGGGCGGACGAACGTGTCGCTGCTGATTAACATAGATTACATAGATTTGGATTACGGGATTATGGGCGGGTATTATTCGCTGGGGCTCCAGGGGCCGACGGTCGGCGGCGGCACCGGATACGCGCTGTTCAAGACGGCGTATACAAACAAGGGCATGCGCATGGATGCGAACGCGCCCGGCGGCGGGGCCGGCCTGGGCGCGGGCGACAGAAACGGGCTGGGCAACGAAAATGGGCTCCAGGTAATCCAGCCGGGCGAATACGCCGTGGAACCGATGCAAAAATAGAATAGTGCTGGTGGCTGGTAGTTTTGATTTAACTAAATCTCACCAATCACCAGCACGAGTCACCAGCCACCAGCACGAGTCACCAGCACGAGTCACCAGCCACCAGCACGAGTCACCAGCACGAGCCACCATCAACCAGCACCAATTATGAACAAAACAATTCTTATCATTGACGATGACGAGGCATTGCGCGGGTCACTGGCCCGCGGGTTGCGCCAAAATAACTTTAATGTTATTACGGCGGATTCCGCGGAATCCGGCGCGGCGGTATTGGCGCGCGTCGCGCCCGACGCCGTTGTCCTGGATCGCATGATGGGCGGCGCGGACGGATTGACGTCATTGCTGGCGTGGCGCGCCGCCGGACTGGACGTTCCGGTTATAATGCTGACGGCGATGTCCGGCACCGAAAACACGATCGCGGGATTATCCGGCGGCGCGGACGATTATCTGGCAAAGCCTTTTCAGCTGCGCGAACTGGTTCTGCGTCTGAATAACGTAATGTCGCGCCGCGCGCCGGCCGATATGCCAAAGCTGCCTGACGGGTTGGCTTATACCGGCGGAGAATTTTTTATCATTAACTCAAAAGCCGCGCCGCCCGACCAGCGACCAATCCGCCTTCGCCAAGGCTACGGCGGACAGGCGACCAATCCGCCTTCGCCAAGGCTATGGCGGACAGGCGACCAATCCGCCTTCGCCAAGGCTACGTCAGACAGGCGACCAATGACCAACGACCAACGACCAATGACCAACGACCAACGACCAATGACCAGCGACCAACGACTGTTGCCCCTTTCTGCCGCGGAAAAGAATTTTTTACTGGAATTAACGAATCCTGTTGGTAATATAGTATCCGGGGCGCCCATGATTGCAAAACGGCTGAGAGAGAAATTGAACGCCGCCCTGCCCGATACCGATATCGTGACGGTCAGGGGGAAAGGATACAAATTGGTGGTTGGTGGCTAGTGCTGGTGGCTGGTAAAAATCTCCGGTCACAAGCACCAACCACCAGCACGAACCACCAGCACGATTTGCGAACGGAGTGAGCAAATGAGACTGTTTCCACGCTCTTTTCTCTGGCGGACTATATTGATGGTCTTGGTGCCGCTGATCGTCGCGCAGATAATCGTGGCCAACGCGTTCTTTGGCAACCACTGGGCGCGCGTGCACGCGACGATGGCGCGCACGATGTCGGGCGAGATTGTCGCCATGCTGAACCTGCTGGACAGCGGAAATGACGCCGCCGTCGCGACGATGGCGCGCGATACCGGAATCAATATTTCCGTGAATGAAAAACTGAACCGCCCGAAACGCACCAGCAATTTCTCGCGCGAGGCGGGGCTTCTGGCCGCGGATCTAAAGGCCAAGATCAAGGGTCCCGTCAACGTTTATGTGGATCGCGGAAACCGGCTGTTGTTCGTGGATGTGCCCCGCGACGACAGAATCATAACTTTCGCGACCGCGCTGAAAAACGTGTATTCCACCAGCACAGAGGTTTTTATAATCTGGCTTGCCGGGTCCATACTGATCGTTTCCGTGCTGGTCGCGCCGTTCATCATTTTGCACACCCGATCAATCCGGCGCATCGCGCGCGCCGCGAACAAGTTCGGACGCGGCCTGGACGATCCGAATTTCGTGCCGTCGGGCAGCCGCGAAACCCGCGACGCCGCCCGTGCGCTGATTACGATGAAGGAGCGTCTGAACAGATACAACCGCACCCGCACGGACATGCTGAACGCCGTGTCGCACGACTTGAAATCCCCGCTGGCGCGCATGCGCCTGGCCGTTGAAACGGGCCCCGCGGATGCGGACGTTTTATTGCGGGATATTGACAGGATGAGCGAAATGGTGGACGGATACCTGGCGTTCGCGCGCGGCGAAGTGCCGGAAATAGAGCAAGAAACCACCCTGCCCCCCATGCTGACGCGCATTGCCCGCGATGCGGCCGGCGATAAAAAGATAGCGATGAACTTTCCCGAAGAGCCGGCCTTGTTCTATGCGCGCCCCGGCGCGCTCGCCCGCGCTTTCGGAAATATAACCGAAAACGCCGCGCGTTACGCAAAGCGGAAAATTGAGATTACAGAGCAGGATAAGGCCGAATACGTTGAAATCACGATTGACGACGACGGCGTCGGAATTCCGGCCGACAAACGGGCCGACGCTTTGCGGCCATTTGTGCGGCTGGATACGGCCCGCGGCGCGCATACCGGCGGCACGGGATTGGGGCTGTCCATCGCCCAGACGACGATAGAAAACCACGGCGGGCAATTGTTTCTGGAAGACTCGCCGCTGGGCGGTCTCCGCGTCCGCGTCGTGCTGCCGATTTAATGTAGGGGCAAATAATTATTCCACCCACAAAAATCTGCGATTTTTGCGGGGCCCGGATTTGCCCCTACCAATATTTAATAAACAATTTGCCATGATTAATAACCATCCGAAAATTTCCGTAATCATTCCAGTCTATAATATGGAAAAATACCTGGCCGAATGTTTGGATTCGGTTGTCGGCCAAACATACCCGAACACCGAAATAATTATCGTGGATGACGGCAGCACGGATGGATCTGTTGGTATTGCACAAAAATATGTAGGGGCAAATAATTATTTGCCCCTACAAAAGCATAAAACAAATCGGAATCTTGAAATAAAAATCATAAAACAAAAAAATGCCGGCGTTTCGGTCGCGCGAAATACGGGACTTGCCGCGGCGGCGGGCGAATGGATTCATTTTACCGACCCGGACGATAAACTGGCATCGCCGGATTTTTATGAAAAAGTCATGGATGCAATCGTGACCAACGACCAACGACCAACGACCAACGACCAACGACCAACGACCAACGACCAACGACCAACGACCAACGACACCGACCTGGCCGCCGTCGGCGTTTTGGACGAAAAATACGGGGCGCGGCCGACATTCGGATATCGTCGCGCGCGCGCGTATGCTCGTCCCCAGGCAAAGATAAACGCGACGCATGTGGCGCGCCGGCCCGCGGTTTGGAACTATATTTTTCGGCGCGAAATGCTGACCGCGCGCAATCTGCAATTTGAGCCGGGTCGCACGATCAGCCAGGACGTCATGTTCAGCATTCCGGCCGTTTATTACGCGCGCGCGATTGTAACCGTGCCGGGCGCTTATTATTGGTATCGCCGGAATCCCAACGGCGCGATACGCGACCCCGCGCGGAAAAATGCGCGGCGGCTGGACAAGGAAATCGTCTGGACCCGTGCCGCGGAATTCGCCGCGCGCCACGGATTCTGGTTCGGCCCCCGCCGCGCGTTCTGGAAATGGATTCGGGCGAGATTCGGCCGTTGCCCCGGCAAATAAAACCCCGCTTGCGCGGGGATTTATAAAGCTATCGGCGAACGCGATGATGGGCGTTTTTATTTTTCCGGCACAGGAAATCTTACCGTCTGTAAAACTGCATACAGTTTTTTTTCGTTCTCTTCTTGCTTGGCGAGCGAGCGAGTCACTTCCCCGTCATTCAGTTTTTTCGCGCGCGCGAATATTTTACCCAATGTTTTTTGCGAAATGCCGGTCATGGGTTCGGGATAGTCAAGCCCCCTGAGATAAGACATCCCGAAACTTTCATCCTTAAGTTTTTGTATCGTAAAACGATAGCCATTAATATTGTTTACTTTGAATGTGTATGTATCCATCGGGTTCGGGTCGGGAATAATATTTAAATATTCGGAATCCAAAAAAGAAATCCAAAGCTTGTCTTTTTCCGAAAGCTGTTCTTCCGGCGCGGAAACGGGCGCGGGATTTTTTGAAACGTCCGTTTTCCTTCCCCGCGAAAAATACGGCAGATTGAGCACAGGGTAAAATCGGGATAATGATCGCGGAATTTTCATTGCGTGTGCCATTTGGTTTGTTTTGATTTTTATTTTTACATCGGTCCGACCGATTGTCAATCTCAATAACTGCTTGACAAATATGTAATATATGATAGGTTGTTCAGGTTATGAAAATATATAAAACCACGCTTGTCACCATAGAGCCCGCCGATATAATCGGTGGAGTTTTCCGTGTGCCCGACGGCATAACCAAGATTGCCAATCGCGCCGCGGCGATGGTGCGCGGGGAACTGGAAACCCTGATATTTTCGGATTCCGTGACCGGCGTGGGCCATGCCGCCTTTTTCGGATGCTCTAAATTGAAAATTATAGAATTTAATGAAAACTTGCTGACTGTTCACGGGGACGCTTTCCATAAATGCTATGGGTTGGAATCGGTAAAGATTCCAAAAAGATGGCTGGAATTTTACCATTTTTTATTCCAGGACTCGCGGAAAATTCGCCAGATTATCCGCGGCGACACGGTATGGCCCACCGAATTCTGTCACAACGGATGGCCGTATGTCTTGACCGATACCGCGATGACCGAGTTCGGCGAAATGAAGCTGGGCCAGCGTCTGGCCTTTTCCGGCGATGATATTGTCGGGAGCTTTTACGTGATCGCAATGATAAACGGACGCGGGATTCCGTTGCAGATTGCTACAAAGGACGCGTTTCATTCGCCGCAAACCATAAGCGAGTTAAAGTGCGTCTATGCGCATTCTCATATTGCGAACTCTGATGAATACACATTGCTGGACTGGGGAGAGCCACCGCGCACAGACCATCCAAAGCACCGCCATCTTCGCGGATTTTTGCGCCGGCATCCTTGTTCCTGGGAAAAGGTTGTTCGGATTGTCCGCGATACGGATGCGGATTCGTTCGCCGGCTGCCTGCCCGCGGAATGGATTGCCGGCGTTCCAAAAGACGAAATATCAACCCGCACGGCCGCGATTCACGAAATATTGCGCAATTTTGCCACCGATAGCTATGGCAAGCCCATGTATGGCAATAAAAAGGCATGGGGCAAACCGGCCGGGGAATTATCCCGTCTGTTGGGAAAAAACATTTTTATACAATATAACAACGCGGGCAAGTTTGGCAGGACTTTTAAGATATCAACCGACGGCGTGGAAAAATCTTTGGTTCTGAAGATATATCATTCGGACAATAATAACGACTTTTTCCGCAAAAACAGGCATGACACCGAGATAAACAACGCAATCTTGACCGGCGGTCGCCAAGATTTCAACAACGTCTATCTATCCGGCGTCGGACTGCGGCGGGCTGAGTTATATATCCTGGGCCGGTGGCGGGACGGGAACGAGCCGACAAAGGCGGAAACCGACCGCGCGAAATTTGTGCAGCCGCTGAGGGTTTTCCAATACACGGACAACCAGCATATAGATGAAAACATGCTGGGCGGAAAATTCATAGATTACGGCATGGTGCGCGTCAACCGCAATTTGAACTGGGATCGGGACATGAAGAAAATCGTCCGCACCATCGGCTATTACGGTTCGTCCAAAAATCCGGCCGCATTTTTGGTTCCGCTGAATAAATACAGCGACGCGCAACTCGCGCGGGCCGTGAATTATATGAAATCAAGATATGCGGATACGAAAACGGGCTATACGGTTTACTCGCCGGAAATGATTATGAAACTGCATCTGTTGGAAGAACGCCTCCGCGCCCGAAAAAAATAAAAACTTTTTGTCACTCCCGCGAAGACCATCGTCAAGTCTATAAAATCGTAGGGGCAAATAATTATTTGCCCCTACAATACCGTGTGTGTTTAATAATTTTTACTTTTTTTCCGTAAAGTCGGCGTCGGTGCTGCCGTCTTCGTTCGGCTGTTGCGCGCCGCCACTGTTCTGCGAAGTCGCGCCGGAGCCATCGGCGGAGGCGGATTGCGATTTGTAAATCGCCTCGCCCAGTTTCATCGCGCGCTCTGTCAGCGCGTCGGTTTTGGATTTCAGCGACTCGGTCGTCGCATCCGCGCGCGCCAATTCATCGCTCAGCTCTTTCCGCGCGGCCTCTATCGCGTCGCGGGTTTCCGCATCCACTTTGTCGCCGTGTTCCTTGATGGATTTTTCCACCGAATGAACCGCGGTCTCCGCCGTGTTTTTTGCCTCGGCCAGTTCGCGCTTTTTCTTATCCGCCTCTGCATTCGCCGCGGCTTCCGCCACCATTTTCTTGATGTCGTCTTCGGACAGACCGCCGTCGGATTTGATGGATATCGCCTGCTCTTTTCCCGTGCCTTTGTCTTTCGCCGACACATGCACGATGCCGTTGGCGTCTATGTCAAAGGATACTTCTATCTGGGGCATGCCGCGCGGCGCGGGCGCGATGCCTTCCAGATTAAACTGACCCAATAGCTTGTTGTCGGCCGCCATGTCGCGTTCGCCCTGGAACACGCGGATGGTCACCGCGTTCTGATTGTCTTCGGCCGTGCTGAATACCTGCGATTTCTTTGTAGGAATCGTGGTGTTGCGATCAATCAGCCGCGTAAACACCCCGCCCAATGTTTCAATTCCCAGCGACAGCGGCGTCACATCCAGCAACAGAACATCTTTCACTTCGCCCTTTAAAACGCCGCCCTGAATCGCTGCGCCCATGGCGACGACTTCGTCCGGGTTCACACCCTTGTGCGGTTCGCGGCCAAAGAATTCTTTCACGGCTTTCTGCACCTTGGGCATGCGGGTCTGTCCGCCGACCAGAATGACCTCGTTAATCTGCGACTTGTCCAATCCGGCATCCAGCAACGCTTTGCGACAGGGTTCTATGGTGCGGTCTATCAAATCCTCCACCAATTGTTCCAGACGCGCGCGCGACAGCGTGATGTTGAAATGCACCGGCCCGGACGCATTCGCGGTCAAGAACGGCAGGTTGATGTCGGTCGTCTCGCGCGATGATAATTCTATCTTGGCCTTTTCCGCCGCTTCTTTCAGGCGCTGCATGGCCAGCTTGTCGCCCGACAGGTCTATGCCGTTGGATTTCTTGAACTCGTCAATCAGGTAATGCAGAATCCGCGCGTCAAAGTCCGCGCCGCCCAATAACGTATCGCCGTTGGTGGACTTAACCTCAAACACGCCGTCCACGATCTCCAAAATGGAAATATCAAACGTTCCGCCGCCCAGGTCGTATACCGCGACCGTTCCGTTCTTTGCCTTCTCCAGCCCATAGGCCAATGCCGCGGCCGTCGGTTCGTTCACGATGCGCAGGACGTTCAGGCCCGCAATGCGGCCGGCGTCCTTGGTCGCTTGGCGTTGGCTGTCGTTAAAATAAGCCGGCACGGTAATGACCGCATCCGTCACCTTTTCGCCCAGATAGCTTTCGGCGTCTTTTTTCAATTTGCCCAGAATGATTGCAGAGATTTGCGACGGGGCGTATTTTTTGTCGTCGGATTCCACCCACGCGTCGCCGTTTTCGCCCGCGACTATTTTATACGGAACATGCTTTTGAATTTCCTTTGCAGCCGGCGAATCAAAGCGCACGCCCATCAGACGTTTGATTTCGTAAATGGTGTTTGCGGGATTGGTTACCGCCTGGTTCTTGGCCGTGATTCCGACCAATTGCTCGC
>WQUT01000044.1 GCA_009781955.1 Pseudomonadota bacterium | reverse complement strand
AGATAGAATACCAGAATCCCGCAAAGGAATACAGTCATAAAGTCGGCCGAATTTATATCCGGAACCGCATCCGCCAGGTTGGTCGTCACAACGCCGGACAACAGCGCCGCGCATATGGCTATTATAACAGACAAGGAGATAAAGTAAATTACGGCGGTTATAAATTTTTGGAATTGATCGGACAATGACGCGACCGAGAATATGTCCGCGAATTTACTGAATATTTCGCCGGCGATGCCCTTGTATTCCGTCTTTTTGTCGCCGAATGTTTCTGCGATCGCGGTAAACGGCAAAAACAGGATTATCAGAAACAAATTCACAATCACGCCCAGCGCCATAATCGCGAATTTCCATATGTTCATAATGAACAGCACCACGAACGAGAGGCCGACGACAAACGTCATCGCCGAATGCCCGATGCCGGCGATCATCCATTTGAATCCGGCCGCAACGCACGTGTAAAAGAATCCGGCCAGCCGCGTCGGCACGCACAGAATGCCCGCGACCGCGTCCGGCGGCATCATGTCGCCGGCAACCGGATTGGCCGCGATGTAACTGTGAATCGCCGCGCAGGTGTCCGGCATGTTCGCATGCGCCGCCGTCGTCACCGAATTCAGTATAGTGTCCGAAAAATAACTGCCGACGTAAATAATCGGCCCGGCGATCATCATAAACAATCGCGCGGGATCGTTTGATATTATCCATATCCATATCCCGCAAAGGACGATGCGCATCGCGATTTTATACGCGAAAGCCTTGGCATCGCCGCCGTCCTTTGCGAATTGATAAGATTCCAGCGCGATCCAAAACGCCAAAAGGATGATGATGAACACGCTGATGAAATCAAACAAGCTGCGGTGCAGGATTTCGTTAACGCGCGACATCGCGCCTATCAGGCTCCGCCCTACGCGGGCCTCTGGCGGCACCCAGTCCGGCACCAGGGTGACGGCTTGGAACTTTGTTTGAAAACTGGTCAAATCGCCACGCAGATTTCCCAGAATCGCGGATTGGTTGGCGGGCGTCGCCCAGGTTCCAAAAGGACCAATATCCCCGGCGGAATCCGATACCGGAACATTGTCGGCCGCAAACGCGCCCCCGCAAAAAGCGGATATAAGAATTATTAAAGACAAAAACAGTTTTTTCATGTTGCCTAATTTTTACCAATCACCAGCGCCAACCACCAGCCACCATTTATTTCTTCATCGCCCCGGTGATTTTCTCGCCGATTTTCTTTGGGATGCTCCACAGGGATTCCCCGAATTCGCGAACGTATTTTCCGTATTCAAACTTGCCGTCTTGTGCGTCTTTCAATTTCATCGTCTCGTCCACCTTGGGCTCTACCACATACCAGTAAACAAAGAACAGGCCCAGCATCATCAGCAGGAACGACAGCCCGTCGTCCATGAAATCAAACGCCCCCGGATGGCGCATTTCCACCGACGCCTTTTCGGCCAAGAAACAATCCCTGAACGCGTCCTTGTCCAAATCTTTCTGGCCGGATACTGTCGCGGCCCGCTCGCACTTTGAGAATACCGCGGCGACGGATGCGGCCGCATCCGATGTTTGACCCGCCGCCTGGGCGTTGCTGAGATTCATTGCGATTCCGGGCGGCAGAATCGCGGTGTATCCGTCCACCGGGCCCGGAAAGAATTCGTCCGCGGCAAAAGATATCGTCGCATACAGTATCAGTATCTTTAACGAAATCGCGACCACGCGGACAGCCGCGTTGACCAGCATGTTCACCGCATTGCCGACGACGCCTTTGGCGATTTCCCACGCGCCCTCAAACGCCCATGCGGCGATCAGCAGCGGCAGCATTATGATTATGAACACCAATTGAAACACCACGGTCAGCACCTGGAAAAATATCCTGAACCCGGTATACAGAAACGCGATCACCAGCGCGAGCCCGGCCAGCCAGGTCAGCAGCCCCCCGCCCAGCCCCATCCATGAAAAGTTCATCAGCGAAAATCCGCCGGCCGCCCCCGCCAGAATCACCGCGTTCAGATTTCCGATAACGCACATGAACGGCCGCAGCGCGGGACCGATGGCGTTTGACGCCATACGCGCGTCGTTGGCAGGCGTGCCGCATTGCGCGGAACTGGAAATTCCGGTCGCCGCCATCGCCATTTCGGATCCCACATACATGACCGGCGTGATGGTGATGTCGGCGACCGTCTTCATCACCGCGGTTCCGCCGAACCCGACCGCGCCCAGCAAGACGCCCGCAACCATGATGCGGATGCCGGTGTCTTTCACCTTGTCAAACCAGGGCTTTAGTTCCAGCTTTCGCTCGTCCGCGGACAGCTCGGCATTTTTCTGGTTTGCTTCGCGGATATATTCAATGGTTTTCAAAAACAAGAATATGGCGAATCCGCCGGCCATCAGAATCCAGAGGTTATTAACCAGCGCATTCCAAAACCCCATGGCCGCGTCGCCGATCGTTAAGAATAATTTTTCTATGTATCCGCAGAGAAAGCATCCGCGCGCCGCCGCAACGTCGCAAACGCTTGCCTCGGCTGCGCCCAGCGCAGACGGGCCGTTCGGGCACGCCCCGATGGCGCGCAGAAAACTGTCCAGGCTGGCATAAGTAATAGCGCCCCCGCCGATAGACGACGACAGATACCATATGCCGACGCCGACGGCGATGATCCACATCACCGTCTGAATCAGCCACATGATAAGTTTTGCTTTCCACATATTGGTCGTTGGTCGTTAGTCGTTGGTCGTTAGTCGTTAGTCGTTGGTCGTTAGTCGTTAGTCGTTGGTCGTTAGTCGTTGGTCATATTTGTTTGATAGCAATAGTATATCATAATTACGTCCTTTTGTGGTATAATAATGAGAAAAGAACCCAGGGCTATGACCACCGACCACCGACTAACGACCAACAACCAACGACCAACGACCACCGACCAACGACTTATGAAAAAAACACTGCTTGTTCTTTGCTCTTTATTCTTTCTGCTTGCGCCGTTGTCTGCGCATGCGGCATGGGGCATAGTGGACGCGCTGAACCTTTCCCCGTTTGTTCCGCTGGTGCTGGACGCGATAATGTCGGTCGCCATGGCGGGATACGATTTCTTTGTTGGAAACGGCACGGGCATTATCTATATCATGGTCTGGGCGAGCATGGGATTTTTCATAGCGATGTATCTGATAAAAATGTGGCTGCCTAAAACCTGGCTGGAATTTTTCGGATTTTCCGGCGGCGGCCAGATGTATGAAAATAACGTGATGGGCGGAATCCAGCTGGGCGAGGCATTGCTGAAACCCGCGCTCCGCGCTATTGTCGCGGCCGCCCTGCTGCTGCCTATAAAGCCGCAGTATGTTACGGACTTTGTCGTTGATCCGTTTTTGCGCTTTGGCGCGCTGTATACGGAAAGCATAACGGCGAATATATTCCAGGACTCTCCTTGGGGCGGCGGCGCGCCAAAGGCGGAATGTCCCGCCGACATAGCGGCCAAGGGATATCTGTCGCCGGAATCATGCAAATTCCTGGTCCAGCCGATTTCCGACATAACGCACGCCAACAACCAGATTATAAAGCGTGGATTACAGTTCTTTGACCGTGGGCTGCGCGGGCTGATTACCCTGGTTCCGCACGGCGGCGAAGACTTTATGAACCTGGTCACAGGCACTCTCTTGATTATCACGTTCGTATCCAGCAATTTTTTCATGGCGTTATTGATTATCCAGGGAATATTCAATTTCGGGTTCCAGCTGATTCTGTATCCGTTCAACGTCCTATACTTCGTGGTTCGCGGCAAGGACGACAAGTGGCTGGACCTGTGGGATCCGTTCAAAGGGCTGATAGATTCATTAAAACAGCTGGTTATCACAATGATCGCATCCGCGTTCATACTGGTCATCAATCTCGCGGCGATAAAGTCGCTGTTCAGATGGAACACGTCCGTGTTCGTTCCCGCCGCGGGCGGCAGCGCGCATGACAACCTGCCGTCCGCTATCGCCGGCGGATACGGATTTGGAGAGCATTCGGTCGTCTGGCTGTCGGCCATACTGACATTCTTTCTGATGTTCCAGATTTTTAAGAAAACGCGGGAAAAGCTGGAGCAATATTCCGGCAAGGGCGGCGACAACCTGTATAAACAAGTATCCGGAGATTTCAAATCATTGCGCGGAAACGTTAACACCGGCGCAAGAAAGGCGTTGGATTTGTGGAAGAAGTATAAGAAATAGGCACCGGGCACTAGGCACTAGTTACTAATGCCTAGTGCCTAATGCCTAGTGCCTAGTGCCCAGTGCCTAGTGCCCATTGGCGAGCGGAGCGAGCAAATTGGATAAATGGCTGGGACCTTTTGTTGATAAAACGGTGCAGTGCTGGGACTGCCCCATTTTTGACCGCCTGTTTCAGATTATCTCGTCCGCGGCGGCGGCCATGTATGACAAGATGGTGGTTCTGTGCATAATCATATTCGCCATAGTAATCGCTTTCTATGTCCTGTGGGCGGTGACCGACAATATGGGCCTGTGGAAAGCGTTCGGCGGCAAGGCCCCAGAGGTTCAGGATCATACGTACCAGACATATTTCAAACCCGTGCTGATAAACGGGCTGATTGTCATGTCGCTGTTTTCATTGGGCGTCT
>WQUT01000043.1 GCA_009781955.1 Pseudomonadota bacterium | reverse complement strand
CGTCGCCAATCAGGGTGGTTTTCTTGTCCGCCGCGATGATGGACAGCACCGCAAAGCGCAATTGCTGGACATTCAGCTGGGACGGGTTTTCAATCCCCATGTCTTCGGCCATTTTCAGCAGCTGCTGGGGCGATTTCGCTTTCAGTTCGTTTACGTGCATGGAAAAACCTTTATGTTTTATTTTAACTAGACTCGTCATTCCGGCGGCGCGACGCAAGGAGCGAACGCCGGAATCCAGGTTGATTATGTGCGCGGCTTTACCGCGCGGCCTTATTTTACCTGGATTCCGTTGTTCTCGCTCGCAAGCTCGCGAGCCAACGGAATGACGGACTCATTTTACTTATCTCTAACATTCTTATTGGAAAAACTCCGGGCGAATGTCCGGGGGTTCGGTTGTCATTATAGGGAATTATGGCAAAAATGTCAAGTCTTTTGGCTCTTTACACATAAAAACGCCGCCCGTGGGCGCAGGCGGCGCAAGAATTCAGCCGTGTGGCTTATGCGGCCTTGACGCCCTCTTCTTTTAATTTATTAAAGAACGAAAGGTCAACCTTGAACTTTCCGGCAATCTTGATTTCCCCTGTGATAGGGTCCCTGCGGCCGCGGGAAACTTCGGTCAGCAAGCTGGCGCCCTTTTGGAGTTCGCCTGTTTTACGATTTTTAACCAGAACCTCTGGGGATTCCAATTTTTTGGCGTCAATATCTTTTAATTTGTTTGTCCCTCCGCTAAATCTTACTATTTTGGCCATATCTTTACCTCTTGGTTCTAGATATACACTGCTTGACCCGCTTTGTCAAGTATTTTTTAGCATAAACACGAAAGATGCTGCGGTCTCGCTATGCCCCGGCCGCCGCATACTGCATACCGAATGCCATAGCTACCCGCCATAGAGCGGCGTTGGCATGCCGTATGGAACCGAGGGGCCGGGCGGCGGCAAAGGATTGCCATATTCGTCGCATGGTTCATCCGCCGCCACCGGAAATCCCATAATGCGTCCGGACGGGGGTGTCGGCGCGTTGATAACGCGGACCATTGGCGGCTGCTGGGGCGCGGGCTGGACCGTTGATCTGACCTCTTTGGTCACGACTGCGCGGCGGTTTTTGGCATTCGGAACATTGTCGCCGGTTGGAACCTTCAGGTCTTTTTCACCCGCGGATACCGTGACAATCTGGGATGCCGGTATGCCATAGTTTATTAATATCTGGCGCACCGCTTTGGCCCGTTTTCCGCCCAGCGCAAAGTTATACGCCGCGGATCCGACCGTATCGGTATGCCCGACCACGGTGACCTTTACATTCTGGTTTTCGCGGCAGGTTTGGGCCAGTTTCCGAATTATGCTCTCGTATTCCGGCCGTATGATCGCCTTGTCAAAGTCAAAATGTATTTCCAAGACCTGTTCCATAACGCGCTGCTTCGGTTCTGCCGGAATCTGCTGGACCTTGATCACGGTTGTATCCGACGGCTGGCTTATATTGTCCAAGCGCGCGTTTATCGCCGCCAGTTCCGCTTGTATTTGCTGCATCGCCAGCATGAATTCTTCGCGCGTAACATAATTGTCCTGGGTCGGCGCGGGCTCTGCAACAGGTTCCGGCGCGACAGGCACCTGCCGGGCGCCGGCGACTATGTTTTGGTTGAATACTATCGGCGCGGGCGCGGGCGGAACAGGCACCGGCTGGATCAAATTCTGGGGGATATTGACATTGTTCACAATCACCACGCCTTCCCTCGTCCGGCCGGAAACGGTTGCGGATTGCAATCCGGTTGTGGACGGATAATAACGCCCCGCGGCGGATGCGGACGCGGATGCCGAGTTCTGGCCGCCGGCGATCGCGTCGCGGCCGGTTTCAAGGGCCGATTTCTGTGTGGTCACGCGGACAACCTGTCCGGTGTTCGTCCCGGTGGCGAGGTTGTTCTGCAATGCGGCGATTGCTTTCTCAAACCGTCCGCGGCATTCCGCGGCGGTGTTGTCCTGGCAGCTGGCGGATGCGGCGACCCAGCAGTCAAACTTTGCCTGGGCCTCTGCCGCCAATTCGGGATACAGCGCGCTGGCGTCGTTTTTCAGCGCGTCAATCAAGTCGTTATGCGCGTCGCCCAGGACCGCTCGCAGGTTGTTATTGGTGATTCCCCAGTCGTCAACGTTTTCAGGATAAGGCGTTTCGCCGGAAAATGCCGCGACGGCTTTCTGGGCAAAGCGCTCGCCTATATCGGGATATCCGGATGTCCGCGCGTTATACAACGCGAACGAGCGGTAATTCATCGCCAGCATGTTCAGGAAAGAGTCCTGGTGCTGGGACGAATATACATCCAGCCCTTCTATATAATCCACGGTGGGCGTGGGGCTGGCCAGAGTGGCGACGGGCTGGTCCACGGTGGCGCCGCCCCCGCAAGCCGCCAACAGCAACACGCCAAGCAATGCATAAATTTTTTTCATGGGCTTTCCTTTCCATTCTTCCTTTCGCATATTATACGTATTTTACAGATTTAGGGCAAGATAAAAATCGTGGCTCGTGGTTCGTGGTTCGTGCTCGTGGCTCGTGGCTCGTGCTCGTGACTCGCCCACGTGGGTTTAATTATAGCCGCAAATCATGTAAATCGGCGGCTTTCGCCGCCGATTGCTTTTAATGAAATCACTTCCGAGCCACGAGCCCACGAGCACGAACCACGAGCACGAATTATTTCTTCTCTCCCCCGTCCGACTTTTCGCCGCTCAGATGCATCAGCAGGCGCATCACGCTACGGCGCAGGTCGTCGCTGGGCAGTTTCCAATACAGGTTTATCAGCTGCAGCGTTTCGTTCCGGGACAGCGGGTCGTTGTCCGCCGGGCTGGACACTTTATATCGGCGCGGATTCTGAACGACGTCGCCGGTCGCGATCTGGCGCGGCAGCCCTGAAAAGAAAAACGACACCGGCGTTTCCAGAATCATCCCGATCTGGAACAGGCGCGACGCGACGATGCGGTTCGCGCCCGATTCGTATTTCTGAATCTGCTGAAACGTCACCCCGCATTTTTCGCCCAGGTCTTTTTGGGACAGTCCGATCATGTTCCGCCGCAGCTGTATGCGCTTGCCTATGTGCATATCAACCGTATTTTTTTCTGGGTTTGATTTTTTCATGGCCATGTTTTAGTCTCTCCGTTTTTTCAAGAATTCGTTCCTAGTGCATCCCTATACGATTGTTTCTAACATCTTAGGAAAAAAAATTCAAGGAAATTCGTGATTCGTGCTGGTGGCTCGTGCTGGTGACTGGTGTTCGTGATTTGTATCGTGGGCATAACACCAGCCACCAGCACGAGCCACCAGCACCTTTTTTCCCTTGCAAATTTTTTATCTTTTACTATATTGCAACCGGGCGGACAGGGGTCAGTGCCAGCGGGTCAGAGGGAAACCAGCAGCCCAGCATACGACACTGGGTCGCCCACCAATTTTCGCTAACGAGCGCAAGCCCCCGGGCCCCGACAAAGTCTGCGATTTTGTTGGGTGGGCAAGGCGCCGCGCGAGTTTGAGAAAATTGAGTGCCCACCGTAGCCCAACAGGGGCGAAGGCGGGCCAAGCATTAATTTTTTCATTACTAATTCCCTATTCCCCAATTTTCTGATATAATTTCCTGAAAGGAAATATTATGACAAAACCACTCGTTCTTTGCATTCTGGACGGCGTGGGCGTCGCGCCCGCGTCCGGACACAACGCGGTCACATCCGCCCGCATGCCGTTCTACAACCAGCTGTTCAAAAAATATTCGCATACTAAATTGGACGCGTCCGGCGCGGCGGTCGGACTGCCCCCCGGCACAATGGGAAATAGCGAGGTCGGACACATCACAATCGGGTCGGGACGCATCGTCAACCAATTCCTGCGCCGGTTTCAATTGGAAAACGAATCGGGCGGATTGCCAAAGAATCCGCGGTTAAAGAAATTCATTTCCGATGTTAAAAAAAGTGGCGGCATAGTGCACATTATAGGAATGATGTCCGACATAGGCGTTCATTCGGACATGAATGAGGCGATAACGATTGCGCGAATCATTTTAGAGGCCGGATTAAAAATATGCCTGCATTTTGTCAGCGACGGGCGCGATACGCCGCCAAAAGTCGCCGAGAAATATATTCGCAAGCTGTATCGCGCGTTCGGCGCAGAATTAAAAAGCGGACAGATATTCTTTGGGACGCTTATCGGCCGATATTGGGAGATGGACCGAAATCTGAACTGGGACAGAACACAGCTGGCGTTTGACGCGATTGCTCTCGGCCACACGGAATTTTCGGCCCCTGACATCGGAACTGCTTTACGCGCCGCATATGAACGCGGCGAATCGGATGAATTCATAAAACCAACGATTATTTGTCCACCTGCAACCTCGCGCGCACAGAGCAAACCAATGTGCAAGCGGGAAATTACCCCGCAAGACGGACTTTTGTATACCAATTTTCGCGCGGATCGCGCGCGGCAAATTATGCAGGCGTTTGCCGCACCAGCAACAAAAAACATTCAGCGGCCGGCGCATTATTTACCCCCGCACATACTATGCTTTGCCCAGTATGGGGGGGAAACGGATGATTATTGCCCGGCTTTATTGAATGATGAGAAGACCGAAAATACACTGGGCGATGTTCTGAGCGCGTCGGGAAAATCGCAGCTGCGCATTTCCGAAACGGAAAAATACACTCACGCGACATATTATATTGATGGCGAGCGGACGATTGACTACCCGAATGAAGAAAAGATTCTTGTTCCATCTCCCGCGGTCGCTACATTTGATCTGCAACCGGAAATGTCAGCAGCTGAAATTACAGACAAGATTTTGCAAGAGCTTTCTAAATTTGATGTTATCATAGTAAATTACGCCAACGGCGATATAGTCGGGCACACGGGCATAATGGCCGCGGCGATTCACGCGATGGAGTTTCTGGATTCACAGCTGGCACGATTGGTGCCGGCGGTTTTGAAACTGGACGGAACAATTTTAATCATCGCGGATCACGGCAATGCGGAAAAAATGTGGGATATGCGAACAAACTCTCCATGGAAGGCGCATACGACGAATAAGGTGCCGTTTATAGCCGTTGGCAACCAGTTTTCGGTATCGGATAAGGTTCGGACCGGGGGCGGGCTGTCCGATATCGCGCCGACCATGCTGAAAATATTGGGGCTGAAACAGCCGAAAGAGATGACCGGCAAATCATTGGTGTAAAAAAACGGTTCCGGTCGGGACCGGGATTGTGATATAATACCTATGCAACAAATATAAAGGAGTTTGCCATGCAATCAATACTTTCCTACATAGGGTATGTGTCCGGCGTAGTGTTTGTTATACTGCTGATTCTGAAACTGCTGAAAGTTGGAAAAATCAGCTGGTCATGGGTTTGGACGGCGCTGGTCATTGCGGTCGTTTTGTATCTGGTCGCAAACTTTCTGCTGTAACAGGGGACGCATTATATGACTACCCCGGAAAGCCGGAAACCGCGCTTTCTTGCGGGCGACCTTGGCTTTCCGGGGTAGTCAATCATAAATCAGCAATCCGAAATCAGCAATTTTATTTATCCCGCTTTCCCTTGAAAAAATTTTTCAGCATAGCGGACGATTCGTCCGCGAATTCCGGCATCTCCGCAACCGCGGGGCGAAACAGATGCCGGTCGGTTTCGTAAATTTTCGCGTTATGCAGGATTCCGCCGCCCTTTGCATCGCGGGCGGCAAAGACGACGCGCCCGATTCGCGCAAATGAAATCGCGGCGGCGCACATCGCGCAAGGCTCCAGCGTCACATAGATTTCGCAATCGTCCAGAAATTTCCGGCCGAGTTTTCGGCACGCGCGGCGCATCGCAACAATTTCCGCATGCAGGGTCGGATCGCGGCCTATTTGCACGCGGTTTTCTCCGCGCGCTATGACGCGACCGCCCGCAACCACCACCGCGCCGATCGGAACATCATCATGCGCCGCCGCGCGTTTCGCGCAATTCATGGCGATTCGCATAAGGTCGTTGGTCGTTGGTCGTTGGTCGTTGGTCGCCATAGTTTTTATTCCCATTTAATTTTATGCTTTATGCTTTTTGATTTATGCTTTATTATTACCCTATGAACTCGTATTTGCAAATTATTTCAGGCGCGCGGCGGGGAATGAAATTGGCTTTGCCGGACGGCCCGACCCGCCCCACGCAAAACCGCGCGCGAATCGCGCTGTTCAATATTCTGAATGAAATTTTACCAGCCACCAGCACCCGCCACCAGCCACTCATTACCGTTTGGGATGCATTTGCGGGCAGCGGGGCGTTCGGACTGGAATGTGTCTCGCGAGGCTGGGCCAACCGCGCGATATTCACGGACACCGCACCCGAATCAGTTCGCGCGATTAAACTGAACGCGCGCGGATTTGACGGCGCGGCCGCGGAAATAGTAATCCAGCGGCGCGACGCGATTGCGGCGGCCGCGGAATACGGCGCGGCGGCCGATTTGGTTTTCATGGACCCGCCGTATGCGAATCCGACCCTCGGCGCGCAGTTATTGGAAAAGCTGGCCGCCGCGGCGAAGCCGGGAACAATAATCGTTTGGGAAATGGAAAAAGAGCCGTCGGTCAGTGGCAAGTTTGAAATATTAAAAGATAAAATTTACGGGCGGGCAAGATTTGTGATAATGCGGAAACTACCCCCACCCAAGAGTTGCTAGCTCGTCCGCCTTCGCCAAGGCTACGGCGGACAAGAGATTTCGGGATTTCCGCCCCTCCTACGGAGGGGAATTTAGTACTCACTAATACTACCAGCCACCAGCCACCAGCCACCAGTCACAAAATAAAAATCCCGCCGATGGCGAGATTTTTATTTTGATATCATCTGCGTTGCGATGCCGCCGATGGAAGACATCGCATCTACGCCCAGTCCCCTGCCGCTGGTTTGCACTATCTCGCCGATTTGATTCATTATATTCTTGGTATCCGTCTTTTGCCCCAGGCCGGACGCCGTATTGGCCAGGAACTCGCCCCACAGGGCGCGTTTCTTTGCCGACAGTTTCGCCTTGCTGCACGTTTCCATCTTGGCCAGCAGTTTTGCCGCCATCGTCGCCTCTGTCGGGGTGTAATCCACCGGGCCAAAGTCAACCAAGTAAAATATGTCGTAAAGGTCCGTAACCAAATCTTTATCGCGGTCGTATGCGCAGCCGCCGCTATTCTTGCATACGCGCGCGCTGCCCACGCGCGGATACGCGTTCCAAATGCGCCCCGCATCCTCAAACCAGTTAAAGCATATCGGCTGGCCCGTGCCGATGTTCGTTATAAGATCCGTGTCGTATCCGCCAGAGCTTGGACAAGGACTGCGCTTCAGCGCGAGGCCCATCTGCTTTGCGGTCATCTGGCCCGTTTGCGCCCATTTCTTGATGGCGTTGTCCACAAAAGTTATGTCGGACGATGTAGGCTCGCAATCCTTGGTCAACAAGTTCTGTTGCTGGTTCAAGGTCACGACGCCGGTGACAAGGTTGAGGAGCGAGGGCACCAGGCTGGACGCCGCGTCGGAACTGGATCCGGCCGGGGCCGGGGCGACCGGCGCGGATTTTGTAATCGTAATTTCGGCGCGCGACGCCGACGGTGCAAAGCACAAAGCACAAAGCATAAAGCATAGATAGAATTTTTTCACTGAATGTATTCTCTCTTTGCTTGATTTTATCAGAAAACGGGTTGCAAATCAAAGAAAATTGTAATATCGTTGTTCGTGCTGGTGGTTCGTGCTCGTTATTTTCATAGGCGTTGTAGATTAGCGACGTTTAATAGGTTTCTTTGTGCCGACATAAGCTTCTGTTGCGAGCACGAGCCACCAGCACGAGCCACCATATGAAAATACGACAGCGCCATTTCATAATATCCGGACGGCACAAGCGTTTGCAGCGCCTGTGGCAGTTTTTCTTTACAGGATGGGGGCTGATCATGGTGGCCGCGCTGGTCGCGGCGCCGTTTTGGACGAAAAACCTGCTGTGGACGCCGATATCCAGCATTGATATGAAGGGCATCGCAAGAAACCAATTCAAAATGGAAAAGGCGTCCTTTGCCGGCACCGATAAAAACGGAAACCCGTTTTGGATGCGCGCGGAAACGGCGACCCAGGAATACGACGACCAGGACAAGATCTTCCTGAACACAGTTCGCGCGCAGACCGTGCGCATGGCCGAAGTGGGCAAAATCACCGATAATATCTCTGCCGACAAGGGCGTTTACGATCGGACGAAAAGAAGGGTGACATTGACCGGAAACGTCGCGGTGGATTCCAGCAACGGCGACAAAATCCGGACGGGAGAGATGGGGATACAGTTATAGGCACCGGGCACTAGTAACTAGCGCCTAGTGCCTAGTGCCTAGTTCCCATCGCCCATTTGCGACAAAGGAGCAAATTTATGCCGAGCACGCTGAAAATTGAACACTTGTCAAAATCTTACGGGCGGCGGAACGTCTTGGCCGACATAGATCTGGAGGTGCGCCAAGGAGAAACCGTCGGACTGCTGGGGCCCAACGGCGCGGGCAAGACCACGGCGTTCTATTGCGTCACGGGGCAAATTCGCGGCAGCGGCGGGCGGATCATGCTGAATTCCCAGGATATAACCCACCTGCCCTTTTATCAGCGCGCGCGCATGGGTATCGGATATCTGCCCCAGGAAAATTCCGTATTCCGCGGACTGAACGTAGAGCAGAACATCATGGCGATTCTGGAGGTCACAGAACCGAATAAGAAAAAGCGCAAGACGAAATTGCGCGACCTGCTGCGCGAATTTTCCATTGAACATTTGCGGCGGTCGTCCGCGACGTCGCTGTCGGGGGGCGAGCGGCGGCGCGTGGAAATCGCGCGCGCGCTGGCGAACGATCCGAAATTTATTTTGCTGGACGAGCCTTTCGCCGGCATAGACCCCATCGCGGTGAACGAAATCCGGACATTGGTGTCGCAATTAAAAAACCGGGGGCTGGGCGTTATCATCACCGACCACAACGTGCGCGAAACGCTGGGTATCACGGATCGGTCCTATGTCCTGCACGCCGGGAAAATCCTGCGCCACGGAACGACGCCGGAAATAGTATGCGACCCAATGGTGAAAAAAGTTTACCTGGGCGAGGATTTTAGAATGTAGAATGGTGGCTGGTGCTGGTGGTTGGTGTTGGTGGTTGGTGTTGGTGGTTGGTACTGGTGGTTCGTGCTGGTGGCTGGTAAAAGGAATATGTTATGAATTTAATTTCATCAATACCAATCACCAACCACCAGCACGAACCACCAGCACCAGCCACCATTTATCTCCACACCGCCGGGATGACGGCATAGTCGTCCAACCCGGTCGCGTCGTAATAGCATCCGCCCACGCCGTCGGTCGTCGCCGACGGCCATTTCTGATACAGATATTGTCCGTTGGATGTCGCCGAAGGCCCACTCAGTCCGATGCATCCGTTGAACGTGTTGGCGAACATATTGGATATTTCCGCCCCAGATATTCCGTTAAACAGCCCGTCGCCTATGCCGGAAAGACCGGTGCAGCCGACAAATGTGTTATTAAACATCTGCTTTGCCGGGGCGCCGCTGACGCCGGCGAACAGATTGCCCGGAATGCCGCCCGTCAGGCCGGAATTGTTGGCAAAGGTATTCAAGAACATGCTCTCTGCCGGGGCGCCCGAAAGCGTGCCGAACAGACCGGCGGGAATCGGACCGGTCAGGCCGTCGCAATATTGAAAAGTAGAGTTGAACATATTTTTCGCCGGCGCGCCGTTGATTCCGGCAAACAGGCCGCTGGAAATAGAGCCGGACAATCCGGTGCAGCCGTAAAATGTTCCGGAAAACATGGCCTCGGCCGGGGTGCCGCTGACGCCCGCGAACAGGCCGGACGGGATAGAGCCGGAAAGCCCGGAACAATTGAAGAACGTGTTATAGAACATCTGAAACGCCGGGCCGCCGGAAATACCGGAAAACAGAGTGCCCGGAATCGCGCCGGAAAGATTGGCGCAGCCCATGAAAGTGGAATTAAACATGCTCTGCACCGGCGGGCCGCTGACGCCCGCGAACAGATTGCCGGGAATCGCCCCGCTCAAACTGCTGCAACCGTAAAACGTATTCATAAACATTTGGACCGCCGGCTTGCCGCTGACGCCCGCGAATAGGTTGCCGGGAATCGCCCCGTCCAGGCCGGAACATCCGAAAAAGGTTTCATAGAACATGCCTTGGTCCGGCGAGCCGGCAATGCCGGCAAACAGCCCGCCCGGAATGGATCCGGTCAGCATATAATCGCCGGCGAACGTGCCCCTGAACATATTCGCCGCCGGCGCGCCCGAAAGTCCCGCGAACAGCGCGCCGGGTATCGGGCCGCCGAGCTTGTAATCCGACTGGAACGTGCCGTAAAACATTCCGGGCACCACCGTGCCGGACAGGCCGGCGAACAGATTGTTCGGAATGGGCCCGGTCCAATAGGTAAGCTGATAAAAAGTATTAGCAAACCGCGGTGTCGCGGTAAGCGAGCCAGATGCATCCAGTATCGGGAATATCGCGCCCAAATCGCCCGAGATTGAATTAATCTGGGCCTTGCCCGTGGAATTGGCGAAAGATATCGCGGCCATCGGAACACAGTTGACGCCGCTGCCGGAAGAGCAGTTCGGATTGTATCCCGTCGCCTTGCCGGCGATGGTAATGGTGTAATCCGCGTCCGCGGCATACGTATGGCTGTATGTCGTATTGTTCGTGTTAGCTTTCACGACCGCGTCAACGGCGCCGTCGCCCCAGAAAATATAAAATGTGCCGGACGCGGATATCTGGAAGCTGAATTGCAAATTCCAGTCGGGCGCGCCGTCTTCCACCTGGGCGGCGTGCCCCAGGCCGACATTAAACCCTTCCAATTGCTTGATCAGATTATCCACCGCGTATTGCACCGCGGCGTCGTTTACAACCTGTTTGGTTATATATTGCGCGTAATTGGAATCGTGACAGTAATCGGTCGTCGCAACCTGGTTCAACACCTGGTTCGCCCGATCAATAGCGCACAGCAGGTATTCCGCGTTCGCCATCGCCTGGATATTGGCCGCGGCATTCGGCGGAACGGTTATGCCCCATTTCTGGGCGATGTATTTATGGATAAAATCAACGTTCGCGATTCGTCCCGTGGCCGCGGGCGCCGCCGCAAATACCGGTGCCGGCAAACAGGCCCCCGAAAAAACGAAAGCAAGTAAAAAAGTCCGCAGCAAAAATTTCACAAAACCGTCCAATTGAAAAATTCTCTGTATCGCATTTTATCTTAAAACGAAAGGTCATAGCAAGAGAAAAGATTTTCGTAGGGGCAGATATTACCTGCCCCTACAATTTGCGGGCTATGGGCGGCAGGCTGACCACTAACCACTGACCGCTAACAAATGCGGGCGTCGCCCGCATATTAAAATCTATACGAACCGGATATTCTGAAGTTATGCAGCTGTATATCCGCGTTGTATCTGTATTCATAATCCAGTCCGGCCTGGAATCCCGATACCGCTATGAATTCCACGCCAAGCTTGCCGGTGGCCCACAGCGGATCAACATTCAGTTCGTAATTCGTTAACTTCATCGCCGGCGCGAACGCATAATACGCGTCGGAATTCATGCCCAGCACGTCGTATTCCACGCCGAGCGTTACAAAGGGCCGTATCTGGGACCACGGGGACATATAGAACCGCTTGTTCAGCGTGACCGAATATCCGGGTGTCAGCGAGAAATAGCCGTCCGATTTCAGCGTCATATAATTCGCGCCCGCCGCCGTTGTCGCAATGTCAAATCCGGTATTGTATCCGACGCGCGCATAGGCATTCCCGTAAAGATACTGGTTCAATATGTCATGCATCAGGCCCAATTCGGATGTGGCCGAATACGCCGTGCCGCTGCCGCTTATCTGGCCCATATACGTCTGGTCGCGGGTGACGTCCAATTTATGCATGTCCAGGAACAGATTTCCATACAGCTTTAACCCGCGCGAATACGTGGTCAGCAAATACGCGCCCAACCCGATATTGGTGTTCGTCACATCCGCGCGGACATTTCCGATCAGGCCGGTATTCGCGCCATAGCTGAGATCTATCGTATCGTCAAACGAACTGCTAAGCCGATTAATCCGCAGCGCAAGGCCGTAAATCGTGCTGTTTGTCAGGCGCGAATCAATGCCCAGATTCAGCGTAAGCTTGGTCCCGCGGGCGGTTTCCGGATCGTTCAGGGTTTGGTTAAATACTCCGTATTCCACGTCCGCCCAGACCTTGTTCAGGTTGCGGTTGCGGTTCCACAAGAATTCATCCAGCATGCGGTGCGCAAAATCGCGCGGATTCGTATGTTCCAACAAATTCACGTCGCCGGCCGCCAGCTCCAGCTCTCTCGGTATAAACAGACGGCTGAACCGGGACAACGGCGCGGGATTAAAGTCCAGCTTATACTGCTCCATCCTGTTATACAATTGGTTCGCCATCGCGCCGAAATTCGTGCCGTTGAATATAAAGGGTATCGTTTCAATGGGCGAATTATACGCGAATCCGTTGCGGGCCAATCCCCCGTCTATGAAATCATCCAACGCGCCGGCCGATACGTATTCTTTCGTGGTATGCGCGGGATCGCGGTTCACAATGGGCTGTATCCTGTATACATTTATCGGGCCGCCGAATTCGGGATCAAACACTATGTATATATCGTGCGGATTGTCGCCGACCCCGGTTCCGGGACGCAGCGTCAGGTATATCGGCAAATCCGCCGGATCGTCCGACCCCGCCAATGGAGATTTGGAATACAAACTGCCGTTGGCAAGCCGTATGGCATCCAGATAGTTAAAGCACTTTGTCCCGTCGGCATTGCAATACGCGACCGTAACATTGCGCAGGGGCATTCCGGATTGCTCCACCCCGTCTTCGGCATGGACCAGCCAGATTGCGGTGCCGGTATCAACGCTATTAAACAGCGAAATCCCCATCTGGCCGTTTGTTATAGGCGCGCCGCCGAGCGGCAAAGTCGGGCTGGGGCCCAGGTCGGACGCGAACACCCCGCTGACCGAAATAACGGGCGACGAGCCGGCCGGCATTGTGATTGAGCCGAATGTGGCGTCGTTCGCCGTGCTGACCGTGCCGAAATGATTGTATGACGGATCAAAATTTTTCGGCAGTATGTTCGCTTGAAGCATGCTGTGGTCGCCGAAGTTGTAATCGCCGTTCACAGTCATGTCGCCCAATCCGATAAATCTGACGCCGTCGCTGATGCCGCCATTAATGTCCGCGGACAGCCACGGGAACCAGTTGCCGCCGCTGACGCCGGCCGGCGGGGTGCATCCGTTGCCAAAGCACGGCGTGCCGCCGGCGATTGTAATGCCGTCGGGCGATGCCAAGATGCCGCCGCTGGAAACAATAAGGGACGCGGTCTTGATTAACAGATTGCCGGATTCCTGGATAATTCCGCCGCCGACAGTCAGGCTCGCCGGGCTTTGTCCGCCATTGGTCAAATCCAATACATAATTGCCCGAGAGGATATTCGCGCCGCCGAGGGTAGCCGAGCCGACCATATTCTGGGTCAACTGACCGGCGATATTCCATGCCGCGGAAGACTTTGCCCCCATGCCGGCCAGGGTCAATCCGCCGGAATAAGATTCCAGGCCCGCGGTTTGCAGCATATTCGTCGTTCCGGAATTAATGGACATAGTTCCGTAATTTTGAACATGGCCCAGGTTCACGTCCTTGCCATTAATGGTGGCATTCGCGGCCGCATAGTTTGTGATTCCGTTCGCGACCGCCAATGCGCCGGTCGGAGAATTCGTTGTCATGGTCAGGGTGCCATGATTGGAAACAGATTCCATTCCGGCCGAAACATTGGTGCCGGCCACAATCAAATCGCCACCAGCTGACGAAAGATTCACCGTCGCGCCGGACGCGACAACAACCTTTTCGCCGATTGAAACGCCGTTTGTTCCGTTATAAGTCGCGGCTTGCGCATTGGCCAGCAGGTTGCCGTTCACGGTCAGCATAGCCGCGTTCACCACTGCATTGTTGGTCAGGACGTTCATGCTGCCCGCCGGGTTGTTGGCCGCCAGGTCTTGGACCAAATCGTTATTCAGATACACGTTCCCGGCATTCAGATGCGACGCGTACAAATTCACCATTGCGTTGTTGAACACGTTCAGCGCGCCGGAATTCGTCCAGTTCGCGCCGTAAACATTCAGCACGCCGGCATTCTGGGTCACGCTGGTCGTCGCCACGTTCACCGCGGTATATCCGGCGCTGCCCAGGGTCATCAGCGCGCCCGCATTATTCGTAATATTCGCGAATTGGATATTGCCGCCGGTGCTGGTGACATTGAAATTCCCGGAATTCGTTATATTCTGGCCAAACACGCCGTTGCCGGTGATGTTGGTGTTGCTTGCAGAGGTGATATTTCCGGCAATCAGAACGTCGGCGATTGCGTTCATGTTCAGCGCCGCCCCGGCGTTATTGACATTTCCCGCGACCAGCAAACGGTTGGCGGAACTCATGCTCAGTATCTTGCCCGCGCCGGCAACGGAAATGCCGCCAGTTACATTAATATTCCCGCCGGCGCCGGTGGTTTGCAGCGCATAATTCGTAACCTCGTTCCCAATCACAAATCCGGTTGTCGGGTTTGTTCCGTCCATCCAGATTCCGTTGTTTATATTTATCGCGTTGCCGCCATTGGCGGAATTCGCGGTCAGGCCCAACCCATGCGCTTCTACCTTGCCATTGACCAGCAACGTTCCGACCGTCGCGTTATCCGCCCACAGAACAATTTTCGCGCCGGTATCGGACAGCATCTGCCCGCCGACCGTCAGATTATTCAGAATATTTCCCGAATTGCCGAAAGATAAAACGCCGTTGCCCGTCGCGGTCGCGTTCCCGCCGACGACTATATCGGACAAAGACAATAACGTCAGATTCCGCGGCGTGCCCGTGCCCGCCGCCAAAATATTGCCGTCAACATATATATTGCCGTTGGCGGACGATATGATTTCATTCCCGCTGAGGATATTTACCGAACCCGCGGTCGTATCATACGTATTGCTCTGCGAGTTCAGGTTTCCGGCAATTGAAATATTGCCCGCCGCGGTTATAAAATTAGTATTCTGTGAAAAATTCAGCAATCCGCCGGTGGTCGTAATCCCGCCAGAAAGCGCCACGCCCAGCAGCGCGTCTATATCCAACTGTCCGCCGGTGACATTTATGCCGGCCATGTTGACCTGGACCGCGTTTGCATCGGACGCCTTGATCAATGCGGTTCCGGAATTCTGAAACCAGTTTCCGGTGATGTTTATCGCCTTTGCATTAACGAACAAATCATACGCCGAACCGGTCGCCCATTCGGACGCAATCGGCGTTGCGGTCGGGCCGTTGTTTATCACCGCGCCTGTTATATCAACCTCTCCCACGTTGGTCAGCGAAGTGATTGACATCTTGCCCGCGTTTATCACCGAATTCAATATCACTTGCAACTGTCCGTTAACCGACAGGTTTGCAAAGTTGTTTACCGTGCCGTCAACCGCCAGGATTCCCGCCGCTTGCAAATTCGTGGCGGCAAGCTGGCCGTTGTTAATCGGATGCGCGCCGTCCGCGGTGCCGTTCATAACGTTCGTCTTTATCCACAGATTCCCATGCGCGCCGCCGGAGGGTGCCGCGGTGGAATCGGAAATAAGATTCAGCGTATCGCCGATATTATTAACGGATGTCGCCGTGATATTCTGCGCCGATACATACATGTTTGCGGATGCGTTCGCCAAAATCCCCGGCGCGGAATAGTCGTAAGCCGTGCCGTTCCATGTCGGCAGAGCCTTTGCCCCGTTAATAATATCGGGCGCGGTTATATCGCCGTTTTGAATCTTTAACGTAAAGTTATCAATCCGGTTGGCCATCATGTCGTTCAGGCCGTTCGGGCTGGCGGCCGCATTGCCCAACACCAATGTTCCCGTATCCAGATAGAATGTCCCGTTGTCCGGAATCGTCGTCAGATCGGTTCCGTATTCCAGATATGTTTCGCCCGTGACAACCGCCTTGAACGTGCCGGTGTTCACCAATGACGCGTTCGCCGCATCGCCGCCGTTGATGGTCAGAAACGCGACCGCATTGGCATTGCCCAGATTGCCGTGAGAGTCATACACCCCGTCTGTGCCGATCAGCAATGTTCCCAATCCGCCCAGCCAGTCGTTCTTCATCGTGCCGCCGACCGTAATGCCGTCCGGCGCCAGCAGCTGCATAAATGTCCCGGAATTTTCTATGTCATTAATCGCGGTGATGGAACCGTTGTCGGCGCGCACAATCATTTGCGAAGACCCGACGGCCATGTTTTCCAAAAATCCGGAATTGATGCCGCCGCCGAACAAGATATCGCCGTTCTTTGCCCAGATGGTCGCGTCGCCGGATGTCTGCTGCATATTCGTAAATGAATCCATCGCGATATTATCATCCGCGTATAAAAATGCATCTGAATATGCGCCGTTCTGCACCACTCCGGCAGTTATATTATTTGTCGTCGTGCCGTCATTGGCGACATATATATATAATGACGCGGGAACAGCCAATGATGTTCCGTTGGAATCTATATTTCCGGCGGCAAAGGAACGGACACCGTATCCGGATGCGGGAACGGTTGACGGCGCGTCGCCGACAAATAATCCGCCGCCGTTGTTAATGTTGCCCAGCGCGACATCTATGTAATTTCCCGCCGCCGCGCCGATGCGCAGTCCGCGGCCGTTGGCTATTGCGACATCGCCCGCGACATTAACCGCACCCTTGGCCGTGATGCGGGTTTCAAATAATCCGGTGACGGCATTATATACGCCCGAATTGGCCGTGATATATAAATCGCCGTTGCCGCCGTTCACCGCCGTCGTCTGGCCCACAAATAATCCGCCCGCAATATTCAGCGCGGTTGTTGTGCCGGACAAGGCAATGTTTCCTACATAATCCAAAACAACCGTGCCGCCCGTGCCCGAAGTAATGCTGGTCGCTATCAGGGACCGGGGCGCGGATGTTCCCGCATTCAGATACATCAATCCGGCGGAGTTCGTTATATTCCCCGCGGCGATTCCATTGGTTGCGGTGACCGAGAAATTGCCAACCGCGGCTGAATTGGTTATGTTTCCGGATGCGAACGCGCCGCTTTCCACCAAAAAGCTGTTTCCAGTGACATATCCGGCGCCGGAAGTATTTATATCGCCGTTTATCGTCATAAACGAATCGGATTCAAATGTTCCGTAACCGGACGATATGTTAATCGCGCCCAATGTCACGCCGCCAGAGTATGTTTGTTTCACATTTATACTGGCCGCATCGCCGTCCAGGGTTATATTGCCCGCGGACAGCGCGCCGTTATTGGCAACCAGCGCAACCGTGCCGTGTCCGGATGTTACGTTTCCGGTAATGTTCAACGCGGTCCCCGCCGTAAAGTTTGACCAAGCGCCGTAATTCACCACATTGCCGTTAACCGTGATTGCTTGCGCAGCGGAAACGCCGAGACGCACATTGTTTGCATTTGTCCCCGTCACGCGCGCCGCGGTGCCGTTCGCGGTATTGTTCCAAACCGCGCCGTTTATGACAACCGCGCCAGAGTTTGCCTGGACCGACAACGAATCCGCGGATGTCACGGTGGAATGCGCAAAGCACAGTCCGCCCGCGCCGCAGCTGGGGTCAATGCTGGTGACGATCAAATTCCCTTCTATCGCGTGTTCGCCGGTATTCAAAATAGCGACATTGTTCGCATCATGGCCGTTGATGGTGACGCTGCCGCCTTCCAGCAACAAACGCGACCGCGCGACCGCGCCGGTCGTCGGCGTGTCATCGTATGTCGCGCCGTCCAGCGTTCCGTTGTATACGTATCCGCCGACGTATATCGTCCCATCGGCCTGATTTATCATCGGGCCGCTGCCGGGGGCCAGGTTCAGAAAGCCCTCGTTCTTTATATTGCCGGAAAGATTGACGGATGTGACCGGGCCGAACGCGTCGTTAAAACTGTTTGCGACCGTGCCGCCCCAGCCGGCGTAAGAAATATCGCCGTATAGGCCGGGCGCGCCCGGCGCGACGTTTCCGGGGTTAATTAAATCGGTTGGGAAAGTGGCAGTCGCGCTGCCCGGATCGCCGCCGCAGGTTAAAACGCCGGACGCGGATATCCAACAGTTGCCGCCGCCAACGGCCGCGGACGGGGCGACGCCCGGCACGCCGGAGCCAACCAGATACTGGGCCCCGTTAAAGGTGGACCCGGCGGGCAGTTGTGCGAACGCGCAGATGGGCGTAAAAACAAGCGTTAATGCCAAAAGCTTTTTTAACATTACCTCTCCAAATTATATTGCATTATATCAAAAATGAGTCCCCTAAAAAAGCGAAAAAACTATATGAAAGAGATTATTTTCATAGCGTGCTGGCTGGTGGCTGGTGGTTGGTGGCTGGTGGTTGGTGCTGGTGGTTGGTGAGATTTAGTTAAATCAAAACTACCAGCCACCAGCACGAGTCACCAGCACCAGCCACCAGCCAGCACGAACAACGACATTGACACATATCAGCAAAATCTATAATATCAATCCGCACATAGGGAGAAAAAATATGTTTGAGATAAAAAACATCCATGCGCGGCAAATTATGGACAGCCGCGGGAATCCGACCACCGAATGCGATATAACTTTGACGGGCGGCGCAATCGGCCGCGCGGCCGTGCCAAGCGGCGCGAGCACGGGCAGCCACGAGGCACTGGAGCTACGCGATGGCGGCGCGGCGTTCGGCGGCAAAGGCGTTACAAAAGCGGTTAAAAATGTAAACGAAATCATCGCGCCCGCGATCGTCGGCATGGATGCGCGCGACCAGGCCGCGACCGACAACAAAATGATTGCGCTGGACGGCACGCCCAATAAATCAAAGCTGGGCGCGAACGCGATACTCGCCGTATCAATGGCCGCGGCCCATGCGTGCGCCAAACAGAAAGGCGTTCCGCTGTATCAGCATCTGCGGGATTTAATTGCCACCCCTCTTGGGGGGGGCTGTCACAGCGAAGCTGTGACTGGGGGGGGCTTGGGCTCGCAAAGCGAGCCCCCCCTCGCCTCGCTCCGCTCGGCACTCCCCCCCAAGAGGGGGGAGAATCACGTTCTTCCCCGCCCCATGATGAATATCATTAATGGCGGCGCGCATGCCGACAACGGACTGGATGCCCAGGAATTTATGATTATTCCCACCGGCGCAAAGATCGAATCGGATGCCGTGCGCATGGGGGCCGAGGTTTTCGCACACCTGAAATCAATTCTGAAAAAAGGCGGGCATTCCACGAATGTCGGCGATGAAGGCGGATTCGCACCGAATTTCAACAGCACGGCCGAGGCGCTGGACGCCATAGTCGCGGCGGTTGCGGCCGCGGGATATCGGCCGGGCGGCGATATTTCATTCGGAATGGACGTCGCGGCCAGCGAGTTCTATAAAAACGGCGCGTATGAATTTGAAGGGAAAAAATTATCATCCGCGCAAATGGTGGAATTTTACGAGAAACTGATTACAGAATATCCGATTATATCCATAGAAGACGGCCTCTCTGAAGATGACTGGGACGGATGGAAACTGCTGACCGAAAAAATCGGCGGGCGGATTCAGCTGGTGGGCGACGACCTGTTCGTGACCAATCCGGAACGGTTAAAGCGCGGTATTGACGGGCGCATCGCGAACGCGATATTGATCAAGGTGAACCAGATTGGAACGCTCTCCGAAACCCTGACCACCATAAAAATGGCCCAAGATGCAAAATATGGCGTTATCATATCGCACCGTTCCGGCGAAACCGAAGACACGACCATCGCCGACCTGGCGGTCGCGACAAACGCCGGACAAATCAAGACCGGCTCCATGTCCCGCACCGACCGCATGGCGAAATACAACCAGTTGCTGCGGATAGAGGAAGAGCTGGGGGCCAAAGCGAAGTATGGCATATGAATAATGACATATGAATATAAATAACATAAAATCCCGCTTTTGCGGGATTTTATTTGATTCAAGATTTACTTAATTTTTCATATTAAGTTTTACTTCATCAATTTGCATATTGTCGTTGTTTCAATCAGCGCACGCGCGCTCCGTTAAAGACGCTTTCATATGGACAATCAAAGCCTGGCCTACAGATATCTTTATATCTGCAGTTCACGCACCTTTCAGCTAAATATCCCGTAACCCCAGGCAATTCCTTTTGTAAATTATAAAGAAAATTTAGTCTTGCCGCGCTCACTGTTATTGCTTTGTTAAAGTTCATCGGAAACTCCTTTTTCATTTTTATTTTAATGCGTTTCTTATGATTTGTCAACCAGGGTTTATACTCTTGCATTATTTTCTTATTTTCGCTTTAATCCGGGCAAAGGAACGGAAGTTTTGCCGAATATTGATTTTTTTGCTTTAAGGGTCGCCGCCAAATACATCATCGCGGCGTGCGTGATGATTTGCATATTTTTCGCGCCTGCCTGGCTGGCGGAAAAGAACAAGAAAGATGCGACCACCGCCGTGCGCGTCCGCGCCGCGTCGTGGCTGTTCGGCTGGACAGTCATCGGATATGTATACGGCCTGTATCTGGCGACCGCGCCGGAAAAGAAGAAAGGGTGACTGGTGCTGGTGGCTGGTGGTTGGTGCTGGTGGTTGGTGACTGGTAAAAATCTCCGGCCACCATCAACAACCACCAACACGAGTCACCAGCCACCAATTACTTTTCCCTTGCTTTTGCGGAATAAATGCGCTCTAATCCAAGGAAGACAAAGGAAAGGATATACAAATGGCATCCATAGGAAGTTTGAACAAGGTAACGTTGCTGGGCAATCTGGGCGGCGATCCGGTCGTGCGCACCATGCAGTCTGGGGCCAAGGTCGCGACTTTCTCTCTGGCCACCAGCGAGCAATGGAAAGACAAAATGACCGGCGAAAAGCGCGAGCAAACCGAATGGCACCGCGTCGTGATTTTCCAGCCGAACCTGGTGGAAGTGGCCGAGCGTATGTTGCAGAAAGGGACCAAATTATACGTGGAGGGAACGCTGCGCACGCGCAAATACCAGAATCAGCAAGGCGCGGAGGTTTATACGACCGAGGTCGTCCTGAACATGGGCGCGACAATGATAATCCTGGGCGGGGGAAAACCGCTATCCGACGGCGGAAACTATGGCGAGGGAAATTACGCCGCGCCGTCATCCGGCCCGTCGGCCGCGCCGCAACGCGAAGAAATATCCGTGGAACAAATCGGCGACGATATTCCATTCTGAAAAACGCGGCAAAAGCCGCGTTTTTACGTTTCTTCTTCCGGTTCGTCTTCCTCTTCTTCCTCTACCGCGTTCAGGTCTATTTCTTTCGGCACGCCCAGCAGGTCTTCAATCTTTACTGACGCTTCTTCTATATCTATCTTGTTTAATATGGCGAATTCCTGGGCCATGCGTTCCAGCGCGCGCAGATACAACTGGCGCCCCGAGAAAGTCATCACGTCCGCCGCGTCGCGGCGTTGCAGGTCGCGCACGACCTCTGCCAGTTTCATGGGATCGCCGGAATTTATGTTTTCTTCGTAAACGGCCGCGCGGCGCGACCAGATCATGCGCTTTGCGCCGGCCTTGCCCTTGGCGCTTTCTATCGCGTCGTTCATTTTCTTGGCGGACACCAGCGGGCGCAGGCCCGAGACCTCTGCCCGTTCCAGCGGCACGCGCAGCGTCATGTGGTTCCGTTCAAAATCTATGACCACCAGCGACATTTTCTGGCCGCCGATAACTTGTTGCTCTATACGCACGATCTTGCCCACGCCTTGGGTGGGGTAAACGACATACTGGCCGTTCTTGAATTCCAATTTTTTTGCCGGCATAGCAAACCCTTTTATGGTTGCATTCCCTCTATAAAGGGCATTGTATCATAGAATTAGTGGAAATTCAAGAAAACTAGTGATTTGTGGGGGCGCATGATTGCGCCCTTTCGTGGGGGCACAAATCATGGGGCGCAAGACCCACCCAACGGCGCGCTTCGCTTGTCGTCGGGGCCCGGGGGAATGCGCCCCTGCAAGATAAAACGCCGCTTTAGCGGCGTTTTTTATCTTGTCACCCTGACCGCGCCGGTTCGCCGTATTGCCGAAGCGCGAACATTGCTGGCCGCGGTTTCAGCGGTCGCGCAGACCCACTGGCCGTCCTGCATGATGGCGGACTCGTTATCGCCCGTGCAGACCGGTTTCTGCATTTGCCAGGCAAAGCAGTCGCCCTTTTGAATTGACATATAGGAATTGTTATCAGAACCGCCCCGCGTAAACGCGCCGAATTGCGGATTCCAAACGCCCGCGGCTTCGCCGGCGCACCATTTGCGGTCGCCAAAGCACGCGATATGTTTTCCGGATGCGTCGCCGACCCCGGGATACGGCCCGCTGGTTGCCTTGTATCCAATGTTCGCCTTGTCCCCCGCGCCCATCGCCTTGCCATTTTCAAGGTCGCGGCACCACAGTTTTTGGCATTCATACTGGGACAGGCCGTCGGATGATTTACCCTTGGCCACGACCAAAAACCCTTCGCCGCATGATACCAGTTTCTGATCCGCGGCATGCGCGGCGCCACCGGCGCAGACGGCAAACAGCAACCCGCAAATAGCAAATATTCTTTTCATGGAGTTCTCCATATATTCTTTCCCATTTTACACTAAATCAGTCTTTCAATCAAGGGTGAAAAAAATTCTGGCATAAAGGCTTAAACTATTTTCATTCATTAGGCATGCTTGTGGGCGGCGGGCGACCCGACGTGTATTGGACATACACGAGGGTCGCCCAACGCCCGCAATGATGTTTCGGGCGAGGTAATGTAAAGTTATTGTCCCAATCCCGACGGGGTAAAGCGGCCGACGTTGTTTATCAGTTCCTGGAACGCGTTCAGGCGGATTTCCGCCGGTATCGGCGTCGCGCCGCCGACGATATCCACATTCGGCAGATCGGAATCTTTCAATATTTTTGTCTGAATCACGCGGCCACCAGCCGCGCCGTAGCCGCCAGGCGGAGGCGGGTCAACCCATGCCAGCAGGACGCGCCGATTGTCCCAGGTAAGCGGAAACGGCCCGCGATAGCCCTCGTCCGCGCCATAGTAAATCCACACGGGTTTTCCGTATATCGTCTTGGCCGCCGGGCTGCCGAAACTCTGTTCCAAATCGCCCGTCGTTTTCACCGCGGCCAGTTTGGTGTCGGTGCCGTCCGGGAAAATGTACCCGCGTTCCTTGGTCTGCAGCGCGCACGCGGACACAAGCAGGCAACCGGCAAAAAGCAAAGATATTTTTTTCATCTTAATTTCTTATTCCCCATCATTCAACTTTATGCCGTGTTTGGCAAGCAATTTTATTTCGTCCGGCGTGATGACATAGTCTTTGCAACCGGTGCGGCCGAAAATGGCGGCTCGGCGGCGTTTGTACGCGGCCCAGGCGCGATCGCCGTATGACCAGTGCCACCATTCGCCCGGGTAATTCTGGAATCCCGCCGATTTCATCGCGCGGTATAAAATCATCC
>WQUT01000042.1 GCA_009781955.1 Pseudomonadota bacterium | reverse complement strand
AAAGTAATCACTCGCATTTCAGGCGATACACTACATATATCTATCACAACGAATAATTAACTATGGACCAACGACCAACGACTAACGACCACGGACCAATTAACGCTTTCTGAACTGTGTCGCGCGGCGCGCCTTACGCGTGCCGTAATGCTTGCGTTCAACAACGCGGCTGTCGCGGGTCAGGAATCCGGCATCTTTCAACGCTTTGCGCGCATCCGGTTCAATGATGATTAACGCTTTGGAAATTCCGTGTTTCACCGCGCCCGCCTGGCCCGACAATCCGCCGCCGACCACGAACGCGCGAACGTCGTATTGGCCGTCGCGTTTTGCGACCACGCACGGCTGGCGCAAGATCATCTGCAACACCGGGCGTTTGAAATACGCGCTCATTTCCACGTTATTGATAACAAAGTTTCCTTTGCCCGGCGCCAGATACACGCGCGCGACCGAGTTTTTGCGCTTGCCCGTGGCGTATGCGACATTCTTGGATTTTGTCGCGGCATCTGTCTTTTTATCCGACGCGGACTTTGCGGGTGCGGGCGCCGCCTTCTTGTCCGCCATAACCTTTGCGGGTGCGGGCGCGGGTTTGGATTCTAATTTCGGTTCCGCTTTCACGGCGGCCTTGGCCGCCGGCTCTTTCTTTTCGGTCGCCGGCTTTTGCGCCACGGCTTTCTTTTCCGCCGCCGCCCCGGCCTTTGCCGGGGTGACAACCTTTTCTTTTTTTACTGTTTCTGCCATGACTTATCCCTTTTTGTTCTTTGGATTCAATGCGCCGAAATCAATTACGGTCGGATTTTGCGCGGAATGCTTGTGATTCGCGCCCGCGTAAACGTGCAGTTTTTTAAGGCGCCGGTCGGCCAACGCCACGGCCGTGCGCCGCCCCATCATGCGCTTGACCGCGTTGAATACGAATTTTTCCGGCTTTTCAGAGCGCATTTGGCCAAAGGTCCGCTCGCGCAGGTTGCCGGTCCAGTTGGTGTGCCAAAAGAATTTTGTCTTGTCGGCTTTTTGGCCGGTCAAGGCGACTTTGTCGGCGTTGATTATTATTACGTGATCGCCGCAATCCATGTTGGGCGTGTAAGTGGCCTTGTGCTTGCCGCGGAGCAGGGTCGCGGCGAACGCCGCCAGCCGCCCCAGCACTATGCCGTCGGCATCAATTACAAACCAGTTCGGATTTGTAATTTCGCTCGCCGTAAGCGATTTGGTTGATTTCATGGTTGATACCTTTTCTGTTTTGCGGTGGCATTATGCCCCGCGCGCCCAGAAAAGTCAAGAAAAATTAGTGTGGTATTATGATACCATGACAAGATGCATGCATCTTGTCATGGTATAGTGACAGAGTGACAAAGTGACAGAGTGGTGGCTGCCGCGCTATGCCCACCCAACAAAATTTTCAATTTTGTTGGGGCCCGGGGCGCGTATGTAAAATAAATTTACTTGTCGGCATAGCCGACGCATTAACTTTGTCACTATGTCACTGCGAGCAAAGCGAGCGTTGTCACTTTGTCACTAAAAAATAACCGCGCATAGCGCGGTTATTTTTTTACGCTGGGTATAATTATAATATCGTTATAGTATCCCAAAAACCGCGTGCCGGACGCGCAATATATTTTCTGCAGCGAATCTTTATAGTCGCGCACGGCGGAAACCCATCTGTCCTCTATATCCTTTTGCGCGCCCTGATACCCTGAAAATCCGCCCAATGCGCCGCCCGCGCCGGCGCCGATTGCGGTCGCTTTCAGTCGCGCCTTGTTGTTCAGGTCAATGATTCCGCCCTCGTCCGCAGCCCGCTGCGCGGGAACAAAGTTGGCGAGGGTGTATTGTTCGCCTTTATCGTTTGTCATTGGCTTTTCTTCAGATTTAGAGCCGTCGTTATTGCGTCTGAATATCGGCCAGGCCGGATTCTTGCCCCTGAATGTTACAAAGTCGTTATACGTGCTGCCAAATAATTTTTCAGGGAATACGATCATGGCCGGCACGGATTGCCTTTCCTCGCCGCCGCTTTCTATCGGAACCCATGTCAGCTCTTTATCTCCGCAATAATTTTTCATCGTTCCATCGCTGTCCAGGCAGAATTTCTCGGACCCTGCCTTTACCTTGGCAAAGTTGTCCTTGCGCGCTTGGTCCACGGTTTGTTTATTTGATGAAAATACAAAATTGATAATGTTTATTTGTTTGCACGCATTTCTGTTGTTATCGCAAAGCATGGTTTTGTCCGCGGACCAGTCATAGAAAGCGAGCCTTGTTTGGGTCGCGCCGCTGGGGTCAGTATACGTATAGGTATCATCTTTATACGTTTTCACCGTGCCCCACAGGCATTTTTCCGCACCGCAGCTTTCTATCTGCAACACCGGATTTCCGACCGCCATCATATTTCCGATCGCCGCGCCCGCCGCCGCGTTCACGCCGGCAGAGAGGATGGTATCGCCCGCGACCTTGCCCGTATAAAGGTTCCCCAGCATCAGCGCCGTGCCCGTCGCCGCCCCGATTGCGGTTCCCTCCATCTTGGACTTGCTGGTTCCGAACAGCTGGCCGTTGTCGCTTTTCCCCAGCAGGGCGTTGCCGCCCAGCGCCCCCACGATCGCCGCGCCCGCGATTTTCAGCGCGGCGTTTTGTTTTTGCTCTGCATTCATAACCTTTACGACGTCGTCCATTGTCGGTTCGCGATCGGCGGGAAAAGTAATTTTTCCGGCGTCTTCGGTATATCCGGATCGGGGAAACGCGCTGATGTTGCAAATGATGGAATCGCCGGCGGCGACAATCGCGGTCGCCAGCACGACGTCTTTCTCGCCGTAAAGCTGGCGCATTTCAATCACGGCGGAACAATTGCCGGCTTGCCCTGTGCGCAGCCCCGCGTTGGGCCTGTCCGGCACCATCACCCCGGTCGGCAGGACCATGTTGCATGAAATCTGATTTTCGCTGGCGGCGGGCATCGCGCCGATTGCGTCGGAACCCGGTATGCCGGGGTTTGCAAAATTCGCCGGAACCGCGCCGGCCGCGGCCGGAATGACGCCAACCATGGCGGGCGTCGCGCCGACGTATTGCTGATTTTGCGCGGCGGCCGGGGCCTGCATGTTTGCGACCTGGCTGTATGCCGCGGCATAGGACGGCGGCGTTCCGCTGGCATTGCGGATTACTATGGCGTGCGCGGCGTGCGCGCAACACATCGCGGCGGCCGCGAGGGATAAAAACGCTATATTTTTATTCATAATAACTCGGTGTTGAAACACTCTCATCCTTATCCTATTTTACTCAACTTACCCAAAAAGTTCAATCGGTTTTTTTATTGCGCGGCTAGAATTGTATTCTCAGCCGGACGCCTATGTCTATCAGGCCCAGCCGTCCGCTCTCGCGCCAATTCAGATATTGCTGCGTCACATCGTGCAAGTCCAGCGACCCGGGACGCGGAATCGTGTCCAGTTCCGTGGCCAGCCATTCGGTTTGGGTCACGGTGATGTTTCCGGACGATTGCACCCGGCCCAGGCCGGAATACCGCACGAAAAAGTCGGCCAAGAGGTTGCCGCCAAACGCCGCGGTCACGCCGCCTTCCAGCATATAGGCGAATTGTTCCATAGTGCCCCCCGCGTGATACGCGTATATGTCGGAAATGGCCGCGGGCGTCCCGGGGGCCAGGCTCGCGCCGTCGGGATAGAATTGGTAATAATTCGGATCGTATACGACATAGTCCGATATGGTATTCACGCTGATCCCGGCGCCTGCGCCGATATACGGGCGTATCGCGCCGCCCCCCAAAGATCCGGTCAGAGAATCCAAATTATAGTAAACATTCAGCATTGCCGCGTTTGCGGTGATTGCCCCGCCGGTTGCGGACGCGGTTACAAATCCGCCGATGCCGTCGGCCGTCTGAACGGTGTTTGGGTATGAAATTCCGCTGTATCTGGTATAGGACAGGTCGGCGCGAAAATCTGAACCGATATTTCCCCCGGCCGAAATCTGGATCGGCAGAATGGTGTCTTTTCTGAGGTTCGCCTGTTGAAATGCGCCCGGAACAGCGTAACTGCCGTTCTCGCTGGCATAGTCGGCCGTTATCCCGCCCGAGAGAGAGATATTATATGCCGCCGAAAGCCCGATATACATGCCGCCGGTAGGGGGCGAAGCATCTTGCTGCGCCGCCGGTTCATAGTATCGCGCCGCGGGCTGGGCCGGATATTGGATTGTCGGCTGTGCCGCCGCGGTTGACGCGACGCGCGGCTGCGCGACGATGCTTCCCGGAATTTGGGCGGCCAGCTGGGTAACCGAGGTTGACGGAACGTAAGGAACATTGACGTTTGCCGGAACATAATTGTTTACTGGGACATAGCCGGTATAGGCGGGATACGCGTCCGCCGCATGCGCACGCATGCCGCAAACGGCCGCCGCAATAAATATAAAGGGCCCGTATTTTTTTATCATAAAATGATTATATCACAAATTTATCCGAACGGAAAGATAATATAGATTTGCTGATTTAAGATTTACGGATTTAAGATTTAATCTTCCCCAAGATTGAGCGCTTCTCCCGCCCCGCGAGTGAGAGTTTTCCTGCCCAATGAGCGCTTCTCCTGCCCCCACCCGGGCCCCGCCGAAAACGAAGTTTTCGGTGGGTGGGTTAGGGGGCGGGATAGAGTTTCTTACGAGCTTGTATCGCGAGTTAGAAACTCTTGGGTGGGGGTA
>WQUT01000041.1 GCA_009781955.1 Pseudomonadota bacterium | reverse complement strand
CCCTCGGCCGTCGCCGCAAGCGGCGCCGAGCCACTCCCCCCCACCGGGGCCCCCGCGCGACTGGTTGTGTCGCGTGGGGTGGACATGAGGGGGGAGAATTTAGACCACCCAAATTTTGAAATTGATTCCGTTCCCTATAAACTCTTTTCCATTACCACCGGCGACAAACCGCTCTCGGCCGGGATATGGGCGCAGATGGCGCGGGCGGAATACGACGCGGCGATCGCATCCGGGCGCGCGCCGATTTTTGTAGGCGGCGCGGGCTTTTACCTGCGCGCGCTGACCGACGGGATGTCGCCTATGCCCGCCGTGCCGACCGCCGCGCGCGCGGCGGCGCGGGAATTCGCAGGCGTGGATTTGGCGGGCGCATACGAATATTTGAAAACCATAGACGCGCCGTGGGCCGCCGCGATAAACAAAAACGACACCCAGCGCATAGTTCGCGGCATAGAGGTATTCCGGTCAACCGGCCGGCCCCTTTCGGAATGGCAGAATGCGCCGCGGATTCCAATGTTGCCGGCGCCGCCCTTAAAAATCCTTATAATGCCGGACCGCGGGCTTTTGCGGGAACGTATTTCCGCACGGATGCCCGATCTTGCGCAATCCGTATTGACAGAGGTCGGGGATATTTTGGAATCGGGGTTTGATAAATCGCTGCCTATTTGGAAAGCGGACGGCATTTTGGAAATATCGCGGTATCTGCGCGGCGAAATTGATTTTGACGCGGCCGTTGATTTATGGCGCGCCAAAATATGCAACCACAACATGAAGCATCAATACACTTGGTTCAAGACGAATTTTGCGCCGGACATCGTCATAGACCATATTCCGACGGAAAAAGATTTGGACCTTATTTTACAGGGGCCGCGGCGCACATGAACGTATAGCTTTCCGGCATGCGGGTCAGGTTGCCGGTTATCGCGTCCACAAACAGCGGTATGATGCCCAACAATAATCCCGGGAATATGTTGAATACCAGCGCGGGAGTATTAAGTTCCGGGACAATATTCGGAGAATCGCATTTCGCGTTCGCGGACGTTATGCTGACCGTGCGGCGGCTGGTAACGTCCGTGGTGGCGCCGGCCTGGATACGTTGAGTGCCGCGTTCGCCGGTGACGGTGATGACGTCCGCGGATTCATTCAGGATACTGACCGTATGATTTGACCCGATTCCGATCGTGCCGCATGCGGCCAGCGCAAATATCGCCAGCATAGGATATATTTTCATGTTTCTCTCTTTCTTGTTTGACGGAATGATATCTTAATTAAAAATGAAAAACAATAATCATAAATTCCCACTGGAAACATGCGAGCAATTTTATATAATGCGTACATGGATAATAAATCCCAAACACATTTTAATGCCGGCGGCATAGTTTGCGTTTTGATTCCAAACGCGGTTAATGCCGGATATGATTACCGGCTGAATGCGGCGGCGGCGGTCGGCGCGTTTGTGCGCGTGAATGTCCAGAACCGGCCGTATGTGGGCGTGATTGCCGGCCCGGGCGTGTCCGGCCTACCCCCAGAAAAAATCAAACCCATCCAGCATGTTTTTTCGGCCGCGGATTTTGGGGTATTCCCCCCTCCAAGGGGGGGGGAATTAGGACTGTCCGAACATGATATCCGCTGGATTCACAAGATGTCCGAATGGACGATGATGGCACCGGGGGCGGTGCTGCGCCTGATACTGAATATCCCGGATGCTTTCGCGCCGCCGCGGACAGAAGCGTTGTTTACCTACAAACCGCTGGATGCGGACGGACGCGATGAAAACGGCAAAAAAATTCGCACCACCCTCCAACGCCAAGCCGTCGCGGATGCTTTCGCCGAAAATACCGGCGAGGCGTTATCCGCCGCGGACATAACGCAGATTGCGCACGTGTCGCCGGCCGTAGTGCGGACGATGATAAAGAACGGGATCTTGGAACCGGCGGGCGATAGAATGAGTGCTAAATTTCCCTCCCTCATGCCCACCCCACGCGACACAACCAGTCGCGCGGGGGCCCCGGTGGGGGGGGCTGGTTCAGATGGCAACGATAGCCCCCCCTCGTCGCCTGCGGCGACACTCCCCCCCAAGAGGGGGGAGACGCGACGGAGCCAATTTACCTATTTTGATACAGGCACCGTCAAATTAAATGATGAGCAGCGCGCGGCGGCGATTGCCATTGAATTGGGGCGGTTCAGCGTTCACCTGTTGGACGGAATCACGGGCAGCGGCAAGACCCAGGTGTATTTTGACGCCGCCTGGCGCGCCTATGCCGCGGGGCGGTCTGTATTGCTGATGATGCCGGAAATTGCATTGACCGCGCAATTCATGTCGCGATTCGCGCAAAGGTTTGGCGCGCCGCCCGTAATTTGGCATTCCAATCTGACCGCCGCGAAGCGCCGCGATATCTGGCGCGGCGTCGCGACCGGACAAATCCGGATGGTTGTCGGAACGCGGTCCGCCCTCTTCCTGCCTTGGCGGGATTTGGGATTGATCGTGGTGGATGAAGAGCACGATTCCAGTTACAAACAGGAAGACATGGGAAACTATCACGCGCGCGATATGGCGATCTTGCGCGGATCAATCGCGAATTTCCCGATTATTTTGTCGTCCGCTACGCCATCCGCGGAAACCATGAAAAACGTTCAATCCGGAAATTACAAGATATCAAAATTAACCGCGCGATTTGGCGGCGCGACCATGCCCACGATAGAATTGATCGATATGCGAAAGGAACGGCCGGAAAAATATTGAAAATAAAATCGGGCAAACGCCCGATTTTTTAAACTATTCCCAATTGTTTCCAATTTTCTGCCAATAATTTACTAATATTGTTTTTGTATTGCGTCATTTTTTTTAATGCCTGGTTCGTCGGAAAGATATATGAAAAGTTACTCAACTGGAGGCATGGCTCTCCCTTACGATCCAGATAAACTAATGAATAATTCTGTGTGGATGTCGCACTTTCAATAGCACATGGACGCAAACCATTTTTTTTGATGCACTCGGCACATTCTTTACTATCGTTGGCGGGGGCCATATTGTTTGAATTATAGGTATGGCCATCTACGCCAACGAGCCCGCGCGCACAGACTACTAAATGCCCTTCTTTTTTCCTATCTTCAACCTTTTTCTTCACCCTTTGGATAATTTTAAATACATCGGCATAGCGGTCGTCCAGATGTTCCGCGTATCCTTCCAAAGTCATTTCTTGTATCTTTTTCCTCTTGCCGTCAACTTCGCGCCATACTTCAATTTTCCCTTCTGCCACATGTTTTTTCTTGCCCGTTTCTTCCATGTAATTTACCGCCCTGCTCTGCATGGTGATATAATCCTCTCTTTCTTCGCCGTCGTTATCAATCGTATTGCCATCCGGTAACAAAACAATCATATCCGGAACATTATTCACGTGCGAACCCTCTATCCTGAACAAGCGCGAATACATATTTTTGTCCGATCGTGAAGTAACGCGTTCTTCTGTATATTTACGGCCGTTAATGAAATTCATGATTTGCAGAGGCAAAGATGCACCTATCATCGTTAATCCTTTTAATTTATTTGTCATTCTTGCTCTCCGTCGCTAATTTTATTGAAAAAAATGATTAAAGCAAGTATTTTATTGGATATGGAAGAAGAAAAAACAAACATTGGCAATCTGTCGCCCACGCTCTGCGCCGCGATTACAGAAACGATTGCGGCGGGGCAACAGGTGATGCTGTTTATCAATCGCCGCGGTTTTGCCCCGATCGTCCAATGCAAAAAATGCGGATGGCACGCCGACTGTCCGGATTGTTCGGTCGGGGTGGTTTATCATAAGGGAAAAACATTTCAAAATCCGGGCGGTCTGCGTGCCCCCCCTGTAGGGGGGGGCTCCGCACGTAGTGCGGTGGGGGGGGCTTCTTCGGATAAAATAAATGATAATTTAATAGGAAGAAGCCCCCCCTCGTCCGTCGCGCTGACGCGCGCCGAGACACTCCCCCCCTACGGGGGTGAGACGCGCACTCATGGCAATTTAATCTGCCACGTGTGCGGGCGGCAAATGCCCATGCCCGAAAAGTGCCCCGAATGCGGCGCGGCCGAAATATCCATGGCCGGCGCGGGCGTGGAAAAGATAGCGGCAGAGGTCGCCGCGCGGTGGCCGTCTGCGCGCGTCGCGATTGTGTCGTCCGATACGATGATGTCACGCCTTGCCTTGGAACGGCTGGTCGCGCAGATGGAATCGGGCGAGATTGATATTGTCATCGGCACGCAGATTCTGGCAAAGGGTCATCATTTCCCAAACCTGACGCTGGTCGGCGTGATTGACGCGGACATGGGATTATTCGGCGCGGATTTTAGGGCGGGAGAGCGGACCTTTCAGCAATTGTTCCAGGTTGCAGGCCGCAGCGGACGCGGATCGGCGCCCGGGCGCGTCTTGCTGCAAACGTATCAGCCGGAACACCCGGTTCTCTCTGCGATTGTCGCCGGCGATCGGGACGCGCTGATGGCGATGGATTTGGCCGGGCGCCGCGCCGCGCAAATGCCGCCTTACGGCCAGCTGATTGCGTTAATCGTTGAGTGCGAGCGGGAAGCGACGCTGCAAAAATTCTGCGCACAATTGGCCGCATGCGCCCCAAATGTAACTACCCCTGCCCTTGCGGCGGGGGCGGCGCGCGATATTGCGGGCCGGGGGGTGGGTTCTATTAAAATCATGGGCCCGATACCGGCCCAGATTTATCAAATCAGAAATTGGTATCGCATGCGGTTTCTGGTATCCGG
>WQUT01000040.1 GCA_009781955.1 Pseudomonadota bacterium | reverse complement strand
TTGCGGAACGGGCGTTGGCCCGCAAAACAGGCGCGCGCGGATTGCGCTCTATCCTGGAAAAAATATTGCTGCAACCGATGTTTGACGCGCCGGATAAACCGGACCTGTCCGAAATCGTCATAGACGCGGATGTTGTCGGGGGCAAAAAGCCGCCGGTTGAAATGATGTCCAAGAAAAAGAAAGCCGCATAAAAAATGAAATTTATATACTAAAAAGGGCGGGGAACCGCCCTATATTTTTTGCACTAATACTCTTGCAAATTTTTTACCGCCAGCAATATACGGAATATATTGTTTATCCTGCACTATTTTGTAGCCCCGTTCCAGTAATCCATCTAAAATAGGGTTTGCAGATACAGCAAATGGCTTTTCGTAATCGCTTGGAATATATCCGTTATCAACCAATAATGTTTCCGCATCGTCATATTTTTTATATTTTTCTGGTATGTCCGCCAGTGAAATAATTTTTAGGCATTTGCCTTTCGGGCGATTTATTACAGGTAGGTTAGTGAACCAATGCCCCGCTGCCGTCACCAACTCTTTCTTTGGATTCAAATACCAACGAACGCGGCTATGCCCCGCCCAAACTTTCGTATTCATAAAGTAAGGAATGTACGCTGTATTTATTGTATTTGTATAGTTGGATATAATTAAAAACTTTTTGCCGCTTTCTATGGTAAGTTTCCAATAATCTATCGCACGCGAAAATGGAGGATTCGTGCAGACTATTTCCGCATCTTCATTAAGAATTTTTATTGACAGCGGATCATCAAAACTTCCTGTATAGTTATCCGGTTCACTCTTTATTTCTTGAAACCCATCTTTTGTAAATATATATCCTTTGCCCTTGGCGTTGAATAGGTTTATACCACCACTATAATGAGTGCAAATTAATTTTTTCAGTCCAAGTTGCATAAAGTTCTGTATAAAGTATAACGCAAATGCAGATGTGTTATTCCCATTTCGTGGGATGTCGCCGACTGCATCGTCACAGTTGCAGAAAACGACCTTATTGCGCCATGTGTCGGTGGAATACATTTTTATTTCTTTTTCAATATCCTCATATCTCGTATAAAACTCATCATTTTTTGTTTTCCGTGCCTTTTGCATAAGATCTTTCCACGTTATGTCCCGTTCTTGCAATGACGGCGTCGTTTTTTTAACGATTTTTATAACTCGCTTTTTGATATCGGGTTTTATAAAAACCTGCCTGATAAACAAACTGTGGGATTTTATAAAATCAACATAGCCATCAAAGAGGGCAGAATTATAAAAATACACCTCTTTATTCGGGGTATCGCGCAGTTGTGGGAAATTGGCTTTTATATCATTTTCCACCTGCCGCATATTTTTCACTTCGCAGGTGAATAGGTATTCGTAAATGTTTTCTTGCGATGTGCCGGTGATGTTATTATATTCCGACAGCCGTCTTTCAAGATTATCGGTTATTCCGATTTTGCAATGTGATAATTCCTTTGATGACTGAACAATATAAATATATTGTTTGTACCCCCCCCCCCGAAACTTTTATTTTGTCAACTCTTGGCATTTTATATCTTTTTTGTTGCGTTAGGGGAGTGCGTTAGGGGAGATAGTTTTTACTGTGTGCCGGTCATTCTCTTCCACATTTTTTGGTTGATTTTCAGCGGGTATTGGCGCGAAAGAAATGCGCTGTAATCGTCCAGCATCGCGCGCGACAGCATGTTCGCAGATTCCTGCCGGACAGCGGTCAGCGCCGCCTTGTCCGGTTTCGGCGCGGTCTCAGAGCGAACGCTCAAGACATAAAACGCATCCGCGCCCGGAACAATCGTATTCGTCCCCACCCGATTCGCAAAACTGGCGACCAAGACGTCCAGCGGCGCGCCGTTTGTCCGCGTCACGGTTGCGGCGGTGCCCCCGGGCAAAAGATTTTTATCGCTGTTCTTGTTAAACGATGTCAGCAAATCGTTCGCGCGCAGATATGCCTGCTTTTTTTGTTCCTCGCGACGCCATTGGGCCGTCAGTTCGTTCCGCATCGCATCCATCGGAACCGCGGCCGCGGGATCCACATGTTCCACGCGGAATATGGCAAAGCCCAATTTGGTTTCTGTAATTTCGCTTTCCAGCCCCTGCTCCATCCCGAATATCTGCGCCACACGCGCGTCGGTCAAGATCGGGTCGGCGACGGTCGCGCCGGATTTGTCGCGCTTGTCCGCCGAAATCGCGCCCAGATTCACATACTTTGCATTCGTTTTTTTCGCCGCGGCCGACAACGTGTCGCCGGAAACGATTGTGTCTTCTAACTTTTGCGCCGCCGTATATCCGGAATCGTACAGGTCCGGTTCCGCCATATTCTTTACCGGCACCAGGACATAGGACACAGTGCGGTATTCCGGCAGCATTTTCGGATTCTTGGCATAAACATCGCGCAGCTGGTCGTCGGTCGGATTGCCGTCCGCCTTGAAATCGCTGTATTTCACCGTCGCGTATTCAATATTGCGGATCGCATGCCGCGCGTCATGCATTGCGGTTGCGGCAAAATCCGGCGCGGCGGCGGAATCCACAATGCCCATCAGCACCATCCCGCGCAAAATCTGGCGGCGGACCGATTCGGCGAAATAATCCTCGGTCATGCCGCTGGCCGCCAGCAGGCCGTCAAATTTCTCCAAACTGAACCGGCCGTTGTCTTGGAACGCGGGCGTTTGATGTATGGCGTCCGCAACCGTGCCGGTCGTGACCGCGAACCCCAGGTCTTCGGCGCGTTTTTCCAGCATTATCTGGGACGACAACCGGGATAGCAGCTGTTGGTAAAACTGCGCCAGGGCCGCGCGGTCGGTGTAAATCTGTTTCTGCTGGTCGCGCGTCATGGCGTTCAGCTGGATGCCCTTTTCATGCTCAAAAGCCGCCATTTTTATAGGCGTGCCACCGACCCGCGCGACGGAATCGTCAACGGACGATTCCCCGAAAATCCAGTTCGCAACGCCCCATCCGACGAAAGAAAAGATAAGAATGCCCATCAGAACCTTTGCCCATGGCTTTTCCGACGAGTTCCGCAGTTGTGCCAACATTAAAATACCCTCGCTATTAAAATATTCTTGTTTATTTTTGATTTCAATAATGCTAGACTTTACACGTAATTCCCGGCATTCGCAAGGGGAAAATAGAAAACGGTCGGTAGTCATTAGTCGGTAGTCGGTAGAAAAGTGCATTTCTTCTACCGACTACCGACTAGCGACTAGCGACTAAAAAACCGGAGGTTTTTATGAAGATTATCGCAGGGAACTGGAAAATGAATGGCACGGCCGAATCGCTGGATAAAATGCTGGCCGCGCTGGCCGTGGTCAAAACAGAAAACAAGGTTATAATCTGCCCGCCTTTCACATTATTGGCCGCGGCAAAGAACACGCATACGGCAACGGGCGCCCAAGATGTCAGCATGCATGAATCCGGCACATACACCGGTGAAATATCGGCCGCGATGATTGCAGAAACGGGCGCGAAATACGTAATCGTCGGGCACAGCGACCGCCGCCAGAATCATGCGGAAACCAACGAAATCGTGGCGGCCAAGGCGGCCAAAGCGCTTCAACATGAACTGATACCCATAATCTGCGTCGGCGATTCGCGCGAAGTCAGGATGTCGGGCCGCGCAAAGGAATTTGTTGAAAAGCAACTGCGGGAAAGCGTTCCCGACGCGCAATCCGCCCCAAACCGCCGTTCCGTTATCATCGCATACGAGCCGCTGTGGGCCATCAGCACGGGCGTCGTCATGGCAACCGACAACGTGCGCGCCACAACGGACGACATACGCGACATGCACGCGCATATTGCGGAAATACTGGAATCCATGAACCTCGGCGGCGTGCCGATTTTATACGGCGGCAGCGCAAAGGGGGCAAACGCGGCGGAAATCACGGCGACGCCGAATGTTGACGGGATATTGGTCGGCGGGGCCTCCTTGAAACCCGAAGACTTTGTCCCTACAATAATGGCAGTGGAATAAAACGATATTTTGTAGGGGCAAATAATTATTTGCCCCTACGATATCCGAAAACTGGAAAAATCATGGAAGAAAACAAAGAAACCTTGGCGGAAAACACAGACGTCGCGAACGCGCAAGCCGAACTGGATACGCTGCGCGCGGAATTGACCGCGATGTCCGACAAATACCTGCGCGCCGTGGCGGAGACCGAGAACACCAAACGCCGCGCGGGACGCGATGCCGAAAATATAGCGCGCGCGCGGGCAATGGCGGTTGCGGAAAACTTTCTGGGGCTGATTGACGCGATTGACGCGGGACTGGTTCACGAGCCGGGGGACGAAAACATCATCGCGATGGCGCGCGCCGCGACCGGCGCGTTGGCCAAGAACGGAATCGTCCGTACCGAAACCGTCGGACAGCCACTGAACCCCCAGTTTCATAATGCGGTGTCCACGGAAAGCGCGATCGGCGCGGATGGGCGGCCCGTCGCCCCCAATATTATCACCCAGGAATTGCAATCGGGATACATGTTCGGCGACACGGTGCTCCGCCCCGCGATGGTTATCGTTGCGAAATAAAAGTTCCGTTTCGGCTTCTTTATGGTATAATAAATTAAAAGGAGACTTATCATGGAAATCATAAAAAGCAAACCGTATCAAACCATCCAAGCTTTCTTGACGCAAATTTCCAAAGAAAACGACGGCGGCACCGGCATGTATTCCGATCCGATAACGATTCTATTGGAACATTCGGAACATCACGCCGGATTATTTAACGGTGAAAAGGATGTTGAAAAGGTTTTTCACAACAAAAGCGGTGGCGGAGATTTTGTTTTTTATAAGCCGGAAACAAAAAAACAGCCGGAATTCCGATTCCACGGCAAAACATTTCCGTTATCGCCGGATGTCGCCAACAGCATTGTGCAATTGTATACAGAACAAATGACCGCATATTACGCCGCGATCGCAAAAGAAAAATAATTGATAATTAAAAAACGCGCCCAGGGGGGCGCGTTTTTTATATTCCTATTTTTTATATCCCCAACTTATGACTCAGCTTCATCATTAATATCGTTTCGTTTCCGAACTGGTTCGTATTGTTTGGGTTCACGCGATAGATGAATCCCAGGGCGCCGTCCGTGAATGTGCCGAGCTTCGTCCGGTATGCCGCCTCTACCCGCGTTTCGCGCGCGTCGGGCCGCAGGTTCAGGTTAACGGTGTATGGGGTCGCGTCCAGCGCATATCCGTTGTCTGCATCCACCAGGCGCAGGTCCGCCGTGGTATACTGCATGCTGCCGCCGATTACCGCCAACGGCCGCGAGACCATAAACGAGAACGGTCCGACATCCGCGCCGACCGAGAACGCGTCAGAATCAATCGCCGACAATCCCGAGATAAATCCGTTCGCGGTCGGATTCGCGGTCGTCCGCGCCACCGTCGCGCGCGCCATGAACCGCAGATAATCATTCGGGCGGTAAGACGCCGCATTATCCAGATACACCGTGTCGCCGCCGCCCATATTCAGCATGCCGTCGGAATACGCGCCGAGTATCGTATCGCTTTCATGCATCATGCCGACCGATGTTGCGAACCCAAATTTTTTCGCGGCGAATCCAATCGCAGATTCCGCGCCGGACGCCGTGCCTAATCGCATCGGGACATACATATTTGATATGGTCGGATCGTTTTCCAATAACGACTCGTCCGTAATTGCGCCAGAAAACGCGCGCGCACCGAATGACCAGCGGCCGAACGATACGTCGGCATTGCTGGTGATCACATTGCTGGACAGCGCGAGGATGGGATTGGAAGTATCGCCGCGCAGAATCATATTTTCCGAATCGGAAAAGTGCCGCTGGTATTTCGCGCCGAATTTATAATCGCCCCGAACCATGCCGAAAGACAATTCGTCCAGCCCGCCCATATTGTCCGCCGCCCGGACAGAGTCAGAGAAGGACATGTTAAAGCTGAGGCCGTCCGCATTTTTTTGTCCGCCGGTGTCGGATGTTGTTTTGAAATCGCCCAGGACGTCGCCCATATACATTCCGCGGCGGCCCGAATTCAAAGAAAAAGTATTTTCAAATATGCGCGGAATGGAAAGCGACCCGTCCGAGCTTTCCAGAACATCAAACACCGGAACGCTTATGCTGGCCGCGCGCGAACCGAACGCGCCGGACAACGACAAGGCCGTGCTGGAAAACAACGCGGACGACGATGACGACCGCCAATAGGCGTTGTTGCCGCCGCCGGGCCGGCCTATCTTGTTATTTGTGTAATAGTATACCTGCGTGCCCGGGGTGGTCGCGCGTTCCAGGTTAATCAGGCCGTATCCGAAAACCTCGGCAAACACGGACAAATAATCTTCGCCGGAATCAACGCGGAACTGATATTCCGGCGGCAGAAAATAAATCCCTTGCAAATAAGCGGTCAGACTGTCTTTCGTCACCGCGTTGCCCCCCAATGTGCCCAGGAATGGCCCGTCCGCGGTCAGCGCCATCAATGTGAATATCTCGTCCGTCTTCATATACGAAAACGCGCTTTCCAACGCGCCCACGGCGCCCGCCGCCGCCGCCACCGCCTGTTCCCCCGTCTGGCCCGCCGCCGCAAAGCACCATGGGTCAATCGTCGCCGTTCCCTTGCCCGCCTGGCCGCATGCGCGCGCGCCGTAATGAATGTCGTCCGTGGGATCCGCCGGAGTGCCGTTATTATCCGTCCATCCGGCCAGGCCGAATTTGTTCGTATTGGAATCAAATCCGGTGACAGACGTTGCCTGGGACGTTCCGCTGCCGTTCAGCTGGACCGCGACCACCGACATAAACAAATGATTCAGGTTCGCGTAATATATCGGCGCGGCGTTTTCAAACGTAGCCTCTAAGACATGGGCGTTCAATCCGCCCGGGCCGGTCAGTATCTGATATTCGCCGGTTGAGAAAATCAGCATGGGCGAATACAGTCCGCTCATCCCGCCCAGCAGCAGATGGGCGTATCCGCTGGGCTTAAGTTCGGTCGCGTCATCGGCCGTGTTCGTGTTGTAATAGGTGTCCACCAGCGTCAGGAACGCCGACGTAGAGCTGGGCGACAGCGTCAGCGCGTCCGAAATCGTCGCCGTGCCGATGCCGCGCATTGACGGCGCCAAGGACGCGTTGGCGATTACGTCAGAAATCTGACGCGCCATATACATGGCCTTGTAATTAAAAATATCAATAGTGTTGCCCAGGTTGTCCAGGCCGCCGCCGGTGCGGTATACTATCAGCTGGCCGTTCGGCATGAATCCCAGAAAATCGCCGTTGACGCGCCCGTCGGCATACCAGCCGGCGATAATTTTCGCCAGCATTGATTCCTGGTCCGTCGCGGACGCATTGAATACGGTCCCAAAACCGGACAAATCAAAGCTGGCGTCTTCCGCCCAGGTCCACGCGGCCAGATTGTCGCCGTTTTTCGTAATCGTGTTGTTGTAATACTTGCGCGATACCGTGCCGGAATTGGCGAGCGCGCTGATGCAGCCGGATGACGCGCCGATAACGCCGTTGCATTCCGCCCAGACCATCCATCCGTCCGTCGCGGATCCCGTCGGATTAATTCCATTCGCGGTAATCAGCGCGGCGGCAATGGGCTTTCCCCCGCCGGCAACCCGGCTGTTGTAAGAAATATTGTTCAGCGGGAACGGGCCCTTGTCCGCATAGCGCAGCGTCCGCATGCCCATGTATCCGCGGGCCAGCGGCGAATAGCCGCGCATCAGCAGCAGATAATTCTGGACGCCCGTCGTCCCGCTGACATTGGTTGCGGAATTGAAAAAGGCAAAATCTTTCACCCGGACATCTGCGGGATTGTTGTCCGGCGCGCCCGACCAAAAGTCCAAATTGTAATCCGGCGACGGCCCGATTGGCAATTTGCCCAGGCTCCACGCGTTGGCGCCGCCGGTGGGCGGGGGCGTGCCGCCGCCGTCCGGACGGTTTCCGCCGGCGCCAACGTTATTGTTCCCGCCGCGCCCGCCGCCCAGGACATTTGTCAGCAGTATGATGCCACCTGCGACAATGGCCGCCCCACCGGCGGCCAAAGCGATATACTGCGCGTTGGACAGGCCGCCGAACAGGCCCCCTGAATTTTCTTTGGGCAATTTCTGGTTGTATCGTTTTATCTGCTGGTCGCACTTGCTGGCGTCGGCGCCGTAAATCTGCAATATCTGGGCCGCGCGCAGGTCGTTGTTCATCAGAGCGGTGCAAACAATGGACAGTCCCGTGTCGTCAACATAGTTCACGTCGGCGCCGGCGTTTATCAATATCTCTACATACTTTACATCGCCGGCCTTAGCCGCGGACAGCAACTGGGCCGCGACCCGAAAGTCCGTGGCCGCATGCGCCGCGCCGCACAGGGCGAACAGCAAGGAACAAACGGCGAAAATTCGGAATTTTTTTAACATCTTCTCTCTTACCAGGAAATTATAACAAATTAGCTTTGACAGTGTAAAGGGAAAAATAAAAAAGGTGGTTGGTGCTGGTGACTGGTGCTGGTGGCTGGTAACAAGTATTTGTATATAATCGGCAATTGTTCCTATTTCCCAATTACCAACCACCAGCACGAGTCACCAACCACCAGCACCATCCACCAGCACCATCCACCACTTTCATTCCTATTCCCCGGCCCGTTCCGTTTCGTTAATATCGCGATATGCAATGGGTGTATCTGTCTATTGGGCTGTTGGGAATGCTGGCGGGCGCGAACTGGCTGGTGCGCGGATGCGTCGCGTTCGCGCGGCGGATGCGCGTTTCCGAATTCGTGGTGTCCGTTATAATAATCGGCATAGGGACCAGCCTGCCCGAACTGATGGTGTCGCTGATTTCCGGCACGCGGGATCTCGGCGCGCTGGTGGTCAGCAACAACATAGGATCAAACATCATAAATATTTTGGGAATTCTGGGACTGGGCGCGATTCTGCGCCCTATTGTTTTGTCCGGAAAAAAGCATCTGGGCGATTTGTTTTTTCTGGGGCTGGCATCAGTCGTTTTCGCTGTCATGGTCTGGACCGCGCCGATTACGCAAACGGACGGCGTCATGCTGCTGCTTATTCTTGCGGCGTATTTCATATGGGAATGGATGCGCGATCATAGCAAGAAACGCGCGCTGTCCGATAAACGAAAACCTGCAAAACCCGCGGCGCGCGCCCCGGAAAAAGCGTGGGAGGCCAGAATTTTCCGATTCGCGACCGCGGACGGAACAAAGCGCCTGATGACCATACTGCTGATGATTCTGGCCGGCGTCGCCGCATTATACGCGTGCAGCGAGATTTTTATGAACGCCCTGGAAAAAATCAGCAAAGCGAATAATCTCAGCCAGACAATGGCCGGAATACTGATCGTCGCGCCGGGCACCGCCGTGCCGGAATTGCTGGTGACCGTCATCGCGGCGATTCGCGTCCGCCCGGAAATCGCGATAGGAAACATAATAGGCAGCAATCTGATGAACATCGTCCTGGTCGTGGCGTTCGGCGCGATAGTGGCCGACCTGCCCGTGCCGGCGCGTTTGGCGAATTTTGACATATGGGTGATGCTGGGGGCCGCGGCGCTGTTGTATTTCAACCTGCTGTATCACCGGCGGCTGTCGCGCGCGACCGGCGCGCTTTATCTGACATTGCTGGCGGCGTATCTGTGGGCGGCGGTCGTCATCCATTAAAGTCGCGCCTTAGCAAACGGACTCCTGACCCACGCCCAATAGAAATTGATTTCTGCGCCAGTCGTTTCTGGCGGCGCTGTCCGTAGTGGCAACATTTTGCGCCGCGGCGTTCCAATCCAGTCTATTGACCGCCGCAACCAGTTCGGTTTTTTTGCCGAGGCCCGCGCCGCCCAGGCTGTATTGCATGTCAATCAACGCGTTCTTTGGACCCGTCGGGAAATTATTAAAGCACCCGAATTTATTATTCAGATCACTGTAAATAGACGCCATCATGTTATTGAAATACTTATCCGCACTTGCCTGGGTCGTGGAAATATTCGCGACCGGCGTTCCGTCGGAAAGTTTCAGGCTGGGATCGGTTATCGTATTAGTGTCCACACGGCACACTTTGTTTTTATCGCAATCCGCCTTGGCCTTGTCCGCAAATTGTTTTACAAGGGCATAAAATTCGCTTTTCTGGGCCGCGGTAAGTGCGCGCCCCGTGCCGTCAACATAATAATCCAGCTGGGAGAAGTTAGGCTCCAGACTGACATTAAACCCATACCCGATTGTCGGAATGTATTTGAGATCCAGATATACTTTCATCCGCTTGCCCTCGTGCCCGATTATATGATTTTTTAGTTCTGTATAGTCAAATTTAGCGGCCGGTGGAGTTGCCGCTCTGATATTAGTCGTCACCGTGGGGTTGACTGGCACCGGCGTGGGGGTAACCGGCGGCGTGGGATTGCAGACGCAATTGTTCCGGTCAAATCTGAAATTTCCGGACAGACAGTTTTGTCCTTTCGCCAAATCGTCGCATTTCTTTTCACAACTGTCAAAATCCCCGACCTGGTCGGGCACGGCGAATGTTTGCATTTGGCAGTTAGCGGCCGAGGCAGGCGCCTTGGATTCGGGAGTCGGTTCTGGCGTTCCCGACCAATTAGACATTTTCGCCGCAAAATCACAGTGAAATTCCTGCCAGAATGATTTGCCGCGATAGGTGCAGCACACGGCCGTCGTGTTTGCGCTTGTCGGCCAAAATTCATCCTTGCATGTAACGGACCCATCCTGCGGCAGGGCTGTCTGCCACTTAATAAAATAATTCTGCGCATAGATCCGATCAATCTTTTTGCAAGACTCATTCTGCGTGCCCGAATAATCATCTTTATTATTAGAGCAACCGCCGGCGGAAAATTTATCATCGGTCGGCTCCTCGCTCTCGCCTACCGCGGTTGCTTTGGCGGCGGGTGGCGGGTTATTTGTCGGAGATGCGGGCGATTTTGTTTCATCTTGCGCAGCCGGCGGATTAACGACGGTCTTGCCGCCCCCGGACGTGCCGAGGCACTTGTTCAAAAGCTCTGCATGGTTGGCATGATTCACAACTGTGCCACTGGCATCGGCCGCGCGCCAAGGCATGGTCAGCATGCACCCGCTTTTGACCGAACCGTCCAACCCATCTATTTCGGTTGTGAGACCTTTGAATTCGGCCAGCGATGGGGCATTGCTGCAAAACTCGTTTTTATTTTTTGAAACAAAACATCTGTGCATTACCATAATGTATTGGGTCCCGTCGTCTTCCATGGACAATTCATACTGACCGCGGGCCGCGGCGCAGGCAGTTTTGAATCTTTCAATTTTTGCCTTTTCGTCGGAATTCGGATTATAAAAACATGCCTGCCTTTGCGCCTGGACGCCGCTGTCTTGACCCGCCCCGCTCGCCGGGATTCCGGACGATCCGCCCGCCGCCAAATCACAGTTGAATTCCTGCCAGAATGATTTGCCGCGATTGCCGGCATCAACCATATCATTGTCCGCATAGGTGCAGCACGCGGCCGTCATGTTTGCGCTTATCCGCCAAAATTCATCCGCGCAGGTAACCGCGCCCCGCGGCAGGGTTGTCCGCCCCGTATCAAAATAGTTCTGCGCATAGGCCTGATTAATCTTGCTGCAAGACTCATTCTGCTTGCCCGAAAAATCGGTTTTGCTTGCGCAACCGCCGGCGGAAAGCGCGGCCCCGGATGGAACGGTGTCTTCGGCGACGAATGATCCGCCCGTCCCCGCGCCGGCCGCGGACGAATTGTTGCTTGCGGCCGCGCCCGGCGGAAGCCCCGCCGCCGTTGCGAGATCTTTGGCCTTGCCCGCAATGCTCGTCAGGTCGGTTTTTGATCCGGTTCCGGTCAGATTTTGCGCTTCGGCCAAAATATTTTTGCTATTTTCCTTTGGGGCGTTTTTATTTATCAGCAGGTTTCCGACCGCGCCGCCGATAACGCCTACGCCCAGCGCCGTCGCGCCGATGGCGATCTGCTGCTTGTCGC
>WQUT01000039.1 GCA_009781955.1 Pseudomonadota bacterium | reverse complement strand
TCTGTGGATGGGCGGCGCCCCTACAAATGGGTTCGGACGTAGGGGCAAATAATTATTTGCCCCTACATAATTCCCCGGGAAAGAGCACTCACAAACACCAGCCACCAGCACTAACCACCAACTACCAAAAAATCCCGCCATCGGCGGGATTTTTATCCGCGTTTGCGATACGCCATTGCCAACACGACTGCGCCGGCGATAAACATTATGCCGGACAGCAACTGTCCCATCGTCAGCCCCCAGCCGGTTAAAAATCCCAGCTGAACATCCGGCTGGCGGAATAGTTCCGCGATAATTCTAAACACCGCATAAAACATTGCGAACGCCCCGGACAGCGCGCCCGCGCGTTTGCCCATGCGCGTCCAACGCCACAACGCGAACATTATCAGGAATAGCAGAACGCCTTCTAGTCCCGCCTCTAACAACGGGCTGGGGTATCGCGCCACGGCATCGCCGATAGGCGTGCCGTCGGTATCAACGAACACAACGCCCAGCGGTCCGTCGGTTGCGCGGCCCATGACCTCCATATTTATAAAATTCGCTATGCGCCCAAAGAACAGCCCTATCGGCGCGACAACCGCCATCGGGTCCAAAATGCTGAAAGCATTTTGGACCCGATGGCGGATAGTGGGGGCATTTTGTTTTTTATCTGAACTCTTAACTCTCAGCTCTAAACTCTGTTTCTGTATTTTTGTTCGCTTTGCGAACAAAAATACAGCAACGATAACCCCCAGCAATCCGCCGTGGAAAGACATCCCGCCGTGCCAGACCATAAATATCTCCAACGGATGCGCAATGAAAAAGGGCAGGTTATAGAACAATACGTATCCCATCCGCCCGCCGATAATGACGCCCAGAATCACCGCCGCCAGCAAATCGTCCCAGAACTTTTTTTCCTGCCCCCCTGTGGGGCGGTTCCCGCCTGCGCGGGAATGACAAACAAGATTTTCTTGCGCGCTTGTTTTGCGCGTTAGAAAATCTTGGATGGGGGTATTTGATTGCGCTAACTTTTTTATCAGCCAATATCCGATTATGAACGCGGCGATATATGCGATCGCATACCAGCGTATTTGCAGCCCGAACAGATCTATGGCGACGGGGGATATGGGATGGATTATTATCGGCATTTTGGTTCCTTTCTGGATTTATTGATGGGCGAATTCCCCTCCGCAGAAGGGGTAGATTTTCTTGGCGACATCGTCACCCCGAAAATCGGGATGGGCATACAGTTTTTTATTCCTTGATTTATATGTTCCGTTCTATTATATATTATTCAACCGAAATAAAAAGGAGAAAATTATGGTCCCGAAAAAATCCAATCCCGCCCAGACCGCGCCGGCCCGGGCCGGAAACGACGGACTGGGCATGTATCTGCAACGCATATTCGCGCTGATGTTCGGGGCGATTCTGCTGACCGCCGTGTCCACCTATGCGACCATGATGTGGGGGACGAGCCTGGCGTTTAATATCAGCGCGGACGGCTATGTCACCGGCCTGACCCCGCTGTTTTACATCGTCATGTTCGGCGGATTCGGACTGTCCATATTCGCCCAGGTTCGCGCGTTTTCCATGCGGCCGGCGATCGGCGGACTGCTGCTGGCGGTTTATGCCGTCCTGATGGGATTCGTGATAATGCCGCTGGTGTTCTTTGCATTATCAACCAATCCGTGGTCGGTGCTGCAAGCGTTCGTAATCGCCGCGGTAATGTTCGGATGCATGGCGCTGTTCGGATATAAAACCAGCAGGAATCTTGGCTTTCTGGGCGTATTTCTGTTCATAGGGATGATCGGCCTGGTGCTGGTCGGCGTGGCGTCGTTCATCTGGCCGATGCTGACGGGCGGCACATTCGGAACGATCGTCGCCGTTATCGGCGTGATTATATTCGCGCTGTTCACGGCATATGACATGCAGTTCTTGAAGAATGCATACGCGACCGCCGGCGGCACGGACGAGCAAAAAAACCAGCTGGCGATATTGGGCGCGCTGCACCTGTATATCTCGTTCATCGCGATGTTCCAGTATATTCTGTCGCTGCTTAACCGCAGATAACCGGGCATTGGGCACTAGGCGTTAGGCACTAGTGAAAATGCCGCAACTAATGCCTAGTGCCCAGTGCCTACGAACGAAGTGAGTAAAAATGCCACATAAAATAAATCCGAATATCTGCATCGGCTGTCACGCCTGTATGGGCGTGTGCCCGCAAATGACAATATCGTCGCCGGACGGCGGCAAGTGCGTAATTGACCCGTCCAAGTGCATAGACTGCGGCATGTGCGCCGCGGTCTGCCCGGTCGGCGCAATCGCCCGCGATATCCCCGCCGCGCCGCAACCCGCGCCGGCCCCCGCCGCATCAAAACCGGCGTAAAGTAATGCGACGGGGGATCGTAGGGGCAGATATTATCTGCCCCTGTATTTTGCGATTGATTTTGCATTTTATAATGATAAAATTTGCTTTGCAAAAAAAGGAATACCCATGCCAGCCACCACGATCAACGATATTGTCGCGCTTTGCAAACGCCGCGGATTTATATTCACGGGGTCCGAGATTTACGGCGGCCTGGGCGGCACCTATGATTACGGCCCTTATGGCGTGGAATTGATGAAAAATATCCGGGAAACCTGGTGGGACGCCATGGTTTACCAGCGCGATGATATAGAGGGTTTGGACGCCGCGCTGATTTCCAACCGTCTTCTCTGGAAATATTCGGGGCACGAGGGCGGATTTTCGGACGCATTGGTGGAATGCAAGAAATGCGGGAACCGCATGCGTCAAGACAAGATGAAAGACCCGGCAAAATGCGACGCCTGCGGCGGAGCGGATTTGACCGCCCCGCGGCCGTATATGCTGATGATGGGGCTGAGCATCGGCGCGACCGCGGATGGCGCGGTGAACGCATACCTGCGTCCGGAAACCGCGACGACGACTTATACCAATTTCAAAAATATTCTGGATTCGGTACCGCACAAGTTGCCGTTCGGAATTGTCCAGATCGGCAAGGCGTTCCGGAACGAGATTTCTCCGCGCGGATTCGTATTCAGAATGCGAGAGTTTGAACAGGCGGAAATGCAATACTTTGTAAGGCCCGGCACCGACATGGATTGGTGGGAAAAGTGGAAACAGATCCGCCTGGACTGGTGGGTGAACGCGCTGGGAATTCCGCGCGAAAAATTCCGGTTTCAGCCGCATGAAAAACTGGCGCACTATGCAAAGGCCGCGGCGGATATAGAATACGAATTCCCAGACGGATTTGACGAAGTGGAAGGAATACACAACCGCCAAGACTTTGACCTGGGGTCGCATACAAAGTCCCAGGATGAGTTCGCGATCGCGGCGACGGTTCAGAAAAATACGGACAGCACGGCGAAACTGTCTTACAGCGATCCGCAAACGGGCGAGAGCTTTCTGCCCTGTGTCGTAGAAACGGCGATGGGCGTGAATCGCGCGATGCTGGCCGTGATGCTGAACGCGTATGCGGCAGAGGATTTAGGCGACGGCAAATCCCGCGTGGTCTTGAAATTAAAACCGAAACTGGCGCCGGTCAAGGCCGCGGTGATTCCGCTGGCGCGCAATGTTCCGGAACTGTTGACGGCGGCCGAAAAAATCGTCGCGGATTTACGCGCGCTTGGCATCGGCCGGATAGAGACGGAAAACAGCGGAAACATTGGCAAGAACTATCGCCGCCATGATGAAATCGGAACGCCGATTTGCATAACGGTTGACCATCAGACGCTGGAAGACAAGATGGTGACGCTGCGCATGCGCGACGACATGTCCCAAATCCGCATTCCGATTACCGACGTGCCAAAGAAAGTAAAAGAAATAATCGGTTAAATAAAAATCCCCGTTTTGGGGATTTTTTATGCGCGCATCTGACCGTTCTGATACCAGCCCGCAGTAGCCATGTTATAGAGCGTTGGGCCCGGTTGCGGCGCGGTTGTGATGGCAACCTTGTTGGAAATTGCTTGGAATTTTGCGTTCCACTTTGATATTTCGGATTCCATCGCCGCCATGCTTTTCTTGACTTTTGCGGTCGCGTCTGTCTGCATTTTTTGCTTTTGCTGGGCGTTCGCTTTTTCCACCCATGGGGCGGCCATGTCAAAATCGTTGGAATATTTGGATTCGGTTTCCTGGCCCTTTTTAATTTGTTCGCGCGCGTATTCGGCCAGATATTCCGCCGCGGGATTCATCTGATTCCTGGCGGCCCACGCATTTGCGATTTCCGATAGTTGCGCCATCGCATCGCGGCTGGTGGCGCGTATGGTCTTGCCCTGCAGGTCGTGCAGATCGGCCAGCGCCATGAATGTTTCCAGAAATATTCCGCGCAGCTTTTCTTTGTCTCTCGCGGGCAATTCCATATCGCGGCCGGCCTGGGCAATCGTATCGCGAACCTGAAAAGGATTGGAATTTTGATTCTTGGCGGCCGTCTGATAGGCGGCGTTTATCCAAAGCTGTAATTTATTTTCCATGGCGACCTCCCTTTGTTCGTGAGCGTCCCCATCCCGCTCATTACATTATAATGCGACCGCGGGTTATTTCAAGGGGGGCGGCTGTATATACACGAAATATTTTGACTTTATTCATAAAACTTGGCACGATTCGCCCAGTCGTTCATAAAAACGCGTTCTTGCCAATAATGGGGGATGCGGGAACGGCGGCCGGCTCTTGCCGATAACGGGGGGTTGGTATTAACAAACAAAGGAGCCTTTTATGAGAAAATCAATCAAACTGGCCATTGCCGCGCTGTTGGTATCCGCGCCGGCCGTCGCCAATGCCGCGCCTGTGAATCTGGAAAACCCGCTGTATCTGCCGGGGGCCGGGAACGTGTATTCCAAAACCAGCGCGGGCGTGATGTATAAAACGCTGGAAAACAACCTGATCAACAAATATAACGGCACGATTGGCGACGCTCAATTCCCAATCTGGCGCGTGCGCGAGCAGCTGGGCGTCGGCATCACGGATCGCTTTGCGGTCCAGGGCGCGTTCGGATACACCGCGAATCCCGACGGCGACCGCAATGGAATGAGCGAAGGCCGCGTTGGTCTGATATACCGCCTGTTGCAGGATAACGCGCCGTTTGTTTTGGATATTTACGCCGATGCGCATTTGGGCGGCGTTACGCCGATGAAGATGGACGCGATGAATAACAAAAATCCGGCGACCGGGATCGGCTTTCATTACAACAACTATACGACCGGACAATACGGCGTGTTCGGCGGTATGCGCGTGGGACACACGTTTGAGAACAAGGTTACATTCGGCCTGTTTTCAGAATTCCTGTATACTCTGCCGGGGGATAACACCCGGATCACCACGACCGGTCTGACCAATATTGCGGGTTTGCCTTATCCTATGTCGGTATTCCGCGCGCACGGTCTGCCGGATTCGTTCTCGGTCAACCTGAAACAAACATGGGACTGGAATACGGGTCTGAATTTGGGGTATGAGATCGCGCCGACATGGACGACCAACTTTGCGCTGACTTGGAAACATCACGCAGAGCACACGATAACCAAAGTCAACCTGGATCCGTCCAAAATGACGCCGCCAACGTCATTGGTTGTTCCTGGATTGGTTGCCGGACTGACGACCGGAATGAACGATGCGTTTGACGAATTCATATTCGGCCTGTCGGTTGCGAAAAACCTGACGGATAATACACAGCTGGCGCTGTATGCCGAATACACCGCCGACAACGGCCAGTGGAATTCCGTGAATACGACAAGGTTCAAAGGCGAAATAGGCGCGCGCTTTAACGTGCAGTTCTAAAAAATGCCGCTTTCGCGGCATTTTTAGTGGCTGGTGGCTCGTGCTGGTGGCTGGTGCAGATATGTCCCAACCACCTCGTCTTTTTTGCTCGCATAAAAAGCTCCGCAAAAAAACCACCCCTCCAAAGGAGGGGAACACCAGGTCGCGCGCCGCGGTTCCCCTCCTTTGGAGGGGTGCCGCCATAGGCGGCGGGGTGGTTGGCGACGCGCACCAACCACCAGCACCAACCACCAGCACCAACCACCAGCACCAGCCACCAGCACCAGCCACCAGCACCAACCACCAGCACCAGCCACCAGCACGAGCCACCAGCACGAGCCACCAGCCACCAAAGAATAAAAATCCGCGCTAATGGCGCGGATTTTTATTCTTTCGGTTTCATGGTAAATCGCGCCTTCAGCGGGTCGGTTTCCAGTATCTCTATGCTCAGAATGTCATTTCCACGCTCAAAAGTTTGCAATTTCCGGTCATCATGGGTGTTTTTCCAGCCCAATTCATACAGCGCGTCGCGATAAAACCGCTGGAACTGGCGCCGCGATACATCGTCGCTGGCGATCGTGGTCTGGATGATTTTCCCGTCCGGCACGGAATATAGGAATCCGTCGTCAACAATGACGTAAACCTTGTTCATTTGCGGAACGTCTTCAAAGTTAGCCAGCCAGTCGCCGGCCGCAACCGCGTCCGCGGCGCCCAGAGAGAACAGAACGGCGCATGCCGCGCATACGCGCAGGACATCAATGCGGGAAAAAGCGAAAAACTTTTTCATGGTTCTGGATTGGGTTGCGGTTAATTCCTCTCCGGCATAATATATCAAAAAGAATCCGAAATTTCAATTGCAAAAATCATGTGTATAATCATAATTATTGGAATTATAGCCAATGCTGGCCAAAAAGATAATTTCGCCCCATAGGGGCGCGCGGAAAAGCGTCCTGGGCGGCTTTCCAGCCGCCCCCTATGGCCCCAAAATAATTTCATAAAATATATTGACATTCTTTGTTTTTGTGCTATTTTATTAATTAAAAGAGGTTCGGTAATGCCAGAATTAAACAATTTTGATGCAGTTTATGAAAATATAAGGGATTATTTCCGGGGGCTTGATCCCGATCCCGATATCCTGATCAGTCATGCCTTTATCCAAGGAAAAATCCCATCCCAATACATGGAGATGGAGAAGGAGATAGTAGATCGGCTCATCGGGGATGGCTTTTTAAGGGTGGATGAAGATTTAAAGTTATATACTTCCGACTTGTATAAACAGAAAGAGCAGATAACAGAAGGAATAGCGGAAGTGCAATTTATCCCGGCACAAACGGACAATAACACGCCGGAATATGAAATTGTTGAGGTTTTACCCAATCCGGAAATCCACGCGGAATCCGATGTCCCGACAATTATCTCCGTCCCCCTGACTCCGCCAACGCCGAAAGAAAAAACGCTGAAAGAAAAACTGACCGATATTTTGCAGAAAGACAATTATGGCTCTGCCGCATCTGAAAGCAGGGATGCGAAAGAATTCATGACGCTTTTTGGGAAAGCTTATGCCAAAGGCGTGGATGGCATAAGGAATGAAATGTTCTTCCGTTTGCTTATGGACAAAATTATAGCGTCCGAATTCAACAAAGATTGGATTTCCGCCTGCTGCAAATATTTGGACAAAACTTCTGGATATTTTATTTCAAGTTACGTGCTTTACGATTACCTGAATAAGTATCCGAAAGAGTTGGAAAAAATTGGCGATAAGTTTAGCCTTGACCTGCTTGTTTGTTACGTCATGCCAGATTTTTGGTCCGGCAATGCGGAAATACCCTCTCCGATCAGCCGCGGCTATGCCGAACTGCTGGTCAAAAACTTGAAACGCGAGAAAAAGCAATTGGGCGAGACCGGCAAAGCCGTGTCAAATTCAGAAATTATAAACGCGATACAGAAATCCGTGGACAATACTCCGCAGATAAAGTTTAAGAATTATTTTGATATATTGGGCCTGGGCGTTCAGAAGATTAAGCAGAACGAGCAAATATATGATATTTCTCCGCAGGGTTTCTTTGAGAATGCCACCATATCGGAAATAGACAATCTGAAAGAACAAATATATGCGAAATTTCCCGCGCCGCGCAGCAAAGATGTAGCCTCTGCGATAGAAATTCTGTTTGATAACAATAGATACAGGTATTATCTGAGGGGATTCAATGCTGTTAAAACCGGAAAGCAAAAAGTTGCGGAACTGGAAAATAATATAACTGAAAATATCAGAACCGGTATTCGCATGGTTTCAGACGGGAATACGCAATATAAGGAATATACCGAACAAGACCAAGAAGACATTGGATTCTTTGATGAGTCCGGCGTTCTGGACAAACTGTTGTCCGATCCGGATGCGGCCCGCGAATTTGTTAACAACAAAGGCATGATTTTTATAGACCTGCGCACGAAATATCCCGACGCGCCGGCACCGGGCCGCATTGAAAAAATCAAAAGCCAGGTTAAAAAATTATTTAAACCCGCAGAAAAAAAGCAGGACGAGCATAACAAGGCCAACGAAAAGAAAAAAATAGAAGATCAAAAAAAGAAAGAAAAAGAGAAAACGGACGAGGCCGCAGCCGAGCAAGAAAAGCAGAAAAAGAAAGAAAAAAAGGAAACAGATAAAGCGGCCGCCGATCCGGAAAATAAGAAAAAGAAAGATCAGGAAAAAGCGGACAAAGAAGCGAAAAAAACGCGCAAAGCGGCGGGAAATAAAGATTCCAAATCTGATGGCAAAGGTTTCGCTTGGAACGGAACCGTCGTAAGATGGGGCGTGACAATTCTTACCGTTGCCGCTATATCTGCGTTGGTTATTTATGGATTGACAGAACTCAAATCTTACGACCGCGGGGAACCGGACACATCCCAGACCAAAGAAGCGGGGCAGGGCGACAATACGCAACCCGATAATATCGCGCCCACCGCGCCCCCCGTGCCCGCTGCACCTGCAGCACCCGTGATTGACACGGATTCTCTCCAAAGGGTGCTGAACGAAACCCAGGCCCGTCTGGAGGCCGAGAAAAAGAAAAATGATGAATTGGCCGCGGCGAACAGACGGCTGGCCGCCCGTATCAATAATGCCAGCGCGCAAATAAGTTCTTCTGGGGCCCCGGCATCCCGGCAAACCACGGTTACGCAATCCTCGCCCGCGCCGGTTCAAACAACGCCGTCCGGAAATATCGGATCACAGCCTTTTGTTATGGAATGGCACCGCACCGGAAATGTCGCCATGCTGATACTGTACGCCAACAAACATCCGGAAATATTCAACTATCTGCCGAAAGACAGCGTCACGGCCAAGGTTGTGGAAGGATTGAATAATTTGAGAAATCAAAAGACCGGCATAAGATAGTAAGTTTAAGTTGCAAATTGTTCTGAACAATACGAAAGCAAAACGAAAATATGTAGGGGCAAATAATTATTTGCCCCTACAATTATGATTTTACAGAAATAAAAACGGTGGCTATCGCCCCCGTTTTTTACTGTTGGATATAGTTGTGCGATATGATGTAATCGCGGAACGTCGGTATGGACCAGGACTTGCCCAGCTTTACCTGTTGCAGGCTGCCGACATTGCACCAGATGCTGGCCCCTTCGGCAAACCAGTAACCCAATCCGCCCAACGCGCCCACGCCGGTCCCGATCAGCAATCCGCGTCCGGTTGCGGTTTGGAAGAACGGACGCTTGCTGCCGAATTCCTCGTCAACGCGCATGTCAAATTCTTCCGTTGTGGAAACGGTGACCGCTTTTACCTTGGTCTCTATGGTCGCCAACAGTTTTTCCAGCGCGGTCGTGTCAATGGCATTGACGGCTGCACCCGGGTTGCTGGCCAGATAGGCCTTTAACGCGCTGGCGGCACCGTATGCGGCCATCAGCTCGTCACGGGTGTTTTCCAGCTTGAACGTGTCGCAGGTTCCCGTGGTTTCAAAGCTGTTTGCGATAACGTCAAACGGGGTAGAGCAGCGGAAGGTAACCCATCTCAGTCTGCTTTGTCCGCGCAGCGGCTTGCTGTAATTCTGCACCTGGGGCGGCGTGCATCCGCCTTTCTGGATGGCTTGAACATTGCTAAGGTTCGGCAGTTCGCTGATGAAATACTGAATCCGGTTCGCGCGCCACACATCGTCGGATGCGGTGGAATCGGCGTTCGGATTATCGGCCACCGGCCCCAGCCCGTCGCGGAAATAGCATCTGCCGCCAACGGCGATGCCGTTCCCGTCCAGCGTGCCGAATGTTTTGCCCTGGGCGGTAACGCCGTCCGGACATCTGATCTGGTCGTTGAATCCCTGGCAGTCAACGCATTTATCGTCTTTCTGACAGTATTTCACGGCATCCAGTCCGCCGCTGTCGCACGCGTCGTCGCCGGTGATTTTGATGCGTCCGAATTTACCCTGGCCCCTGACCTTTGGCGATACCAGTTCTTTGAACATATCTGCGACACAGACGTTTATGTTGCCTTCGGTCGCGGCGATAAGGTCTTTCAGTTGCTTGTCATCCGTTGATGCGCCGGGTTGCAGCGCCACGCCCAGTTTGCCGGCCAATGCTTTGCGGCTGTCGGGATCGCCCAGGTTGTATGGCACGCCGTTCCAGGTCAGCGTCGCTGTCGCCGTCCCGCCGGTAACCGTGAAATACGGATTCCCTTTCCGGGATGCGTCATGGCCGTTGTATGCGTTCGCCGCGACCTCGTTCTTGAAGTTCTCGGCCTTTTTATTGTCATAGTGATCAATAATCGCGCCGATTCCCGCGCCTATGCCGGCGCCGCCGACAATCATAACCGGAATCACCCATTGGGACGAGCGGCGCATGTATGTGACCTGTTCAAACGATTCGGCGCCGCACTTAAATACGTTGCCCATGGGGGCGTATGCCATCACATCCTGGCCGTTGACCCTGATAATTCCGTTCCAGTTATGCGCGACCACCGGGACCAGGCATTGGTTCGTGGCTTCGTCAAACACGCCCTGGTGGCCGTCGGCCCACAGGCCCGTGCACGCGCGTTCCGCGACGCATTTATCCACGCCCAACGCGGGGATGATATCGCCGCAATCGGTTGTGATGCAAATGTCGGTCGGCGGGTTGGGCTGGGCGCAGCATTTTTCTTTGTTAAAGAACGGTTTTTTGCAGTAATCAATATTATCCTTGCAGATTTTCGGATCCGGATTCGGGCCATAGCAGCATTTGTCTTTATCAAAATACGGCGGCTTGCAGAAATCTATTTCATTGCAGATATTCGCGGGCGGATTAGGCTGGGCGCAGCATTTGTCTTTATTGAAATTCGGCTGCTTGCAGTAATCTATGTCTTGATTGCAAATATTTGCCGGGGGATTGGGCTGGGCGCAACACTTCTTATAGTCAAAATTCGGCTTTTTGCAGTAATCAATGTTCTGGTTGCAGATATTTGCCGGGGGATTGGGCTGGGCGCAGCATTTCGCATAGTCAAAATAGGGCGGCTTGCAGTAATCAATGTTCTGATTGCAGATGTTTGCCGGCGGATTAGGCTGAGCGCAACACTTCGCATAGTCAAAATAGGGCGGCTTGCAGAAATCAATCGGCGGCGTGTTGCAAATATTTGCCGGCGGGTTCGGCTGGGCGCAACACTTCGCATAATCAAAATACGGCGCGTTGCAATAGTTTATCTGCTGGGCCTGGGCCAGCGGCGCGCTGGGGACCACCATGTTTACGTTTGTGTTAACCCCGGGCGCGATAGGCATTGCAATCATGCGCGAAGCATTGGCGGACATAATCGCGCCGGATATGGATCCCGCCTGGCGCGCCGGCGCATCGGCGGCGACCGCGGCGCCAAAGTTCGCCAAAATCAATGAAACCATGGCAAGTTTGGTTAAGAATTTCATTAAAAACTCCCTCTGTATGTTTATGATATTATACCGCAATTGTGCGCGTTGGTCAATAGTATTTATGGATTTAAGATTTACGGATTTAAGATTTGAGATTTGACTACCCCGGAAAGCTATGCAAGCAAGCTTGCAAGCTTTCCGGCCCTTCTGAGAAGGGCAATTTAGCGCGTTTAAATGCTAAGCGAATGAGCGCGCAATTCCCCTTCGCAGAAGGGGAGGAAAGCTTGGCAGCTATGCTGCCTTAGCTTTCCGGGGTAGTCCAATCTTAAATCCGTAAATCTTAAATCTATAAATCCCTTTAATCCCCTAACACCTGTTTCTGCAGCCCGATCAGCTGCGAGCACCCCTTGGCGGCGAGTGCCATCATCGCGGTCATTTGTTCCGGCGCAAAGGGATGGGCCTCTCCGGTGGCCTGAATTTCTATGAACTTTCCGTCGCCCGTGCATGCGAAATTCGCGTCCAGTTCGGCGTGACAGTCTTCTTCGTAATCCAGGTCCAAAATCAGCTCGTTATTCCAAAGCCCGACGGACGTCGCCGCGACAAAAT
>WQUT01000038.1 GCA_009781955.1 Pseudomonadota bacterium | reverse complement strand
CGGAAAGCTAAGGCAGCATAGCTGCCAAGCTTTCCTCCCCTTCTGAGAAGGGGAACTAGCGCTCAATGGCTTTAATCAAATGAGTGCGAAGATACCCTTCTCAGAAGGGTCGGAAATCCCGCAATCTCTGATTGCGCGGATTTCCGGGGTAGTCAAATCACAAATCTTAAATCCGTAAATCTTAAATCATAAATTCTGCAAGATTTCTTTCAACTCTGTCATGTCATCCGGCAGTTTGGCGTGGAATTTCAACGCTGCGCCGGTTAATGGATGCGCGAACTCCAAAACCTCGGCATGCAGCATTTGCCCGTTGTGCGTTTTCAGGAATTCCAGCAATTCCGGATTTCGGACCGTGCCCAGCCGCACCCCTCCGCGCCCATAGACGGGATCGCATAAAACCGGGAACCCGTGCGCGGACAAATGCACGCGTATCTGGTGCGTGCGGCCGGTAAACAGTGTGCAGCGGAGCGCGGACACCCCCGCGCGCGGCCATGCGTTTATGACATCCAGATGGGTTTTGGCCTCTTTCCCGCCGACCTTTACCATTGTCATTTTTTGACGGTTGCGCTTTGCGCGGCCGATGTTGCCGGTGATATCGGCGGCCCCCCAATTCGGAACGCCCCAGACGAACGCGATGTATTTCCGGACAATGTCATGCGCGGCGAATGTTTTGGAAAGCGCGCGGAACGCCGCGTCGGATTTGGCCAGAACCACGATTCCGGAAGTGTCCTTGTCCAGGCGATGCACCACCCCGGGCCGCATTCCCCCGGCCCCGCTGAAATCGTTAGATTTCAGCGGGCGGGTGTCCCCGCCGATATGCGAGAGGTTCGTATGCCCCAATACCATCTGAACCAATGTTCCGCTGTCCCGCCCGGCGCCGGGGTGCATCGCGATGCCTCGCGGTTTGTTCACCACGATTATATCGTCGTCTTCGTGCAAAATGTCCAGCGATATTTTATCGTGATTGGCGACTGGCAGCGGGCGATTGGTTGACCTGATTTGAATTTCAACAGAGTATTCTTCGCCGGGCTTTATTTTATTTGATAATTTTAATCTGTCACCTGTGACTTGCGGCCTGTCGCCAGAGATTTTCGCTATGCGAAAATCTTGGATTTCCGTGCGGGAAAATTCAGGCATTCGCAGCGCCAGAAATTTATCCAGGCGCATGCCTGCGTCGGATTCTGTCGCAATAAAGGTTCGGGTTGTTTCAGACATTGTTAGTGACAAAGTGACAAAGTGACAGAGTGACAGAATAGCCGGGTTAACTTTGTCACTGTGTCACTCTGTCACTATTTAAAATCCTTCCAATTGTCCAGCTTTTGGCAATTGGTCAGGTTTACCAGAATATCGTTTCCGGATTTCTCGGTTTGACAGGTCAGCAGGCCGGTCGTGGTTCCCTGAAAATCCGTGCGTCGCGATTCCCGGAACGCCAATTGCACGGTTTGCGGCGGCGCGAGGCATACTATGCGCATGAACGCGTCCTTGTCAACCGAGTACCCGAATGACGGCGATATCCATGCGCGCACCCTCTCTGATTGGGCATAGCATGGGAATCCGTCCAGAAAGTAGAGCTCTAATCCTATATCCCCCTGGGTCTTGTCGCGGCCGAATGTCATCCGGTATTCGGACAGGCGGAGTCCGGTTACGGCCTCCCAATCTGCGCTGGTGGAAAAGACCGATCTGGGCGTTGGCGGCGGCGTGGTGGCGGCCCGCGCCGGCAAACAGCAAAGGGCGAGAAGCAAAGGGCAAAGAGCAAATAATGATGCAAGTCTGTTTTGATTCATTTTTAGATTCTTTTTATTTAACTGAATCCCGCGATTCCCACCCGTGTCAAACTTCGTTTGTCCCGGGACCGGGTTGCGCCTTATGCGCGTTCGCACGTATTTCGGACGCCCCGCGGGATGACGCTTGATGTTGCTTTGGCTATTTAAACTCCACCCCGACTTTTTTTGCATCCGCCGAGAATTCGGCGACGGTATGCGCAAACTCCGCGGTTTCGCCGGCATCCAGCAACGGCACCGGCGGCAGGAATTTCTGCGTGATTATGACATTGCCGTCCGCGTCGCGCAAAGACACGACCAGATCCGGAACGCCGTGAATCGCCGCCGACTGGTTCCGTATGGTGCCGCTGACCATGAAGTGCTCTTGCCCGTCCGCGTCGGCGACCGTGCGGACGTTTGATACTTGGATTGCCAGCGGTTGCTCTTGCTGCTTGGCCGCGGCCTCATTGTTCCGGACAAACACCACGCCGGCAAATACGGACAGCGCCAAGACGAAACATGCCAGGGTCATCAGCCACAAGACGGGCACGCGCCGCTTCCCGCCTGTCCGCCATGCATGCCCGCAGCAGGCGCATGCGACGGCGGCGCCCGGCGCCACATCCGCCGCGTATTCCGTTTTGCAAAAAGGACAGGTCAGTTTCATTTGTGATTTAAGATTTATGATTTACGATTGATTCGGATGAATCATAAATCATAAATCATAAATCTTCAATCTTAAATTTCGCTACTCTAAATTCAACGCCTTGTATTTCGCGCGGACGCGCGTCTGGATTTCCGCCAAGGCCAGCATAAAATCCGATACGGTCGCATTCGCGTTCGCGGCGACGGTTGACATTGCCGAATAGGAATCCGTATCGGTTCCCTCGCCGGACACGGCGGCGCGCATCATTTGGTTCAGGTTCGGCAGAGAGAGGTCCGAGAAACTGGCCGTGCCGTCCGCCAGATTCCAAAAATACGACGTGTCAACGGGATCCGTGATCATGCCCTGGACAACCAGCCGCGGCGTCAGGGATCCGGCGAATCCGACCGTCACGAACATCGCGTCAATCCGCCCGCCGGCCATATTCACCGTCTCGCCCACCTTCATTATCGCCGGCGAGTCCAGGCTGCTGGATGCGGTCAGTCCGGACAAGGTCATCGTGTTCGCCCATATTTCCTTGGCCGTCACGCTGTTAAACCGCGCGGAATTGTCCAGGAAAATGTCGTTGTTTATCTGCATGCCGCGCGCGTCCGCGGACAGGATTCCGTTTATCGTCGCCTCGCCCGTTATCTGCAATTTTCCGGACAGCTCCGCGCGGTTGGAATAGATTATCTTTCCGGCCGCTATTTCATTCGCGGCCAGCGATTGCTCAAACCGCGCGGCGCGCGCGTCCAGATACCCGGCGTTCGCGATGTCGTGCCCGCCCATGTTCAAATCCGACGCCATTGTCGCGTCCGTCGCGTCGTCGGACGGCAGCCGCCAGATATAGTCGTCGCCGGACCGCATCGCCGCCGTGTTGGCGGTCAGCGAATTCGCCAGCCGTCCGCCGCCGATTTGCCCCACGCTCTGCCCCCAGGTGCCGTATGCGCCGTATGCTTGCGCGCCCTCTATAAATCCGGCGGCGGCACCGCCCAGCATCGTTATCTCGCGCGTGCGGATCGGGGTAAAGTCCGCCGAGTTCATAATGACGACGCCTTGCAGAACCGCGTGATCCGCTATATCCGCGGATTTTAAGATGCGCAACTGAAAATCATTCCCGTATTTCGCAATAAGTTCCGCGGGCACGCCGTAATCTTTCAGGTCAGAGATTCTGACGCGCGTTATATTTCTGCTGACGGTGCCCAGGAAATCTTTTTTATTTTCGGATATGTATCTTTCAAGGGCCCCGCGCACAACGTCTATGTCGCGCGCGATGACGATGTTTTCCGCGCGCTGAACGCGCGCCTTTTCCCAGCGGACGACGAACGGCAGCAGAACCGCGAATATGGCGAGAGAAAGCAGCAGCTCTATCATCGCGCTGCCGCCCTGCGCGCGTCGCGCGCGTCGCGGCGCAGTGACAAAGTGACAGAGTGACAAAGTGACAGAGTGACAAAGTCTTTGCCATGATAATTTTATAAAGAAATAAAATTTATTTTTCATTTAGTAACTCTGTCACTTTGTTACTTGCGGCGCGGGCGGGCGGATTTCTTTCCACCCGCTGTCAGTAATCGGTTTGAATTCGTTTTGGGAAATCGCCGCGGCGGCCGCGATATCGCCGCCCCCGAACCTATGCAGGACCAGCCCGTTCAGCTTCGGCATGTTAAGGGACGGAAATATCCACGACCCCAGTTTCAGCGGCGAATCCGTGCCGGACATCATCAGCTCGCTGGACACGGTCAGCCCGAATCCGCCGAGAAAGGCCAGCTCTTGCGTTGATAAAAACGGCACGTAGACGGAATGCGCGACCAGTCCGGAAAATCCGGAAATCGTCCGCGTGACGTCTGATTTTACATACAGGTTTCCGCCGACATGAACAGAATCTGAAACGGCCGCCTTGTCTGCGATGACCGAACCCTGGCGTGCCCAGGTTCCCGCGCCGCGTCCGGAAAGCCCGCCGGCGGCGATATTGCGGAATCCGGTGATGTCGCCTAATACGCGAACAGAGCCGAACATCGCGCCGGACGGATCCAGATTTGCGCCGGATGGAAATTGTAGCTCGGTCGCGCGCGCGACGCTCGCATCCGCGAACAATGCCGACGCGTCCGCGACCCGGATGCTGTCCGCGATGGCGGCGCCTATGTTGTAAACCGTATGTCCGCCCAAGGACATCGGCCGCAGCATGCTGTTCAGTTTTTCTTCGCCTAAAACCGTCCGGTGCAGGAATCTTTCCGAATCCTGAAACGCCAGATTTTCTGATATGCGGTATACGATGTTTCCGGCCTCAAAAATCTCGCTGCTCGCCGACCAGTTGCCGTATACCCCGTCGGCGGCGCCGTCGCGGGCGATTCCGGCGTCGGATCCGATCATCTTTGCAATTTTGACATTCCGCATTTCGTCAGAGCCCCGGACCTTGAATTGCAGATAGATGTCAAACGCCGATCCGTTCGCGGTCTTGTATTTATTTATAAACGCGCCGGACAACGAGAACAACGGGTCGTTGGTCGTTGGTCGTTGGTCGGTGGTCGGTGGTCGTTGGTCGGTGGTCGGTGGTCGTTGGTCGGTGGTCGGTG
>WQUT01000037.1 GCA_009781955.1 Pseudomonadota bacterium | reverse complement strand
GGTCGGCGGTGGAATAGACGGCAACGGTGCGGATTCCCATATCGCGACAGGCGCGAATGATGCGCAGCGCGATTTCCCCGCGGTTGGCAATAAGAACTTTACGTATTTGTGGCATAGTTTACAAAGTGACAAAGTGACAGAGTGACAGAGTGACAGAGTTAAAGTGTTGTGCAATACAACTTTGTCGCTAGCAAAACCGCTTGTGGTTTTGCGATGTCACTTTGTCACTCTGTCACTACTCCTTTTATTCAATCACCACCAGCGGCGTGTCGTATTCAACCGCCTGGCCGTCTTGGATGAGTATTTCTTTGACAACGCCGGCGGATTCGGCCTTGACCGGGTTGAATGTTTTCATGGCCTCTATCAGGCACAGCGTTTCGCCCGCCTTGACCCGCGCCCCTATCTGGGTGAACGGGCGCGCGCCGGGTTCGGGCGACAGATACGCGATTCCAACCATAGGAGAGCGGAGGACGGTCCCGGTCGCGGCGGCCGGCTTGTCAGCTGCGGCCTTGGCAGAGGCAGGCTCTTGCTTTGCCAATGGCGCCGCCGGCGCGGGCGCGGCGAATGCCGTCGCGGCGGCCAGCATTGGTTGCTGTTTAGACAAATGAATTTCGTTTTTCCAGACCCCGAACAAGAAACTTTGCTGGATTGTAAATTCGGTCAGGCCCATCTCGTCCATCATCTTTGACATATCGGCGACCGTGGAATGTAATGACATTATGTTCCTTCTTTATTTTGGGTGCACCGCTCATAATACCCCCAAAAGAATGGGAAGTCAAGCACGCCTGCGGCGTGCAATGACATAGTGACATAGTGACATAGTGACAAAGTGGTGGTAGCCGCGTTATGCGCGGATTTTATTTGTCGGCAAAGCCGACACATTAACTATGTCACTTTGTCACTCTGTCACTATGTCACTTACAATAGCTGTAAGGCAGTCACGGGACGGGGTCATACCCGAATCCCCCGCCGGGGCGGCATCGGCCGATGCGGCGCGCGGCCAGGCAGAAGCCGCGCAAAACGCCGTGTTTCTCTATCGCCTGCTTTGCGTATTCGGAACAAGTCGGTATAAACCGGCACGCCGCCCGCCCGCCGAATACGGGCGATATGGCGGCTTGATAGATTTTGATTAAAAATATGGCGATCGGTTTCATAGTTTTAGTGACAAAGTGACAGAGTGACAGAATTTATGCGTCGGCTGATGCCGATGGGCAAAATCATTATTGACCCACGGCGAAAGCCGTGACCACAACTCTGTCACTCTGTCACTTTGTCACTTTTTATTTCCTTTAACGCCCTTTGCATCCACAACATGCCTTTCTGGTGATCCGCGTCGGAAACCCCGGACCGCGCGATGAAGACATAGTCCAGGTCAGGCAGCAAGAGCCCCTCGTTCAGCCGTATCCACGCGCGCAGGCGCCGTTTTATGCGGTTTCGCCGCGTCGCCAGTTTGAACGCCCGCTTTGGAACAATCAGGCCGTATCGCGCATCATTCGGAAATTTGGTCGGATGGGCGCGCGCGATGAACAGCTCGCACCTGAATGTGCGGGAATTTTCCAGCTCGGCGAAATCGGCATGCTTTTTTATCGTGTTTCTCATAAAATTCAGTTTAGATTGCAAAATCATAGCTGTCAAATCTTAAATCCGCAAATCTTAAATCCGTAAATCTTAAATCTTAAATCCCGATATCCCCGCTTGATTTTTGCAATTTCGCGTTTTATAGTCGTAAAATAACGAGGTTATTACCAGTGCCTGGCGCCCAGCGCCCAGTCACTGCGAGCAAAGCGAGCAAACATGTATGATTGGCTGATGAAATTTTTCTCTGCGGACATGGCGATTGATTTGGGCACCGCGAACACCCTGATTTACGTCAAGGGCCACGGCATAGTGCTGGACGAGCCCAGCGTGGTCGCCGTCGCCGAAAATCGCCTGCTGGGCCGGAAAGAAGTCCTGGCGGTCGGCGAAGAGGCGAAAAAGATGCTGGGCCGCACGCCGGGCACGATTTCCGCCATGCGGCCGCTGCGCGACGGGGTTATCGCGGATTTTGAAATTGCAGAGGAAATGATCAAATACTTTATCCGGAAAATCCATCGGCGCACGCTGTTTACCGCGCCGCTGATTATCATCTGCGTGCCGAGCTGCGCGACCCAGGTAGAGCGCCGCGCGATTCAAGAGGCGGCCGACGCCGCCGGCGCGCGCAAGGTTTATATCGTGGAAGAATCCACCGCCGCCGCCATCGGCGCGGGATTGCCGATTGAAAAACCGGTTGGCAGCATGGTTTTGGACATCGGCGGCGGCACCACGGAAATTTCGGTCATGTCGCTAGGCGGGGTGGTCTATTCCAACGCCGTTCGCACCGCCGGCGACCAGATGGACGCCGACATCGTAGACTATGTCCGCAAGAACAAGAATCTGCTGATCGGCGAAACGACGGCCGAAGAGATAAAAAAGAAAATCGGCTGCGCCATCGCGCCGAAAGACAAGCATGACGAGCGCGAGATGAAGATCAAGGGCCGCGACCTGCTGTCCGGCGTTCCGCGCGAAACGGTGATTACGGAATCCCAGGTGGCCAGCGCATTGGCCCAGACGGTGGAAAAAATCATCGGCACGGTGCGGCAAGCGCTGGAGCTGACGCCGCCGGAACTGTCCGCGGACATTGTTGATTTTGGCATCGCGATGACTGGCGGCGGCGCAATGCTGCGCGAATTGGACACCGCCATACGCCAGGCGACCGGCCTGCCCGCGTTCCTGGTGGACAATCCGCTGACCTGCGTTGCGCGCGGTTCCGGCAAGATGCTGGTGGATTTGGACAAATCGCGGCACGTCTTGCAGACGATGTATTGATTTTTCCGTCCAAAACCAAATGGGCGGCGGCGAGCAATCGCCGCCGCTTGTCATTCCGGCGAGGGCCGGAACGGCCTGACTGATAAAAAACTTTTAGTTTTTATTTGGCGCAAAGCACGGTCGCGCCAGTTTCGTTTTCTTCCCATGTTTCAATGTCCCATTCGCTCCATCGGAAATACATTTTGGTTTCGCAAACCCTTGATCCGCCGTTCCGGCACCAGCCCGTGCCATTCTTGGCGTCTCGTAGTGTGCCGCCAAGCATTTTGCAGATCGCGTCTATCCGCCCGCCGGTGTGATCTGTATCATAAATTCGCCCAAACCTGAATTTATAGTCTGCGGCATAGCGGCTTTTGCAAGTAACATAGCTGAACATGTCGTCATGTGAAAAAACAAAATCATCGCAAAGCCAGGTTCCTAATTTGGTTTGCCTGTTGGTTACCTCGTGGTCCAGATAATACTGAATCAGTTTTTTTGCCCATTCTTCGCTGGTTGTAATTTTTTGAAAATATGTATCTAATTGATTACTAACGCAGGCGCTATCCGCTTCTACCCAGGTTGTATCCGGGCCTGCTTCACACGCGGCCCTTCGGGCATCCGCGTTCGGCATAGCGTAAACGCCGTATACGAAAATGATCGCGATCAGTGTGCCGAATATGATTTTTCTCATGGCTTTCCCTTTTAGTTTTGTTGATTTGTTATATGCATGGATCGCAGTCCGGATTGTCACACTGGTCCGGCGGAGTCTTGCCGCATGTGCATGCCTCGTATGCAAGGCATGCATTCTTGTTATAAGATTTGGACGATTTGTCGCAGAATAAGCTCTTTTCCTCTTCGCATGTCAACGCATGGCTTTCTTCATTCCTGTCTCCTCCTGACATTTTGTTCAGCTTGTTGTGCAGGTTTATATTGACCGCGATTCCGATTCCGGTCGCGGCCAGCGTCGTGATTCCCGCGATTTTGAATCCCTTGGTTTCCTTTGCGCATTTCTGCAACTGCGCGGTTTTGACGGCGCGCTCTTGCTCCATCTTTGCAATCCTGTCGTTCAAGGCCTGTAACTGCATATCATCGTCCATTGCGAACGCAACGATGGGCGAGAATATAAAAAGCAAAAAAATATACTTTCTCATCGCTTCGGTACTTTACCTAGGGCACAGTCGTCATTCCGGCGGCGCGCGGAACCGCGCGAACGCCGGAATCCAGGTTAATTTGTTGTCGCGGCAAAGCCGCGGCGGCTTATTTTTACCTGGATTCCGTTGTCGGTGCCATCCGGCACCGCAACGGAATGACGGGCGTTTTTTATTCTGTTTTTGCGGCCTCTACCGTTTCATGTTGCTGTTCCGTTTTGCCGGCCTTTTTCGCCTTTTGTATCTGGTTCAGCTGCACGATCGCCCCCGCGCCGGTGGCGACAGTGCCGATGCCACCGACAACTGTCGCCGCCGTCCAGTTGGTTTTTGCTTTCCGGCAGCGTATAATTTCTGAATCCAGTTGCAGTATTTCCGCCGAAAGCTGCGTTGCGTATGCAGTTTTTTGCGCGATTTCGGCGGCCGCATCGCTATCGCCATCCTGGTCGGCATACGCCGTGGGGCAGGGCAGCATAAGAAACAAATAAAGAAAAGCGAGGACAGGCTTTGCGCCGCAAAAGCTGGGGAAAATAAACGGTCGGTTATTTTACCCGTCCGCCGAGAAAATAGAGGGATGTAAAAATGTGCGGAATTCTGGGGATTTTTGATTTTCATATGGGCAAGAAAAATGTCCTAAAAAAACGACCGTTTTATTTGGACACTAGAATTATATCATAAATGCCGCAGGTTTCGTATAAAAATTATGAACGGATACCTTTTCCATTGCCAAAGCGTTTTTTATACAGTATTCTTTTCCCAAATGAAAAGGATGCGAAATATGGAAAAAGAAACCAAAGCCAACGACCAATCCTCCTCCGCCAAGGCTATGGAGGACAAGCGACCAGCGACCAACGATCTGTCTTTTGAACAGGCGCTGGCCCAGTTGCAGGAACTGGTGAAAAAGATGGAGTCGGGCGCGCTGCCCCTGTCCGATTCGGTCGCCGCGTATGAACAGGGGATGAAGTTAAAGGCGTATTGCGAGCAATTGCTGAAAGAAGCGGAACTGAAAATAGAAAAGTTAAAGGTTGAATAAAATACGACTACCCCGGAAAGCTAGGGCAATAAATTGCCAAGCTTTCCGGCCCTTCTGAGAAGGGCATTTGACGCTCATAAAATTTAACAAAATGAGTGCGCAATTACCCTTCTCAGAAGGGTCGGATTTCCCGGCAACTTGTTGCCGATGGAAATCCGGGGTAGTCTCAGATTGTGGAATATAAATCACAAATGGCAAAGAAATCAGAATTATCGCCGGTGATGAAACAGTATCTGGATATGAAGGCCGAATGTCCGGACGCCGTGCTGCTGTTCCGTTTGGGCGATTTTTACGAATCTTTCTTTGAAGACGCAAAAATCGTGTCGCGCGCGCTGGACCTGGTTCTGACCAAGCGCGGCACCGACGGCGCGGGCGGCGATATTCCCATGTGCGGGATTCCGTGGCATGCGGCCGAGAATTATTTGTCGCGCCTGGTGAAAATGGGATTTTCCGCCGCGATCGCCGAACAGATGGAAAGCCCGGAAGAGGCGAAACAACGCGGGCACAAACAGATAGAGCGCAAGATAATACGCGTTCTGACCGCCGGAACCCTGACCGACGAAAATCTGCTGTCGCCCAAGAAGGCGAATTTTCTGGTGGCGTTGTTCCCGAAAACCGAAACCCGGGGGCCGAGAACCGAATCGTCTCTCGGTTTTCGTCTTTCGGTTTACGACATTGCCGGATGCGACATATCAACCGGCGAATTCTTTGTCGGCGAATTGTCGGATAATGTGCTGGACGAATTGACGCGTCTGAATCCGGCAGAGGTAATATACCCCGAATCGGCGGCCGAAGCGCCGGATATCCGAAAGTTGCGCGCCGCGTTCAAGACCGCGCCCGTATACGACCGGATTTACGAGCGCGGAAATATCACGGACATAGCGCGCGAGATTTTCGGGATTGAATCCACGCAAATCAATGCGGCGATTCAAATGCTGGCCGGGTATCTGGATCAGACGCAGCGGGACGCAAAGCTCTCTTTCCGCGCGCCTTATCGGCTGGGCGCGGGGGCGCGCCTGCTGTGCGATGCGGCGACGTGGCGTTCGCTGGAAATTGACGCCGGCATGCAGCCGAATGGCGCCACGCTGTTGGAAGTTATTGATAAAACGCGGACGGCCGCCGGCGCGCGGCGCCTGCGGGCGTATTTGCGCGAGCTGTCCGGCGACGCCGATGAAATCCGAAAGAGGCAAGAGCATATCGGGCACCTGCTGCTGAATTCCGACATAGCGCACGCCGCGCGCGCGACGCTGGACAAAGTGCCGGACATCGGCCGCGCGTGCGCGCGCTTGGCCGCGAATCGCGGGACCCCGCGGGATTTGCGCGCCGTTGCGGAATTCGCGTCCGCGCTGCCGCATGTCAAGGCGATCGGCGCGCGGCTGGATGCCGAATTGGCCGCGCGGTTTGCGGCGATTGAAACCAATAACGGCCTGGCGACGGAATTGCGCGCGGCCCTGGCCGACGAATTGCCGGCGTTTTTCCGCGACGGACGCGTGATACGCGCCCGCTATGACAGCGGCCTGGACAACATGAACGCCCTGGCCCACGGCGCGCGAGAGGTTATCGCGGGCATGCAGGCGGATTATGTAAAAGCGACCGGCGTCGCGACGCTGAAAATCAAATACAACAATATATTGGGGTATCATATAGAGGTGCCGAGCAAGCAGGCGGACAAGCTCTTTGCGCCGGATTCCGGATTCATCCACCGCCAGACCATGACCGGGAACGTCCGGTTCACCACCGCGCGCCTGATAGAGCTGGATAACGAGGTAAGGGGGGCCGCCGATCGCGCGGCGGGCATAGAGGCCGAAATAATCGCGCGCCTGATTGAAATGGTAAAAGACGCGGCGCCTTCGTTATTATTCGCGGCGGATATGCTGGCCGATCTGGACGTGTGGTCGGCTCTGGCCGAATGCGCGGACGAATACGGATGGGCGCGGCCAAAAATTACGGATGATTGCGGTTTTGATGTCCGCGGCGGACGGCATCCGGTTGTGGAAAAGATTCTGCGGGACCAAGGCGGCCGGTTTGTTAAAAATGATTGCTTGCTTGCGAACGCTGCGTGTTCGCAAGAGAGCGGAGAGTTAAGAGCCGAGAGTTTAGGCGGGGCCAATCTCCACTCTCCACTCTCAACTCTTAACTCTGGGCCCCGTAATCAGTGCATAGCGCTGATTACGGGGCCCAATATGGCGGGCAAATCAACGTATCTGCGCCAGAACGCCCTGATTGTCGTATTGGCGCATCTGGGATCTTTTGTGCCCGCCGATTCGGCGACCATCGGCATCTGCGACCAGTTGTTTTCGCGCGTCGGCGCGTCGGATAATCTGGCCGCCGGACAATCCACGTTCATGGTGGAAATGACGGAAACCGCGAATATCCTGAACCGCGCGACTGAAAAATCATTCATTATTTTTGATGAAATCGGCCGCGGCACCGCGACCTATGACGGGATGAGCATTGCCCAGGCGGTGCTGGAATTCCTGGACGCGATGCATCCGCGCACTTTGTTCGCAACGCATTATCACGAGCTGACCGTGTTGGCCGAAACCCGAGAGCCGAAAACCGAAAACCGAATTTCGGCTGTCGGTTCTCGGGTTTCGGCTCTCGCCCATGTCAAATGCCTGACGGTATCTGTTGCGGAACACAACAACGAAATCATATTTTTGCATAAAATCGTTCCGGGCGCGGCCGCCAGCAGCTATGGAATCCATGTGGCGAAAATGGCCGGAATGCCGGATTCCGTCGTCGCGCGCGCGGAAGAGGTATTGCTGGGGCTGGAAAACCAAAACGGCGAAGCCGTAACCCCCGCCCTTGCGGCGGGGGTCGCGCGAAGCGCGGGGGGTGGGTCAGATAAATTAAATCAGCAAAATGACAAGGATGCTTTGATTAATGAACCCATCCCCCGCGGTATGCAAGAAAGCACCACCGCGACCCCTGCCGCAAGGGCAGGGGTAAGTCCGAAGGTGTCTTCGCCGGCGAAAAAGCCCCAGCCGTCGCTGTTTGGCGATTGACTTTGTCAAAAAACAATTTACAATCGGAGGACGAGAGAGGCAATATAAAAGGAAATTTGTATGAAGCTGATAATTCTTATGAGGTATAATAACACAAGCTCGTATTCTGGTTTTCCCGATAAAGATCAATTGCTAAAAGAACTGGAAAAAAGCGGCAAAAGGCCCATGGGATTAGCCGTGAAGTTTATCCAGGACAATATTTCCGACCAAACGATTCGTGAACATAAATTCAACGGCAATCCAAAAAAGACCGAAGGCGTTATTTTTTATGAAGGCACCGGGATTGATGCGTGTGATGTGCCCGCGTTCTTGCAAAAATTTGCAGAGCTTCAGAAAAAATACAGATAACGATTATGGGAATGCAAAAATGTTACAGCCAATAATCGTATTTAAAACCTTCTCTGGCACCGGGGTTGGTTTTACCGATGTTGCCAAGGCAAGAAGTTTTGTCGCAATTATACTTAACAAACATGAACAGCCTTTGGATAAAAAGTCTGTGGCTGCACTCAAAGACGCGCAGCAATTCAGCTGGCGAGAAGAGATACAAAACCATTTTCATAGATTAGTTTGCCATTATGGCGGATGCCTACAAGCCGGAATAAAGCTTACCCTTGCCGGGTTTAGCGAAAGGACGATTGAAAATCATCAATTTATGACTTACTTGTCGGAAAATATCCAATGGGCGCTAGAGTCTCGGGCCCTGAATATAGAATGGGAAAAAAAGCTGGTGGGGATTGGCAAAGGTTCCGAATTGAACTATTTTTTTGATAAATATCAGAATATCCGCGCTCTTTACGAATCGCAGTTAGAACTTTCAGCTTGCAGGGACCGCCCGAAAGAATAAAACTATAACCATGACATCAGATGAATCCCGCAATAGCGATAGCAACGGCGGATGGGTAATTTTGGACAAACCTTCCGGCATGACATCCCGCGCGGCGGGCGGTCGCGTCGCGCGCATGTTCGGCGTAAAAAAGTTCGGACATCTGGGGACGCTGGACCCCATGGCGTCGGGCGTTTTGCCCATCGCCCTCGGCAACGCCACCAAAATGATCCCGTTTTTAGAGGAGCTATGGAAACGCCCGCATTTTGATGACTTGGGCCGGCGCATGGGCGAAAAGGAATATGCATTCGGCGTAGAGTGGGGATATGAAACGGATACGTTGGATGTGACTGGAAAAATCATAAAACAAGACGGACGCTTGCCGGACTATAAAGAAATAGACAGGTTTTGCGACGGGTATAAGGGCGAGATTCTTCAAACGCCGCCCGCCTTTTCCGCCATCCGCATCGGCGGCCGCCATGCCTATGAACTGGCGCGGCGCGGCGCGGACATAAAAATGCCGTCGCGAAAGGTAACGATTTATGATTTGGTTCTGGGTTCCGGCGGCCCGGCCGGCAAAATGAAATACAGCGCGTTTCTGGCGAACTGCGGGACCGGCACTTATGTCCGGTCTTTGGCGCGCGATATCGGCGATCTTTCGGGGGGCTATTTGGCGACGGTGTCCGGGATTCGGCGCACGCGCACGCATAATTTCGTGATAAAAGATGCGCAAACGCTTGATTTTTTGGAAAAAGTGTATCATAATGCCCCGGCTGAGTTGCGGGATTACCTGAACCCGGCGGATTTCGGACTGGACGACATTCTGGTTGCGGAATTGCATGATGACGACGCGGCATTGTTCGGGCACGGCGGCGTTATCGTAACGAAAGACGACTCTGCGGGGTTGCGGCGGGTTTATCATAACGGCCGTTTCATTGGGATAGGCCGGAATGATAATTACGTCCTGATGCCGCGGCGGGTCATAAATAATTAACAAAGGAAAACGCAATGTCGATTGAAAAATCAAAAAAAACCGAATTGATAAAACAATTCAAATCGTCCGACAAAGATAACGGCGGTTCGGTGGAATCCCAGGTTGCGGTCTTGACAGAGCGCATAAAGAACCTGACCGGGCATATGAAAAAAATGCCGAAGGACGAGCATTCAAAACGCGGCCTGCTGATGATGGTGAACCGGCGCAAAAAACTGCTGGCCTATATCAAGGGCCGGAACCCGGAAGATTACGAGAAAATAATCAAGAAACTGGGAATCAGAAAATAAAAAATGCCGCGAATGCGGCGTTTTTTATTTTAGTGACAAAGTGACAGAGTGACAAAATGATGGTAGCCGCGCTGTGCGCGGATATTGCTTGTCGGCAAAGCCGACACATTAATTCTGTCACTTTGTCACTAATGCTATCGCGACAGCGGCCGCGGTTTCAGCGCGCAGAATTGTTTTCCCCAAACTTATTCCAACCGCCTTGGCCGCATCCAGCGCCGCGAATTCGGCGGACGAAAATCCGCCTTCGGGCCCGATGAAAATAGTGGCTTGTAGGGGCAAAGAACCACCCACCAAAATCTGCGATTTTGTCGGGGCCCGGTAATTATTTGCCCCTACATTTATTTTTTCATGCGCGAATCGTTCGTCCGCGAAAACCAGATTTTTTGCATCTGCGACAAATTCCCCGAATTTAACCGGCGGGCGGATTTCTGGAATGCTGTTGCGGCCGGACTGCTCCGCCGCCTCGGTCGTTATTTTTCGGATTCTTTCCCAGTTTATATTCCGCGCGTCTGTGCGGTCGGTGATTACCGGCTGCAAAGCCGCGACACCCAATTGCGTCGCCATGTTTAGCATCTCTTCCAGCCGCGCCTGCTTTATGGGCGCGAACGCAAGGGTCATATTACCCGATGGGTCGGGGCGGCCGGTTAATTGAACAACCAAAAGCGAATAATGAATAGTTTTTTTATTTGTTTCCTGTTTCAGTTCCGCGAGGAATTCTTCGCCATTACCGAAAGCCAGAAATTTGTCCGTCCTCATCACGCGCGACAGATAATGCCCCCGATCCGGCGGCAGGGGGAAAGTTTTGCCGACCGCAAGATTTTCGGTCAGATAGATTCTGGGCAAATTCTGCATAGTTTTTAGTTCCGGGTGATTGGTTCTTGTGGTATAATATCACCATGGCGTTGAAATTCAACCTTTTATCGGCGGGCGGAAAGTCCAAGGGGCTTAAAATCTTTGATTCGTCCAAGTATAATGACTGGGAAAAAAAGCCCTTTGCCCAGATGTTCTGGCGCATGCGCTGGAACTGGGGCGTTTGGCTCGCCGCGCTTCTCGCGTTTGCATTGGCGTTTCCGGCGGAACATATATGGCGATATGGCTGGACGCCGGCGACAATAAAATGGACCGAACTATACTTTAACATGATGTGGGACAGCTGGGGACTGTCGGTATTTGCCGCGGTTCCCGCATACCTGACGCGGCTGGTTCTGCGGACCGATATGGCGACCGTCGCGCCGCTGCTGCCGTTTATCGCATACTACATTCTGCGCGACGATTCGCTGCTGAAAGAATTCAATCCGCACGGCAAAGACAAGTATGACGAGATGTCTTCGCGCAAGGCCGAAACCGCGGATATAGAAAAGATGGGTCTGTTCAAGGGATTCATTACCGTTCTGGGATATTGGAAAAAGGCCGAGAAATTCGTGCCGCTGATGCTGAACGAGACATTATCCACATTGTGCGTCGCGCCCCCCGGCACCGGTAAGACCAAGGGTGTCGTGTTGCCGACAATATTGGATTGCGATAACGTATCCATGATAATCAATGACCCGAAACCGGAATTAAAGCAACAATCTTCCGCATACCGCGCGACCGTCGGACCGGTGTTCATTATCAACTGGGCGGGCCAGGATGATCCCATGCACGGGATTTATTATCCTTCGTGGAATCCGCTGTCGCCCGAACACGTGCCGTTCCGGCCGGAAGAGCGCGATTTGTATATAGACAGCATTGTGAACGTTTTGATTGCGGACAAGCAGACCAGTTCCGCCGACCCGCACTGGACCATATCCGGGCGCAACGCTTTGTCCGGCCTGGTGCATTTCATAGTGTCAAAAATTGACAAGGCGAAAGCGGACGATTATTTCAAAGCGCGCCTGGATGCCGGCACATTTGATGCCGAGGATGCCGCGTTGCTGGGCGATTATTACTCGCGGATGCAGGACCCGAATGCAGAGGCCGCGCGCAATATGCTGTCTATGGGCCAGCTGAATTCCATGAACTATGTCCATGTCGGAACCTGGTCAAACATTCCCCCCGCATGGCTGGGCAAGGAAGCGTCGCTGTCCATGATTCTGGATTGGCTGAACGTGAACCAGGTGCGCATCGCCGAAGATTTGGAAAACCGGCGCAAGCAGGGCGACCAGATGGTGATGATGGCCGACCCCATGAAGGACCTGTTTCTGGACGCGGCGGCAGAGGCGCGGCAGTTTGACTATTCCCACCGCGCGAATCTGGAACTGACGCAATTGG
>WQUT01000036.1 GCA_009781955.1 Pseudomonadota bacterium | reverse complement strand
TACCCTTCGTAGAAGGGTCGGAAACCTTGGCAACTTCCGGGCCCCGACAAAATCGCAGATTTTGTTGGGTGGTTGTTGCCCTTAGGTTTCCGGGGTAGTCTTGTTCATCATGTTCATATAAATAATATGTTTTCTCTCGCTAAAAAAATATTTTCCCCCACATGAATTATTTTATTGCATTGATATGGCGAAATTTTCTATGATGTAGTGGACAGAGAAAAATAACCATGAAGAAATCGCTGATTTCCGCGGTTTTGGGAATATTTGCCGTAACGATGCTTTCATCGCTGGTTTCCATGTCGGCGCAAGCGGCGGGGTTCAGTTGCCCCCCCAGCGGCAAGACTTACACTAGCTGCGCTCAAAATTATTATATGAATGGTAGTACTTGCACGGCATGCAGCAGCACAGCCACGTATACGCCCGCGGGCAATACCCAAACTTCCTGCACCAGTTGTGGCACCAATTATGATCGCACCTGCACCGGTACGTCCGCATCCGGTGCGGCCGGAACCGCCGGATGCAAGCAATGCTGCAGCACGTCGGTCGCGTGCTCTACTCTCGGGTCCGGATGGACGGGAACTTATAACCAATGCACCGGAAATCAGGCCTCGGCATGTTCAAAATCTTGTTCCAGCACTTCCACATCCGATGGAAATGGGACTATCGCCCCGGATTCCTCTACGGTTTATTACAATAACTCATGCACATATAATACCGGCACTGTCTCTTGCAATTCCGGGTTTCATCCATCTGGCCGGAACTGCGTATCTAATACCGATACGTGCGTAAACCAGATTGGCAGCGGATGGAGCGGTAATTGCAGTTGGAGCGGTAGCAGTTGGAACTGTAACAGCTGCACAAAAAGCTGCACGTTATCCTGTTCTGGGGGCAGTTGCCCGTCTTATACATACAGTTGCACCTTTGGCTCTTCAAATACGACCGGAACGCAGTATTACAATGACAGCTATTGTTACGGAACACCGAATACATGTCCGGTTGCCAGCGTAACCTGCAACATGAATTATTATCGGAATACCACCACGTCTTGCACCGCGTGCAGCAGCACAACAACATATACGTCCGCCAACAATACCGCCAGTTCATGCTCGGCATGCTCGTCCGGTTACGACCGCGCGTGCTCTGGCGCGAACGACCCCGTCGCGGCCGCGGCGACGGCCGGGTGCAAGCAATGCTGCAACCCCAGCATGACATGCCCCGCCGGCTGGACGGGAACATACAACGAATGCGTCGCCGGCGATATAAATGCGAAATGCTCTAAAACCTGCGATTGCAGCCTGCCGGCGAATGCCCTGACCGTCAGTTGCGCGGCCACGGTTTATTATAATAATGCATGTTCCAAGACCATAACGCAATGCCAGCCCGGGTATTATCTGTATAACAATACTTGCAATACGTGCCCGCAATACGCCACTTGCGACGGAACGACGACCGTCGTGTGCGATGCCCCACTGGCGCAGAGCGGCAGCGGCGCCAGCATCAGCTGTGTCTGTCCGTCGGGGGCATCCACGACCGGTTCCGGCGGTCCGCTGGGTGGTTCGGGCGGGTGCAAATGCACCACTGTCGGCGAAAACTGGGATCCCGTGGCCAAGGTGTGCAGCGCGACCGCGTGCAGCACCACAAATCCCGCGCAGTATAAACCCGGCAATGATTGCTTGAATTGCCCGGTATCCGGCGAAGCCGGCGCGACGATTTCGGCGCCCGTCGGCGCGACGGCCATAACGCAGTGCGTGAAAACGTGCCCCAGCGAACCGGTCGGATGGCCCAATTCCACGCTGGACGGCAACAATCTGCCGACCGCCGGCACCGGAAATCAGCAATTCTGCGCTTCCGTTTCGCCGGTTCCCCCGACCATAAGCTCTACGGTCGGCGGAACATACGCGACGTGCCAGTTTACCGTCACCTCGCAACCCGGATATGACATAACGAATAACAACAGTTCCAACCCTTCGTGTCCGCTGCATCAGTTCAATATACAATATTATCTGCTGGGGACCTTGCTGAGCAAGCCCGCCGGATGGACGGCCGCCCAATGGCCGACCACGTTCAATGTCCAGGACGGCACGGTCGCGCTGCCCCTTGGGACCGGCATTGACAATACTTGCGTCGGCGCGACATTCGCCGGCTGGTATAAGTCCGCGGCATTCACCGGCTCGTCCTATGCCAATGTTCCGATGCCGTCCGCGGCGAACTGCGCCGATTGCCAGGATCCGGTGTTCTATGCGAAAATGACGTGCAGCGCCGGTTATCACGCGACCGCGACCCAGACGGCCGTCCCGTGCCATATTTGCGATCCGGACGTGGCGACGATAGAATTTAACGGGAACGGCAATGATTCCGGAACCGCGCCGGCGAACCTGACCTGCACATTTGCGGGCGCATGCACTCTGCCTGGCAACACGGGCGGCTTGGGCAAGTCGCCGTATTACGTGTTTTCTCAGTGGTGCGACAGCGCGGCGGGAACCGGAACGTGCTATTTGCCCGGCGCGGATCTAAGCTCTCTGGCCGCTGGCAAGAACGGGGGCACCATAACCCTTTACGCCAAATGGACAAATAACGGCATAGAATGCCCGGCGGGCCAGTATTTCCAGGGCGCGCCGAACACCGCATGCAGTCCGTGCGAATCGGGCGATTACTGCCCTGGCCCGACGACGTGCGACAAGACATCATCAGACGAATGCGGCAACATAAGCTGCGCCACCGTGGGCGACGGCAGCTGGACATTATCCGCCGCCGGCACCTCGTCCGTCAGCTCTGCCGCGTGCTATAAAAACTGTTCGCCGACCAATTACTGCGCGTCGCCGGCGGGATATACCGGCGGAACATGGCACTATGGCGACGCGGCATGCGGCTATACCATATCCAGCTGCGCGGCCGGATATTACCTGAATAATAATACTTGCACGATATGCCCGTCCGGATCGGCGGCCGCGGGCCAGACGCTGGTAGGCCAGACGAACGGATGCAACGCCGGCGGCGATGCCAATTGCTTTGTGACCTGCGTCCAGCCGCCATTGCCCGTCTATGCGACCGGCATTACCCCCGCCACTTATGATGTAAACTATAACGCCGGGTATGCGGCGTGCTCGTTCGCCGTTGAATGCGACAACACGCATAATCCCGTCAACAACAACACGCCCAATCCTATATGCGCGCAAACCGACCACATAGATTATTTCCCGAACGGCGGCGCGATAACGTGGGTCAATCCGGAATACTTCAACATATCCGCGGGCGTTATAAGCGTAAAGACGGCCCGCGTGCCGACGCGCGCCCACTCTAACTTTGTCGGCTGGTATGCGACGGCCGATTTCAGCGGCGGCGAAATAACAGCAATCACGACCGGCGGAAACCACACGCTTTACGCGCGGTGGCAGTGCCAGGGCGGATATTACCTGAATGCCGCCGGCGACGCGTGCATAGAGGTCGGCGTCGGGTATTACAGCCCGAACGGCGACAACAACCGTTACGCGTGCCCGACCGGGTTTACAACCGGGGTTTCCACCATATCAACCCAGATAACATCCTGCTATGCCGACCAATACGTGCCGGAAATTGATTCCGATTGCGACGCCGGATACCGCCGCGCGACGGTTCTGGGAACTACGCCCGCGCCGGCCGATTGCAACGCCGGCACGCATACGTGCGTTTATTTAACGCAGCCGGCGCTGGATTTAAGTTTCGGCGACAGCTCTACATTCCCGGAATTGACGCCGATTACGGCCGCCGGCGGATTTTGGTATAATACGGCCAAAAATTCCAGCAATCTGATTATTTCGCTGCAGACGAACAATATCTGCGGGCCGGTTGGCGACGGGTATTACAGCCCCGATCACGACGCCGCGACGCATCAATGCCCGGCTGGGTCGGCCGGCTCTGACATGCCGCGCGACGATATCACGACGTGCTTCAAGAATTGTCCGAGCACGCCGTCCGGATGGAACCAGCCCAACTGCGCGGGCGTGACGCCTTATAACGACGGCGTGGCGGGCAACGCGAAAATAAGCGCCAATGCGAACGGCACGTATGACGCATGCCTGTATTTGGCCGATTCAAAACCCGGATACGATGTCATAGCCAACGGCACGGCCAACCCGTCCTGCGCGCCGCATCAGTTTACCATAGAATACCATTTGCTGAGCGTTGACGCATTGAACAGGCCGGCGACAATGGCGGTTGTCCAACAATGGCCGACAACGTTCCAAATATCCCAGGGCGCGAATGTCCTGCTGCCGGTTCAGACGGGAATGGACAACTTGTGCGTCGGCGCGAAGTTTGACGCCTGGTATGAGCTGCCTATGCCGATCACGGGCGGCCTGCCGGACATAAATATAATACAAAACTGGGCCAACTATGTTACGCCTCTGACGACCGTTCCATTGCCGGTAGAGGATAATTGCGCGGATTGCCAGGATTATGTGTTCTTTGCCAAAATGACTTGCCAGGCGGGATACCATAACGTCACGCCGCCGACGGCATCGCCGGCCATATCGTGCGATGTTTGCGCGCCCGACGCGGCAAAGATAACGTTTGACGGGAACACCGCCACCGGAACCCCGCCGGCCGACATAAATCCGTGCACGTATAAGTCCGGAACATGCGCTATGCCGGATCAGGGCGGACTGACCAAAACCGGCGGATTCTTTGTGCTTTCTGAATGGTGCACGAACGCGAACGGCACCGGCGATTGCTTTGCCGCCGGCGAAGACGCCAGCAATGTTCTGCCCAAGGGCAAAGACGGCCAGACTATAATCATGCATGCGATATGGATTGATACGGGCATAGAATGCCCCGCCGGCCAGTATTTTACCGGCGCGCCCGCGACCAGCTGCGCCAATTGCGGACCGAACGATTATTGCCCCGGCCAGATTTGCGACAAGACAAAGCCGGGCGATTGCGGCAACAAGCACTGCTCTGAATACGGCGACGGAACCTTTACCTTGTCCGCCGGCGGCACCGCGGCGGTTGACGCCACCGCCTGCTACAAGAATTGCCAGCCGTCCGATACCTGCGCCCCGGTCAACGGAACGCAGTATACGGACGAAGCGTCTTGCCAATACCCAGAGATAACCAGCTGCGCGGCCGGATTCTTTGTGGACGCCAGCGTTCCGAATAACCAATGCACGATATGCCCGTCCGGATCGGCGGCCGCGGGCCAGACGATTATCGGCCAGACGGACGGATGCAATACCGGCGGCAATACCAATTGCTTTGTGACGTGCGTCCAGCCGCCATTGCCCCTCTATGCGATCAGCATCAGCCCCGCCACGTATAACGTCAACTATGACGCCGGGTATGAAACCTGCGATTTCACGGTCGTATGCGACGATACGCACAAGGCTTTGAACAACGGCACCCCGACCCCGTTCTGCGGCACGGGCAACAAAATCGCCTATGACCTGAAAGGCGGAACATGGGTTGATCCGGCACAGCTTAACCCGGAATATTTCAATCCGACACAGCCCGTGGCGCTGCCCGCGAATGCGGCCGACACGATAACCGCGCGCCAGCCGACGCGCGCCAATTCCACCTTTAACGGCTGGTATGAAAGCGGCGCGCTGATACTTTCCACGGACGAGGACAGGGATTATAACCTGGTCGCCGGCTGGACTTGCAACGCGGGATATTATCTGAACCTGACCGGCGACGGATGCATAGAAGTCGGCACAGGGTTTTGGAGCCCGAATGGCGACAACAACCGCTATAAATGCCCCGACGGATACAGCACGGGCGTCAGCACGACGTCATCCACTATACAAAGCTGCTATGTTGACCAGCCCGCGCAAACCATAGACCCCGATTGCGACGGCGGATACCGCCGCGTGACGGTGATGAGCGCGACGCCAAAACCGGCCGTCTGCGACGCGACGAACACATGCACTTATGCGTCCCAGCCCACGTCCGTTTCGGTGCCGCCGCTGGTTCTGACTTATTCCGAATTGACGACGATCACCGCCGGGGCCGGATACTGGGCGGATAAAACCGTTCCCAATTGGATAGAGGGCACAAACCTTTGCATTGATGTCACCAGCGGCTGGTATAGCCCGGCTTTGACCGCGACCCGCACCCAGTGCCCGGCCGGCTCGTCCGGTTCCGACGGCGGCGCGGCGAATCCGTCCGGCCCGCGCGCGGGCATCGGAAATTGCTATTACACTTGCCCGGCCTTGACCACGCTGCCCGCCCAGGCAACCGGCGCGGCCGCGGATCCGGCAAAGGTTTACCATGACGGGGCCCAATTCCCGGAATGCACGTATACCGTTGAGTGCGCGGACACGCCTTATGCGTATTGCCCGGCGAACAATAACGTCCCGTCCGCCAGCCCGTCGTGCGAATTCTGCGGCATATGCCCAGACGGCTATTATTGCGATCCCGATCCTCTTCCCTGCCCGGCGACGCCGGCGCCCGGTTGGACGGACGGCCCGGGCGTGAACGACATCAACCTGTGCCAAAGAAACTGCCCGGTAAAGACCGTTGCAAACGGAAAAATGATCCCGGTCGCAAGATACGCGACTTATCCCAACGCGTGCGAATACACGCTGCATTGCGGCGCGGGGTATAAGCCGAACGCCGCCGGCACCGCGTGCGTCCAGTGCGCCGCCGGCGAGATATGCCCGTGCGATCCCCTTGTGGACGCCAATTGCGGCGGCGGATGCGACGCGGGCGTTTACTGCTGCGCCGATACGGATACCGGCGAATGCGACGCGGCGTGCCTGGCCGGCGGAAAGACTTGTTGCGACCCGCTCACCGAAAACTGCGGCGGCGTCGGCCAATGCGATTCCGCATTGTGGTGCTGTCCTGACGAGTTCGGCCAATGCGGCGCATCGTGCCTTGCGACCGGCAAACCGTGCTGGCCGGATCCGCTGATGTGCATAGATCTGGGGAACGGGGCGTATTACAACCCGCCAACGCCGTGGAAGGATTCCAAGGTCGGCGCCTCGTCCGTATCCGATTGCTATGCGATTTGCCCGCTGAACGTTTCGCTGCCGGGCGGCGGCGGCACCATGAATCCGATCACGCCCCAGGTTTATTACGACGAAGTATGCAAATATCCGACGGACTGCACCGACCCGTCAAAGGTGAACACTTGCGCTTGCAACCACAACGCGCCCGGATGCGTCCCGGACAAATGCACGACCCAGAATATTTTCTGCGACGCGGTGCATGTATTGTCCGGATGCGAATGCCTGTGTGCGCCGGGATACATAAACGACGGCGCCCAAGGCTGCGCGCTATGCCCGCCCGGGTCGGTGGTTAACATGACATCGGTGCTGAACAGCGTGTTTTATGTCCTGTTTAATATCAACGCCACCCCGGTTCCGGGCAAGGCGCCGGTGACGGGAACCTTGCTGTTGCTGCCCGGCGGGCAGACGAACAGCGGCATGTATGCCCAGAATAATGTCTGGCCGGCCCAGACGGCGTGCTGGTATTGCGGCGCGGGCCTGTATGCGTCCGGCGGCGTATGCGCGAAATGCCCGATAGGGACGTATAAGCGCAGCGGTTGGGAATCCAACACAACCTGCGCCACATGCCCGGCGCACAGCATTTGCGTGACCGAGGGGATGGACAAACCGACATGCCAGGCGGGATACAACCTGACCGAACAGACCGACGGGACCTATACCTGCGACGCCATTAGCGCGACGTGCGCAGTGGGCGAGAACGGATACGGCACCACGAACAAGGACGGGGTTTGCGTTCTATCCGGATGCCTGGGCGACAATCATATCAGCGCGGACGGGCAGAGTTGCGAGCCTAACAGCAAGCCTTGCACCACCGCGGCCGGCACGGGTTATATGCTATGGAATCCGACGCCGACGCCGGGATCATTCGGCCCGTGCATAGAGACGGCGTGCCAGGCGGGATACCAGAACATCGGCGCGGGATGCGTCCCATGCGCGATTGATCACGCCATAGCGTTCAAATCAACCGGGACATGCGCGGTATCGGAATGCGACGGCGGATTCCACGTGAACCCAACGGCGAATGCGTGCGATCCGAACAGCATATCCTGCGTTCTGCCGCATGCGACGATTGCGGTCCGTAACTGGGCGAACAACCAATTCGGGGAATGCAAGGCCATGGAGTGCGAGGCCGGGTTCCACATATCGTCCAACGCATGCGTGATTAACACCCAGGCCTGCGACATAGAAAACGGCACGGGGACCCAGGAATGGATCGGCAATTCGGCCGGCGCGGGCGTCGCGACCGGCGGCGGATTATTGCCGGACGCCACCGCACCCGGCGGATGGGGCGAGTGCAATGTCGTGTCGTGCAACCCCGGATTCACGAATGATCCGACGGAAACCAATGAACGGGACAAGCCTTGCGGCGTATGCCGGAACAAGTTCAGCACGCTGGGCGAAATAGCGGTCAGCACATACAGCAGCGGGTGCGAGATTGCGGCCTGCATGTATCAGGGGCAGAGCTATGATTTGCAGAACAACGAATGCGTGCCTTTATGCGATGCGCGGGGTTTAAGCGACGAAACCGGAACCGTGGTATGGAATCCGAACACGCACAAGTGCGACATTACCTGCAACGCTGGATATTCATCCTGGTAATAAAACATCCCGCCAACTTGTAAAATATTTGACCGCGCGCGATTCCGCTGCTAGGATAAAATCATCCAAAAGGGGTCGCGCGATGAAGAAAATGCTGAGCATAGTCATTTCCGCATATAACGAAGAAGGCAACGTCAAAGAGCTGCACCGCCAGCTGAAACTGGTGCTGAAAGACATCGGCCTGGCGCACGAAATAATTTTTGTGGACGACGGATCGCGCGACCGCACGTTGCTGTATTGCTACGAACTGCAAAAATCCGATCCCGCCGTGAAAATTGTCCGGCTGACCAAGAATTTCGGCCATGAAACGGCAATGATTGCCGGCATGGACTATTCGCGGGGCGATGCGGTGGTCTTCATGGACGCGGATCTGCAGCACCCGCCGCGGTATATTGCGGACATGGTGAAACTGTGGCAGGGTGGCGAGAAAATCGTTCTGACCAAACGGCGCTCTAATGCCGACGCGAAGCGCGGCCTGTTGCGCCCGTTCTATAAAATACTTTCAAAGATTTATTACTGGGGGCTGAACTTTCTGTCGGATGTAAAGATTCCAGAAGCGACGCCCGACTTTCGCCTGATAGATCGCGAATACATAGAATTCTTGAAAAAGTTTCAGGAACAGGATTCCATGTTTCGCGGAACACTGTCGCTGATTTGCGACGTCTCAAAGTTGCCCGTGATAGAATTTGACGCGCCGGCGCGTCTGTCGGGCGAATCAAAATATAACTTTATAAAGTCCGCGCGGCTGGCGCTGGACAGCGTGTTCCAGTTCTCTATCCGCCCGCTGTATCTGGCAATGTGGTTCGCGGTGATTCTGGGAACGCTGTCGGTAATACTGGGCTCTTACGTAATCATAGAGCGTTTCCTGCTGTCGCATCCTGCGCCGGGCTATGCGACCATAGTATCCGCGATAACATTCACGGGCGCGGTGATTCTGTTCGTCCTGGCCATCATCGGAATGTATATCGGCAAGATTCATATAGAGGTCAAAAAACGCGCGTTGTATTTTGCGGAATATTTCTCGCGCGATGAAAAACAGGTGTCAAAATGAGAATCATCATAAACGCGGATGATTTCGGAATCAACGAAGGTTTCAATACCGCCGTTGAATACGCCTTTATAGAAGGCTGCCTGAATTCCGCGTCATTGATGGTGCGCGGCCACCGCGCGGCCCAGGCGGTTGAAATCGCAAAACGAAACGCGGGCCTGGCCGTCGGATTGCACGCCGACTTTGACCGCGGGTTCATCGCGATGATGGCCGAATGGATATTCCGGCGCAAGAAATTCAAATCATGGATTGAACGCGAATTGCGCGCGCAGATTGAGCAGTGCCATGCTCTCGGCATCGCGCAACTGTCGCATCTGGACAGCCACCGCCACGTGCATATGATTCCCGCGGCCTTTTCGGTATTCGCGCGGCTTGCCGCGGAATACAACATTCCGCGCGTGCGCGTGATGAACGAAAACTGCTTTCTGGCGTTTTGCGACAATCCGGGAATTGATTGGCTTAAAATAGGATCCTGGATGAAATGGCCGGTGCTGACGGTGTTCCGGTGGATGTCGGGCCGCGCGGCGCGCAGTGATACTTACTTTTACGGGCTGACTTATTCCGGACGGCTGTTCGGGCGCAACGTCAAAAAGATCCGCGTGCCAAAATGGTATGACGCCGTAGAGGTATCGTTTCATCCGTCGGCGTTCATTGACGTGATGGGCGCAAAGCATAATATTGATAAAAAGTTTTACGCATCCGCCGACCGCATGGGCGAACTTGAAACAGTAATGAACAAAGATTTCCCAAAAAACATAGCGCGGTAAATTTTATACGTATGGTATATCGTGCGGCGTCCCCCGGCTGCGCCTCATACGCGTTCCGCGTATTTCGGACGCCCCGCGGGATGACATTTATGGATAATTTGATTATTAAAACTTTCTGAACGAAAAATATTTGTGCAGAATGTATGTTGCGATTGTGGAAAATACCAAAAATATCAGCTGGGCGATCGGCGCGCGCATGTCAAAAAGCCAGTGCGATGCCAGCAGCCAGACATAGTTCAAAATTCCCATCGCCGTATAGACCCGCGCCGCGCGCTTGTATTCTTTCCACAGATTTCCGCGGCTGTGGAACACAAACCAACGCATCGTAAAGATGGATATGTTGATTGAAATCACGTTTTGCATAATCAGGGTCAGACCGTAAAGCAACACCACCCCGAAAACCTGGCGCAACAGAAAATACAGCGCGGTGAATATTACATACGCCGCGACGGTATTGAATCCGCCCACCATCAGATAGCGCAGCTTTTCAGAGATTGCGAACCATTTGTCTTCTAATTCTTTATAGAGTTTTAACATTTTATTCTTTTGCCTCCGGCGGGACGATCGAGTAAAACATTTGGAAATCTTTTCCGCGCCCTAACATGTTTTTATTTGTGTAATCATATTTCATTACTGGCGCGTCGCGGCCTAAAATCTGCAGCTGGGCCGCGATTTCTTCGGTTCTGAGGCCGACCAGCAGAATTCCGTATTCGCCCAGATTTTCCGCATTCAATTCTTTCTTGTAATATCCGTCTATGTCAAATATGGTCCGTGGATGTTGGGGGCCATACAGCGACATGATTGACGCGAACCAAGTATCGCCGCGCACAAATTTCATCGGCGCACCGCGCGTTTGCGCCCGCCATGCCGCATCCATATCGGTTGCAAATTTGTTGTGGTCAAAATGAATGCGGCGGCTGTTATTAAAAATATAGTGGCCGAGACTTATGGATGCGAAAACCGCCATGGCGATATAAACACCGATGATTGCGCGCCGCCAAACATGGTCGTCAATTTTCCGTGGCCAGAAATAAACCAACGCTGTCCCGCAGAGTATCAACAGCGGGATTCCCCACATGGTTGATATCTCCAGATTCATTATCACCGCATCTGCAACCAATGCCGCGAATGGAACCAATATCATCATCAATAAAAATGTTCCGGCGTCGCGGTTTTTGATTGTCGCGCGCTCCGCACCACGGACTGCGAATAAGTAGATTACAATGCTCAGCGCGGCGGCGGCAATCAGGGACAAGGTGAAGCTCTCGGGCTCTATGAATCGTAAAAACGGCGAATTTGTTATGGTATTGTGGTTCAGATACATTAATGATATGAATCGGCTCTGCCACAGCGCGACAACATGCGGCGCGAAAATTATCGCCGCCACAATCGCGCCGACATACGGCCAGGGCCGCCGCAATTGCGCGCGCGCGGCGGGCGATGTCAGCATGTATGCGCCGATGCCGATTACTTGGAATATCGCGCTGTATTTATTCAGCATGTTCAGCCCGACCGCAATGCCGGCGAAAATCCACTCCGCCTTCGCCGCGCTACGGCGTGACAAGTCCGTTGCATTGCTCCGATAAATCGCCCGATAAACATAAAATGCGGTCGCGGCCCATAATGGAATTGATACGATATTGCAATTGAATTGATCGGATGCGGTCATGGCGTAATACAAGACGCCGCCCAGCAGCATGGCGGACAGCACGGCTTTGCGTTCATCGTCAAATATAAGTCGCCCCAGCCTGTATACATATACAAACGCGATAATCATGCAGATTTGCGCCAAGATATAAATTGATATGTCCGTTTGCCAGCCAATCTGCCAAAAGAAATTCGCCAGAAATCCGGACAGCGGCGGATGCTTGTCATTAACCCAGCCGCCGATGAGGCCCCAGTTTATGGCCTCCAAGGAATCCGGATGCATGGTTGTTTTCAACAGCGGCAGCAATGTCCACAATGTAAAATGCACGCACAAGAAAACCAAAAACACGCGTTGCGGCGCGGAAATATCCGAAAAAAATCTTTTGATAGCGTTCATTACTCGGCCGTTATCAGCATTGTTTTTTTACCACTGGCAACCGGTGTTATTTTTAATCCCACGGCGGCGATTGCATCCAAATCACGCGGTTTGATTATTACAAATTTTTGCAGATATTGGTTAGGCAACAAGTCTGCGCCGCCGCTGATTGGAATAATCTTACCATCCGAATAAAATTCGGAAGAATATGTTCGCGCGCCAAAATAAAACAGCGGGGCGTTTTTATCGTTGCGCGATTTTTCATATTGCATGACCAGATATTTGTCGCTGATGCCGAGCGCGGCCGTCCATTTCGGATATGCGGATTCCAGCGCTATGACGCCCACGCATGCCGCGATCGCCAGCCCGCCGAACCATTTGAATTTCCGCAAATCCGGCGCGCCGTTTTCGGTCGCGGCGATCGCGGCGGACAACAGTATGGCGACGGGAATAAGCATAGGCAGTGCATACGCCATGACCGTGTTCCGCGCAAATGTAAAGAATATCGGCGTCGCGATTGCGAACGTGAAAATGTAAAACAAAAATTCATCATGGAAAAATTTGCTTGCGGCCAGGGCGCGGCGGAACCGCCGTCCGAACATCTTTATCGCAAACCACAGCGACCAGGGCAGGGCGCAAATAATGTAAAACAGCCATATCCGCCCCATGAATCCGCCGCGGCCCGCGCCGTATAAATCGCCGGCCCAGTTGGGCGTGACGTATCTTTCAAAATGCTCGCCTATGATAAAATACCGCAGGAATCCGGGCGTCGCGCGTTCGGCCAGAATATACCATGGCGCGGCGACGGCCAGCATAAGCAGGATTCCGCCTATCCACGGCATCGCGCGAAACATGTCGCGCCACTTGTTTTCAATCAGCACCCAGATGAAAATCGGAAATCCGACCAGCATGAAAATCAGCGGCCCCTTGGCCAACAGGCCGAGGCCGAGGCCGGCGAAGAATAAATATCCCCATCCGCCTTCGCGCTTGCGCGCTACGGCGAGATTTTCTTTGTTTATTACAACCGCATTATAAAACGCGACCATGCACAACGTCACGCAAAAGGTCAGGGCGGGATCGGTCATCACCCCGCCGGCCAAATACAGAAACGCGAACATTGTCGCCACGATTGCCAGCATCACTGCGCTTTCTAATTGACCGCGCCATCCGCCTTCGCTTTCGCTACGGCGCGCCCGCACGAAAAAATAAGCCAAGGCCGCCGCCCCGACTAAAAACAGAAAGTGCGGAAAATGCGCGGCGAATTCGTTTTCGCCGAATATTTTATAAGATGTCGCGGTCGCCCAGAATGACAGCGGCGGCTTTGCCCAGAAAGGGCGCACCTCGTCAATCATCGGCGTTGTCCAGTTTCCAGTCTCGGCCATTGTGCGGCCGATTTCGGCATACCGCGCCTCTGTCGTATCGGAGAGAGGCGTCCATCCCAGCGACAGCATCCGCACCGCGAACACGACGATCGCGATCCCGATCAGCCATCTTATGATTTTGTTTTTCTTTTCCATTACGGAAATGATAATCCAAAAATAAAACCGCCGCAAGGGCGATTTGATTTTGGCCAATCGCGCAAATCCATCACGGCCTGCCATACGAAGCACGAGGTGCGAAGTATGATTGGCCGGCGGGGCTCCCGCCTGCGCGGGAATGACAACAGCATTGTTTGCGTGGGGAAAGTTTGTTTTTTAATGGTGGGTCGGCAGGGACTCGAACCCCGGACCAAAGCGTTATGAGCGCTCCGCTCTAACCAACTGAGCTACCGACCCAACGGCAGGCATTATAACGGGTTTTCGTGATATTTCAAGTATAAAATAATGCCTCGTGTATATTTCCATGTAACCGTTGTGTAAATAAAACCGTAGATTTCCGCCTGTGCCACGGTTTTCAAGAGCTATACGAGTCGATTTTTCGTGTAAATCAAATCCTGATTTGTCCTTTATAAAGGACAAGTAAGAATATTTTGTGCTCAGAAGCCGTCAAAAACACCATTTCATTTTTACACAGGATTTTTCTGACGGAAAAATTATCGCCCCGAACCCGCACAAATCTGCGTTATCCTGTTCCCAGCTCAGAGCGCTATTACAACTCCGATCTAAACCCATTTAACTTGGTGTAGTTTCAAAAATGATTGAATTTCGCAATTTAATTTTGTATGCTTTTGTAAAGGTGTTTTATAATGCAATCTTCCGGTGTTAAATTTTTCGGCGATATTAAAAATCCGTCCGTAACCGAGCTTGGCGGAAAAGGTGCTAGCTTGGTCAAAATAATACAAGCAGGATTTAATGTGCCGAACGGGTTTATTATTCCGGCCACTATTACAGATTTGAACGATGCTGATATTTTGTTGGCATTCGACCAACTTGATGTGAAATATGTCGCAGTGCGTTCCAGTGCCGTGGCCGAAGATGGGACAAAAGATGCTTGGGCTGGCCAATTGGAAACCTATTTGAATACCACAAGAGAAAATTTATTATTCAATATTCAAAAATGCCGAGAATCTGCAAATTCAGCACGCGCAGTCGCATATTGCAATAGGAAGGGTATTGAAAAAACTTCGGTCGCCGTTATTGTTCAGACTATGGTTGAAAGTGAAATTTCCGGGGTCGCTTTTTCAAAAAATCCAATTGGCGGTTCGGAATCCATTGTGATCGAGGCAGGATTAGGGCTTGGCGAAGCGACAGTATCCGGCAAAATCACGCCTGATAATTATTGTATTACAAAAAAGAGCTTCGCAATCAAATCAAAGCGAATATCCGAACAAAACTTAAAACTAACCCGTGATGGTTGGATCAAGACAAGTTACAGCGCGCAAAAATTATCTGACGAACAAATTTTGGAATTGGCACGACAAGTATTATTATTAGAAGAATTCTTTGGTTTTCCAGTGGATATAGAGTGGGCTTTTGCAAACGGTAAACTTTATATTTTGCAGTCGCGTCCGATTACTTCCACTGTAACCGAATACACCCCGGATCTTTCAGATTATGAACTGACATTTAAAATGAAAGGCCTGCCATTTATGTTTGCAGATTTGCTTTGCCGGGGCTTTGGGTATCTGCATCCATTGTTTGTTATTGATAACGGGATTTTTCGGCAATACTTTCCAAATGATATGATGAAATGGGCGGAAGATTACGGATATAATACTTTCAGCAATCCCGGCGGTTTTGCTAAACATCAAGACGACTTTACGAACTTTCATCAAACATCATTCCCACGCTTGCAGAAGATTCTAACACTGCCATTATCTCGTCAGTCAGTCGCAGAATTTTTGGAGATTATCTATCAATATTTTATATTTTACTCAAAAACGGATATTCAATTTACTAGCAAATTGTATCTGCAAGAAGAAACGAATCCAACAATTGCCCAGGCTATGAAAGATATATCGACCTTCAAAGATATTGCCCGTGTTTGGATTGATCAGGCCACTATCAATGACGACTGCTTGCTTAATCAATTGTTGGAACAGGTGTCGCAACAGTTTAATATCTCTGATATTTCAAATTATAAAATGGACGAAATATTGGGATTATTTGATGGCATAACCCCGACGGGTTTATCAGAACGCGATCAATCCAGCGTAACATGGTTTGATGGGGTGGATTGCCATTATATATTTGGAAATCGTGCGTTGGATTTTGCCAAACGCATAAACGAGCGCAATAAGATGTTGGCAAAGTCTCCGGTATGCGGCCGGGTTGCCAACCGTGGACAAACACAGATTGTAGAAGGCCGTGCCAGGCTTATCAGTGTTGATTATTCCGACTCTGTTGCTGTAAATGCTGCGATTAAAGCGATGATCTATGGTGAAATTCTGGTCGCAAAATCCACGGCACCGGAATTAGTGCTCGCATGCGAAAAGGCCAAAGCGATAGTTGCCGATATGGGTGGAATGTTGTCCCATGCGGCCATTGTATCGCGAGAGCTTGGAATCCCATGTATCGTTGGCACTGGCAATGCATCACATATAATAAAAACCGGCGATATGATAGTATTAAATATGGATACCGGTCAGGTGGATATAAAGTCATAAATCAAAAAATTTTAAATGATTTCTGCTTTGTAAAATCCTGTGTAAAATATGTGTAAAAATGCAGAAGTATTTGGGCGAACCGCGCCGAAGGTTTGTATAAAGAAACACTTAAAAATTATATTGATTCAGACGAATGGTTTGTTCAACTTTTGGAACAGATGTATGGCTATGTTACCAGCAGTTCAAAAGGCAGGTTCAAGATAATAAACACTTGGGCGATTACACAATATATCACGGATGCTGAAATCATAGAACAAATGAAAGTTATAAAAGGCCGTGCGCCTGCCCTGGCCGATAAAGCGGAAAAGATAATAAAAGATATTACAAAGGCGGAAAAAGTCCGTGGCCCAGGATGGGATGATGATGAATAAATTATAAATGAATAATTTTGACATCAATAAAATGCTGTGCAAAGCGTTCTGCGACGAGGCGGCGGTGGCATTGGTCGGCGGTTTTTTCAGAACACAAAAAACATACTCTGTCCAAATCGTCGATTGTAAAGAGCTTTTCAACCTGACGTTCTGCAAGCAATCCATTGAAAACTTTTTCATATCCGGCCCAATCGACAATGCCATCTTTGTAGGCGGTCAGTAATTCTTTGGTCGGGGCAAGTTCTGGCATATAGCGATAGATGTTGCCCATTGCGACGGAAAGGCTTGCGCCGCTTGCCCATGGCACAAAACGTGCCACACGCCACAGGCGTATATCGACGAGTTTTTTGACGCCCGCCGCCGCCAAGATTTCCATAAATGAATCCTGTTTTTTCCCGCTAAAACCGATTGTGTAAATTGTTATCATATCAATACAAGAATAATCCGTTCAGCATCAAATAACAATGATTTTCTTGCATCAAAAATGGGCGGGCAAGACCAATACGGCAGTGCGCTTTATTGGCTGATGCCATGGATTTGTTTAACACTTCCACATTTTTTGTTTCTTCAAAAATATCTCTGATATGTTTACAGCTGGCTTTCAGACAATACTTTTGGCCATCATTATCCAATATATTTGCCCGAAGTTTGCCATTTTCTGTCATAAATTCAACATTTTGTGTGGCTACTTCTATCGCTCCCAATGAGGCACATTTTGTATTTTGCAATACATAAGAATTTTCTTTGACTTTGTTGTCGAATATAGAGCAAATGTTTGGAGATGCCGATGCGCGAATTCGTAGCGCAACATCTTTCCCATTGGTATAACTTTCTTTTACCCGCAGCGTGGCAAGATCAATATTTATATCTTCAGTTCTGTGCGGGTAGTTGCGCGGCTCTTCAAGCGGCTCGTCATGCACAACCACCCAAGAATTCCCATTTAACTTTTTAAGATCTGATTCATCCCAGTAGCCACGATTGATAAGCAATCGCTTCATACGAAGTTCGCCTATATCCCATCCCGCCACGCAAAACTTATCTTTCATACATGTTATATCCGAAATAATAATATTTGATAGTTTCATGATTTATCCTTTGGTAATAAAAAAAAGCCCGCATAATGCGGGCATAAAAATGGCGGCAAAAGCCACCTTCATTCATGTGAACAGTATATCATAAATTGACCTAAAAATCAATCACAAAATAGGGTAAGGAAAACCCAATCCTGTGTAGAATCCTGTGCAGCAAATGTGTAGAATTGCGCTATTGTTATTTTCTATAATAGAAATTCCACTCCGGCTATGATAAACAAGCCGCCGCGATCTATAACTCCGTCGGATGAACTGAACTTCATATAACCTGTTGATAAAGCAGTACGCAAGTATTTGTTAAACTGATACGATCCCGATAACATAAGATGCCGGCGAGTGTCTTTGACAACCCATTCGGTAGACGATTGCAGATAGGTCAAGCTTATCCCGTAAGGATCTTGTTCATACGAAACGCCGGTGGAATAAACCCGCGTGTTTTTTAAACCAAGATTATCCGGCAGGAAAATATGTCGGTATGATGCGCCGACGCTGTATCCATATTTGGAAATGCTTATGCCGGTTGAAATTTCACTGTGATCCGCAGATGCTTGTTCCGGAAAAAACAGCCGGTCATTGCGATAATATCCGTATCCTATGGAAGCCGCCAGTTTTGCAAAATCAAACTCATTTTCATATGCGATGGCGGCGACAATTCCTTGGCCGTGTTCATACCTTACGCCTGGCCCGATTGGTGTTTTTTCTCCGCGTTCCAGCACCGTCGTTATGCCTGTGGTAATTCCGTAAATTTCCGGCGTTGTATAGTTGGCTTTCAGGTTGCGCCGGTCTGTGAAAATATGCGTCAGGGTTGGTGCGTAAAACCCCGCAGGAGCTGGAAAAAAGAAATATATGTCTGAATTTTCAATATCCAACAAGCCGACATCCCGCACCCCCTTGTGCAACAAATACGCAACGTTTTCCAAATATCCGAAATCTATTTTTCCATAGCTTTGAGATTTGACAGAGATGTAATTTTGATAGCCGATAAATCTGTTATGTTCGGGAAATTGTAAATCATATATCAAGCGGAAAGACGTCTTGCCATACAGGGTCACATCGTCATTCGCTTTATACGCCAGCGTGAGATGCGGCTGTATTTTAGTGGCGGCGTTGGTTTCGTATGTTTCGGCGCGGCCGCCGAAAAATCTGGCATATCCGCCGATCTCGGCAGCCAGTGCGCCAGTCATCAACAAAGTCGTCATTACAGGCATTTCTTAAAACACGTTCGGTTATAATGCAAAATATTAAAATTGTGTATTTATACCTGCGAATATCTGGTATTTGGACCCTGCGAAATTGTCGTTGAAAACGGTGTATTGCGCTTCTGCGAACAGGTTAAATACCATTTTATCTATCCTGGTAATTCTGCCAATGCCCAATCCAAATGGAATATTTGTCCCCCCATTTTCAAAATCAAATGTCCATACTGCGGACGAGCGCAAGTAAGTGCCGCCGCCAAGCTGTAATATCACAAAGGGTTGCACGTTCATCACATTGGTTTTGTCATTCCCGTTTCCAGCGAAATCCGTCTGCCAGGTAACAAGACCCCCGTATTGCAACTTTGGATTATTTGCAATAAACGCTACGGCGGCAAGTCCGGCCTGCCACCTTTCTGTGCCCAAACTGCTTTTGCCCGCAGGCGCCGAGAGCATTGGCCCCACCCCAAATTGACTGCTTTCCGACGGATCAGTGAGCAGATAGGACCCGAATATATTAAAATTTCCCACGCCGCTGTCATAATGTCCGTTTCCATCGCTTATGGTCGTAATCGGCAGCGATGCTCTTATTAAAACTCTTCCTATGGGTTGGGCATAGCGTATAAACATTTGGTTTACACTGGCATCGTCCGCGCCATACAACGACGGAAGATAATAATTATGAAAGTTTAGTGTTTTTATATTTGCCAAAGGGTTATTGGCTTGGGCAAGGGTTCGGCTGGACTCTTCTTCGGCCAAAGCAAGACTGCTGGTGCAAAGAATGATCGCTAACATCAATAATAATTTTTGCATAGAGTTTTTCATTATTTATCTTTTTTTAAGTTTATTTCTTTGAATTCTTCCAATCGCCATGTCTTTTCAAAAAATGACGGTTCGGGTCCGTAAAAACGGAACATCGGAAACCAGCCATGGCCGTATGCTGTCTGAATCCAGTTTGCTTCCCACCCCCGTGGTGGTTTCGGACCAACATAGATATCCACAGAGCCGTCGGCATTCCTTTTCATTCCCTGGTCCAAGGAATCCACGCCGGCGCGCGGCATATTGCGAATAAAACCCGCGGTTTCAAAATCGTAGAGAGTCAATGCCCAGAATTGCCTCACCGGCACGCCCGCCGGAACGTGAAGCCGATAGCTTTTTTCGCCGCGAAAGGCGTTTCCGTTCGCGTCTTTATACGCGTTCAGATAGAAGGTCGCGGTGCCGAACTTCTTTGGGGGGGCAAATGCGAAGAAATACGCAACCCCTCGTGCATCAATGTCAAGATAGTTTGGATGTTTGAACGAAAAAATCGTTTCCGGACCGACCGGCGTTATCGGCACCACCCAATTACTGTCCGGCCAAAATGGCGTAATGAAATTTGGCAGTTCGCTCATCAACCACACGTGCGCGTTGCGGGCGGATTGCGCCAAGATGCGTTTTGTCGCGGTGTCGGGCTTGAATTCTTTTCCTTTCTCTATGCCCAGCGAACGAACAAGACCCATCATCGCCATGTCTTGCGCCAGCACCGGCTCTTCGTTCACCATTCGGGCAAGGCTGGCATAGAAGCCCTCGTCAAAGCGAACGATTCCATCAAAGAGTTTTCCGGCCATATCCACAAAGCGTTGTTCGGGCGGATTGCCGGCCTGGGCCATGGGATATAGGCGCATTGCTCGCACCAGGGCTATGGCATTATCCACGTCTGCTTGCGAAGAGCTTTTAGGGATTGCGCGGAACAACGCATAACCGTTATATGTCTGCGAGCGCACAACAATATAGCCCGGCGGAACATCGCCATCAAAGTCCGGCGGCAGAAACAGATACTTGCCGCCTTTGCCTTGGTCTTCGCCCGCTGGGCCGACATCTATCAGCGGCACCTGCCATGCATCAATAAATGATCCAAAAAGTCCGGCCTCTGCCGCGGGCGGGATTTCCACCACAATCGGTCCTTCCCTGGTGTTGAAATTAAAGTAAACATAGTATGTGGTTGTGTTGGGGGTGGTCAGCTGGGTCTTCCAGTCCGACGGTTCCGACCAATAGACGATGTCATTGTATTTCGCATCGGCGTCGCGAAAGAAAGCCTGCCGCATCGCATCCATGCTGACGATAGGCATGCCCCATATCGCGGCGTCAACCGCGCGCCGTTCTATCGTTTGCTGCCCTGTAATGTCCGACGTTGAAACGTTCCGGGGTTCATATATCCAATTGCTAAATACCACGGCAACAACCGAAACTGCCGCCAAGAAAGCGACCGCTAAAATGATTATTTTGTTTTTCATATTTCTCTCCATATTTTTATTATGCCTGATTACAATTTTAAACCTTTTTCACGATAAAAAATATGAGATAGAATTCTCATGCCATTTATCGGATGTATTCGGATGTATAATGTTAAAATTGTGGCGATAAAAAACGCCTGAAAAATGGGCAAATCAAGATTGCATTTCTGTATAGAATCCAGCGTAGGAAATGCGTAGAATCGTGGAAACTGTTAAGATATTAGACCAGACGGCGAATCATAAGGATTTGTTTATAAATTTGTCTCTTTGAAGTTCATTTAATTCTAGAACCATAACCCCGGATTTTTTCAACCATTCTGCTACCAAATGACGATGGCAGAATTTTTCGGGACTCTCCCAACACAAAAGAATCATATTATCCCCAAGTTCTTGTAAGACATTTTGTGGATTCAAAACGCCTAGCACTGTTTCGTTGTATTTCCCGACATACCACTCATTCGGCAGTTTTTTATCATGCCATTCTTTCCACCAATCTCTTTTTGGGGCCAGTTTTCTATACCGGGCGCCCATGAATCCGTCCGGGGCATATCCCGCTATTGAAATTAAAAATTCTTCTGGAACTTTGCGAACAAAGGAAAAATAGCTTGTATATAATGCCATAGTTTATATTATTTTATGGTTTGATTGCTTTATCAAATTGTTTAAGTATCGCGTTTGGTCTAATATCTCAACAGTTCCCGAAAAGCTTATCATGGGCGACAGCCTGTTCATTATCATCGCGCCGGCTATGTCGGCGGTTTGGGCTATATTGAATTCATGCGTGTCTATGTGCCGCGCGCGGGGATGATGCGCGCTTTTCATCGCGTCGGTCTCGTCACGGAATCTTAGTTCTTTCGGCGTTGACGGATGCTTGCGCCCATATCGCACCTTTTGCGGCGCGGTCAGGGTAATCGGCAGCCAGACGAATGGCCAATAGAAAGACGTTTCGTTATGCGTGTCGGCGATTGTGAAATCTTTGCCGGGAACGGGCGTCAGAAAATATTGCACGATGGAAAACCGCACGGCCCACATTGATTTCGGGTCGGTCATAAACAGCGTCGCCAGTTGCGCGACGCCTTCGGCGCGCAAGCGTCCGCTGGCCGCGGCATTTGAAAATTCGGAATAAAAATTCGCGTCGCGGATAATAAATTTAATTATCCCGGGGTCCGCATCGGAAACATTCTGGCCCATTTCGGCCAGCGTCAGCCCCATGTATCGGCATATGTCGCCGGTGTGCAGGATTTTCGCATTTGGAAATCGCGCCGCCAGATTGTTCAGCAAAGTGGTCTTGCCGGTTCCGGTCTGGCCGCTGATTGTAACAACTGGTTTGGCACAAAGCATCTTCGTAATCATTCTATAAAGTAGTTTGTTTCTTGACTTTTCGGTATTTTATATAATTCCCCCAGCTAACAACGTTACATGTCATTTGCAATGTTGTGCCAGGATTGTCTTTCTCACCGATTTGATTAACCCTTTACTCTTGCATCATGGCTTGTCCGTTCGGTTTTCCTCTTTGGTTATGAAAATAGCATAATTATATTGCTTTTCAAGCGGAAATTTATTTATACTGCGTCGGTATGGCGATGGAACTTTATGTCTTTAATTGCACCTATCTTGAACGAATCCCAGTTGCGCGCATACGATGCGATTGAATCGTCCGCGAAAAACATGTTGATTCTGGGCCAGGCCGGAACCGGAAAATCCACATTCATAAACTATTTGAAATGCGCTTCGCGAAAGCGCCTGATTTGCGCATGCCCCACGGCCGTAAGCGCGCTGAATATCGGCGGCCAGACGATACACTCGCTGTTTCAAATCGCGCCGCGCGATTTCGTTATGCCTGAATTTTTAAAGCTGAAATCAAAACCGCGCAATGTTTTGGCCGCCGCGGACATGCTGATTATTGACGAGATTTCCATGGTCCCGCCCGATATTTTGGACGCGATGGATATTTTAGCGCGCGCGGCGCGGCGGAACAACGCGCCGTTCGGCGGACTGCAAATTGTCGCAATCGGCGATTTGTTTCAATTGCCGCCGGTGATTACGCGCGACGCGGAACAGTTTTATACTGAAAACTATGGCCGGCCCAATGCGTATTTCTTTGACGCGCACGCATACCGGCGCATGGATTTCGCGCGCATGAATTTTGATTTCGTGTATCGCCAGAGCGATGATGACTTGCTGTCGCATTTATCCAGTTTGCGCCGCGGCGGCGCGGCAACCGCGCTGGAATATTTCAACGGATTAAAGATAGAAGATGCGGGCCGGCGCGCGAACGCCGTGATAATCACGCCTTTCCGCGCGGTTGCCGACCGCATTAATGCCGACCGGCTGAACCAAATCGCCGCGCCAGAGGTCAGCTATGAGGGACAGCTTTCTGGAAACTTTAACGAAAAAGATGTTCCAGCGCCGATGAACCTGATCCTAAAACCCGGCGCGTTGGTGGTATTCGTAAAAAACTCCGACCGCGGCGATTGGCATAACGGCAGCATGGGCGTTGTTGAAAATTTGGGCGCGGATGAAATCCGCGTGCGGCTGTTGACGACCGCGCGAGACCCGTCCCGTCGCCCTTCGGGTGACGAGGCCGAGGCAGGGGTTGTGACGGTAAAACGCGAAAAATGGCAAAAGATGGAATACACTCGCGATGAAAATGAAAAGCTGTCCGAGAACGAAACCGGCGGATACAAACAATTCCCGCTGGCGCTGGGATACGCCATGACGATTCACAAGGCCCAGGGAAAGACGCTGGACGCGGTTATTGTGGATATTTCCCGCGGCGCGTTCGCGCACGGACAGACATACGTCGCGCTGTCCCGCACGCGGCGCGCATCCGACATGCATATCGCCGCGCCTTTGCGTCCGCGCGATATAATCTTTGACCCGCGCGTGTTGGAATTTGTAGAGCAATAAAAAACGGAGCATCGCTCCGTTTGTTTTAATTGCTATATGGACAATCTTCGCCCGTTTTTTTGTCTTTGCTGCCATAGGGACAGTCAGCGCTCATCTTTTTTCCTTTGGAGGTTTTTTCTATTCCGCAAGATTCCATGCCGCGGCGTTTGCAGTCGCGGGCCGCCACGTTGTTCGCGCTATCGCGGGCTTCGTCCTTGTTGAACATCGGACAGTTGGCCGTCGCGTTTTTCAGGCACGTCTGTTGCTCGGCGGTCAAGCTTTCCTTGAACGCCGCCTTGCGCGCGGCGCGGTCGCCGGTTGCCATGCCTTCGGCCATTGCGGCGGATGTCATCATCGCGCCCGCAATCAGCACTATTCCCAGAAAGGAATATTTTTTTATCTTCTTCTTCATTTTTTTATCCTTTTTGTTTGACGTTTTGCGTCGGCCGCAATTGTATCATGCGATATTTTCGGATTGTATCGGTATGAATTCCTGAACCGACCAACCGAAACAAAAACGAAGTTTTTGTTGCCCCCGCCCTTGCGGAGGGGGCCGTGGCA
>WQUT01000035.1 GCA_009781955.1 Pseudomonadota bacterium | reverse complement strand
TCACTCTGAACTGTAAAAAGGTGCGCAACGGGATAGAGGAGAGAGAATGTAGGAGGGAGTCTATCCCGCCGCGCGTGTCAATTGGCAATTGCCCTTTGACAACCACAATATAGCACACGAATATCATTTGTCAAGCGTTAATTGGCAAAAATTTTAATGGTCAAAGATTTTGATGCGACGATGTTACTGAAACAATCAGCTGCCCATCATAAAAGCCAGTAGAAACAAACTGATATCATTCGTGCCCCCAGGGTGATGGTTTTTCCTGCCCCGCGGGCGCTTCTCCTGCCCCCGCTTGCGGGGGCGGAATAGAACTTGTTAGCGAGTCTCGCCGATTTAAGATTTAAGATTTACGGATTTAAGATTTGGGTTTTCCCGAAAGTGAGCGCTTTTTCCTGCCCCAAGAGTGAGAGCTTCTCCTGCCCCCACCCGGGCCCCGCCGAAAACGAAGTTTTCGGTGGGTGGGTTAGGGGGCAGGGGAAGCTCTCACCAATCACCAGCACAAGCCACCAGCACCCAATAAAAAATCGCCTTGCGGCGATTTTTTATTTACATTCCGACGATGATCCGCCCGCGGCGCGCAGATCCGCGCACGCGCGCTGCAACGCCGTCTGGGCCGACGCGTATGCCGCGCGCTCTTCCGGCGACATTTGGGAATACAGCAATTTTTCCGTTTCGCCTTTGCGCTCTAAATCTTTTTGGCCCTCTACAGAACCGCCTATCAGGCGATTCCCGAACAGCTCCATCGCGCCAACGCCAACCGCCGCGCCGCCGACCGCCCCCGCGACGGTGCCCCATGTCCGCTTGGTCTTTTTCGCGTCCAAAATCGTTTTTTCAACCGCCTTGGCATCCAGCCAGCCGCCGCAAGTCGCGTTTTGCCCGACCATGAACCAGCGCGGCTTCATCCCGCCGGTTTGGACATGCGGATCGTCGGAAACCATGTCCACGCGAACCCAGCACGCGTTGTTATCCGGATCCCGCGTATCTTCATTCAGCGTCGCATAGTCCGCGCCGCCCGCATTCCGCGCGGCCCAGACGAACACATTGTTCCGCCCGCTGCCGCCCGCAGCGATGCAATCGTCGCGCGCCACGTTTCCGGATGAATTGGAATCATCGCCGCCCGGGCCGGGTTGGGCCATATCGCCGGGCCGGGGAATTTGCATCAAACTGGCCGGCCGCGCAATGCCGCCGGGATCAACGCCGATGGGTGCGGGGCGATTTCCCGCGGATCCGGCAACACCCCCGGATTGCGGCGGTTGGACCGGCGCGCCAACATCAGGCCGGCTGGCCGGACCGGGCCCGCCGGACAGAAAGAAAGTATCGCCCCAGTCGGCGACCTTGGTCCCCGCAACGGAACAGTTCAGGTCTTCAAAGCCGTATCTGATCTGGTTTTTCTTGATGATATTCGCGGTGACGATTCCGCCGACGGTGCCCAGCGCCACGCCCGCAATAGAATCTGACGCAAGGCGCGAAGTATTAAACCCGCCGGATGCGTTTTTCCAAACCGATGCTTTTTCGCCGGCATGCGCGTTGCGGATTGCGGCGACTTTATCCGCCGCCGCGGTTACCGCGGCATTGGCCGCATTGCGCTTTTCCAGTTGCATCGCCGCGGCGCGCTGTTCTGTTTGCAGCGCCGCATCGCGTTCCGTGCGGGCGCCGGGCGCGGGGGGCGTTACTGACGGCACGGGTTCGCAATACCATGTGTCGTCTTCGTTCACCCAGTGATAACCATCCTTGCATTTAAATCCAAAACATTCCGATGATGTTTCCCCATAGTAAAGTTCCGCCCTATTGTAAAAATCTATCCCAGTATGATCAACGTGACCAAACGGTTTAATTTCTGCCGTTTCTTTACACGCCGGAATACATCTCGTTTTTGTTCTATCGCCATACATCGGGGTTCCATCGCTTGCTTTTGGACAATCCTTGCATTGGCCATTAGACAAGAATTGGTAAACCGAGGTGCAAGTTTTTGCAGCGGGCTTTGGCGGTGCAGGCTTTGCGACATTATCCGTTGTCACGTTTGTAGGTTTCGGCTGCGTGGGTTTTGCGGCAGAGGTAACACACTGCCCATTGCTGAGCTCTTTGTTCCTGTCCTTGCAAACTACATACCATATACTATTTTTACTATCCTGTATGCATTCTTGAATATTCTTGTCAATCCATTGCTCGCAACTTTCTTTCGTTCCTAACTCAGGCGCTGCTGCAACCGAAGCAACGCATTGTCCATTGCGGAGTTCTTTGTTCCTATCCTTGCAAACCACATACCATATATTTGCATTATCTTTTATGCATTCTTGAATATTCTTGTCAATCCATTGTTCGCAGCTTTCTTTCGTCCCCAGTTCTGGTGCGGCAACCGCGGGTGCGACAGAGCCAACGCATTGTCCATTGCGAAGCTCTTTGTTCTTGTCCTTGCAAACTACATACCATATACTATTTTTACTATCCTGTATGCATTCTTGAGTGTTCTTGTCAATCCATTGCTCGCAGCTTTCTTTCGTCCCCAGTTCTGGCGCGGCGAACACGGGCAAGACAAAAAACGCGAACGCGAATATGCCGATTAATTTTGAAATTTTCATGTCCTTTCCTTTAATAATAACTCTACGGCCCGGGGGGGCGACCGCCGTTGTTGCGGACAAGGCGGGGATAGGTGGGCGGGCAAATCGGGGCCAAATATTTTTTGCCCTGTAAAATTGCCCCATTAATATGCTTGCTTTCCCGAAAAACCATTGTATAATGCGCGGGCTAAATAGTGGATTGGGTCCCCGGATATTTCCTGGATGCGCTATCCCCGCCCAACAAAATCTTGCGATTTTGTTTGGACCCGGGTTCCGCGCACTGCGGAAATTCCGGGGATGACGCATAATGTAAAGGAGCAATTAAAATGAAGAAAGACATTCATCCGAAATATCACGAAATCAACGTCACAATGACGGACGGCAAGACCGTGAAAATGTATTCGTCTGTTAAAAAAGACCTGGTGCTGTCCACCGACAACCTGAACCATTCCGCCTGGACGGGGCAGCGGACCGCCGAAAACAAGGGCCAGCGCGCCGCGGATTTCAAGAAAAAATTCAGCGGATTTAAGTTTTAATAGTCAAATTGACATTAAATGTCATCCCGCGGGGCGTCCGAAATACGCGCAAAGCGTATGAGGCGCAACCGCGGGATCCAAGCATTATTATGGAACGTTTAATCAAAGGCTCTTCGGAATTAAACCAAATGTTCGCCGCGCTGGAACGCACGGCGGCGGGGTTGCGCCGCGATTTCGGAGAAGTTGAAAACCTGCAGCAATCCATACGCGGCGCGTCCGATTTTGTGGCCAAGGCCGCCGCGCGCATAGAAGAAATGATTCTATCCGACCTTTCGCTGGTTCGGCCGAATGCGGGAATTCTGACGCCGAACGTATCGCGTGACGGCGACGGACGGGATGAATTCGTGCTGGCGCTGTCGGGCGCGGCGAATTTTGTCAGGGGCATTCCGCATTTTGCAATATCGCTGGCGCTGCGGAGCCAGGACGACCCGTCCTCGCTTTGCGATGCCGGGGCCGGAACGAAAATCGCGCTGATCTATTCCCCGATAGACGAGAGGTTGTATTACGCCGAATCCGGCGCGGGCGCATTCGTGTTTTCCGCGTATCACTCCACCCGCATCCGCGTATCGGAACAGAGGGAAGAAAAAGATCTGATGATTGGGTATGATTCATTTGAGACGGCAAACGATCTTAAATCTCAACTCTCAACCCCCCACTCTGCCGGCGTCAGCCGGCTGACCGGCTGTCCCGCATTGGACATCGCGTGGGTGGCGGCCGGCAAATACGATGCGTTTGTGTCCGAACCCTTGGGCTATGCCGAAATCTGCGCTGGCGAGCTGTTGGTGGCCGAGGCAATGGGAAAAATTTGGGAACAGGACGGAAAGCTGTTTGTTACAAACAATAAAATAAATTTATAGAGGGAATGTGCAAAAAAAAGGAAAAAACATGTCAGAATTAAATAATAAATCATGTGAGCCAATTGTTGATTCTAATAGAAAAAGAACCATTAAATGTGGGCCGGGAACAGCATTGCCGAGTGGGCCGGGAACAGCATTGCCGAATAGGTTTGTAGACGGCGCCAATATTTCGCCATGGAGGCAGGCCGCATTTAATCGTCTTAACCGGTCTATGTAACGGTCTTGTTTTTTCCGCGCACCCGTTAACGGAAAATGATCAATAAAAAATCCGGACCGCCGGATTTTTTATTTGCGATTTTGGATTTATGATTTAATATTATTGCGCGGGGGGGTTATGGCGGAACGGTAGACGCGCTGGATTTAGGTTCCAGTGGAGAAATCCGTTAGGGTTCAAGTCCCTATAACCCCACCATCTTTGAAGACGGCCGCATAATATATATCCGTAAGGGCGCGTTGCCACGCGCCGGGGATTATTAAATGAACAATCAAGAAAAACTCTTGAACACTTTTAATTTTATGGAAAAAAGTCAGCAAGAGGTGATTTTCCCATACGAAATAGAAAAGCTTGGCATTAAAATTTCCGTATTTAAAAATGTTTTTTCGCCAAAGTATTTTGGTGATGCCGAGTATTTTGTTCCAACCCTTTTAAGTATATTTGGGCCAAGCATAAAAAGATCTAAATTTTTGGAAATCGGGGCCGGTACCGGATTGATTGCCATAAAGATTGCCCAAGCTGGTGCTAGTGTTACTGCAACCGATATTAACCCCGATGCCATCAAAAATACGCAATTCAATGTAGATAAAAATAAATTGTCTAAAAAGGTAACGGTAAAGTATGGCGATATATTTGGCGCGGTGCCGGGTCAGAAATTTGATATTATTTTCTGGAATGTTCCGTTCGGCTATTGGGATGAATCTGCAAAGGATAATCCGGACATATCAAATATAAAGGAACTGGCAAAGGCTGGTTTTGATCCGAAATATCAGTATTTATCACGTTATTTAAAGGAAGGCTTTGATTATTTGAATCCAAGCGGGCGTCTATTGGTTGGATTCGGTCCGGATTGCGGCCAAGAAGGCATAATGGACGATATCGCCGCCGGGTTGAAATTAAAAAAGGTTATTTTAAGGGAAGGAC
>WQUT01000034.1 GCA_009781955.1 Pseudomonadota bacterium | reverse complement strand
CGGCGTTGGAAAAGCATTTGGAACTGCGGGCGGATGGGCAGAATTCAAAATATGTTTTTCCGTCATCCGGCGCGACCGGACATATCACGCGCGACGGATTTTTCAAGATACTGAAAAAATGCGCCGTGCTGGCCGGCATAGAGCCGCACCGCGTCAGCCCGCATGTCCTGCGCCATTCGTTCGCGTCGCACCTGCTTTCCGCGGGCGCGAATCTGCGCGCGATACAAACCATGCTGGGGCACGAAGACATTTCCACAACGCAGATTTATACGCACGTATTGCCGGATAAACTGGCGTCCGCCGTCCGCGAACATCATCCGCTGGCGAAACAAAATAAAGAGCCGGAGTAAATTTTCATGATTACCAAATGCGATTTTCCAGGTTGCGACAAGGCGGGGACATGCCGCGCGCCCAAGGATCGGAATCTGTCCGAATACCACCATTTCTGCCGCGCGCACGCCGCCGAATACAACAAGAACTGGAATTATTACGCCAACATGTCGGCGAACGAAATAGAAGACGAGTGGGAGCGCGATACTTTCGGCACCACGCAAAAGCGCGTGAACGCCGACGCCCAGGACTATTTGAAATTTCTTGAAGAATTTGTAAACGGGCGCGGGCGCGGCGCGGCGCGCGGCAATATGAAAAATCCCGTCGTTCGGTCGCCGATCGCCGCCGCGATGAAAACGCTCGGCCTGCCGCTGACGGCCACCTGGCGCGACGCCCAGGTTCAATATCGCAAGCTCGCCAAAGCCTATCATCCCGACACGGCCAAGGGGATGCCCGACAAATCGGCCGCGGAAAAATTCTCTGCCCTCTCCGCGGCATACTCTGTTCTGAAACAGCATTTCGGAAAAATTTGATGCGATTTTCGCAGGCGCCGCGCGCAGCGTTCATGTAATAAAAAAAGCGGGGCAACGCCCCGCTTTTTTTGTTTGATTGAGCATTAGTCAACCACGGTTTCCCACATGGGCGTGCCGTTCTTGATGCTCAGCACGCAATGCGTATCCGGGTTGTTGCATGCCGCCGGCATAGTGCTGAGCGCAGCCAGCAATGCCATTGACGGATCCAGCTTTGCGGCCGTCACAGCGCCGTTGGCCAGGTCCGCGGCCACGATCGTTCCATCTGTGATTTCAGCCGAAGTCACGGTGTCCTTGGTCGCCAATGCACCCAATGTGACTGCGCCGACTTGCCCAGCGGTTCCGGTGTTGGTGATAACCGTGCCCGCCGTTCCGCCGCCTATCTGGTCTTGCTTTGTGGCAAGGGCGGTCGCAGTGGTGGTCGCGGCTGTGTCAACGGCCGTTTTCAACTCGTTGATCGCGCTGACGGTGTCGCCTTTGGCCGTCGTGGTCAGGCTGCCCAAGGTTCCGATATTGGTCAGGGCCTGGGTCGCGTCTGCCGCTGCGCCGGCGGCAACGCCTTCGGTCGCTTTCACGGCATAGGCGGTGTCGGAACGGGTGACTTCTGTCGCAATCGCGTTAGAGACGTCGGTCGTCGTCGCCATATTCGTGGTGGCGGCCGTGATCGCGGCGTTACGGTTTGTCACTTCCGTGTTTATCGCATTGTCAATCGCGGTGTTGCGGTTGGTGACTTCCGTGCTTATCGCGGTATTCAGGTCGGTCGTTGTCGCGTAACCGTTCAAGTCCGCGGACTGCAACGCCGTGTTCGCCTTGTTGATCGTATCATTTGTCGTCAAGCTGGTGTTAATCGTGTTCGCGAGCGTATTCGCCGTGTTGGCGGTTGTCTGCGCGGCATCCGCGGCGGCTTGCGCGGCGACGACTTCGGCGGTGGTGGCCAGTCCGGTCGCGCTGATGGTGTTTGTGCCATCAATCGTGATGTTCGCGCCCGCCGTCAGTTTGTCCTGCTTGCTCGTCTGCAAATTGGTTATGCTTGTCGTATTTCCGGCAACATCCGTTTGCAACTGAGTTATGTTGGCCGTGTTGGTGGCGATATTTGTGGTATTGCCCGCGACGTTGGTCTGCAACGTGGTTATATTGCCCTCGTTGGTCGTGACGCGGGTCGTCAGGTTCGTTATATCCGTCGTAGCGTTGTTGGCTGCGCTAATCGCGGCGGCCAAGTCGGTTGCGGTTATGCCGGAACCCTCAAATTCGCCGGTTGCGGTGACCGCGGCAATTTGGCCGGCCGAAGTTGTCGCGGTTTTGGCGGCTTTGGTATCGGCTGTCGCTTGCGCGGCGGCGGCCGCAGATGCGGCGCCGGCGGCAACGCCTTCGGTCGCTTTCACGGCGTACGCGGCATCAGCACGGGTAACTTCCGCGGTGATGGCGTTCGTGATATTGGTCGTGACGTCGGCGGTCTTCGCGTAATCCGTCAAGTCCGCGGATTGCAGCGCGGTGTTCGCCTTGTTCACCGTATCGTTCGTGGTCAAAGTATTGTTGATCGTGGTGGCCAGCGTGTTCGCGGTGTTCGCGGTCGTTTGCGCGGCGGCGGCATCGGCCAGCGCCTGGGTCGCATCGGCCTGGGCGGCGGCGGCCGCGCTTGCGGCGCCGGCGGCGACGGCCTCGGTCGCTTTCACGGCGTAATCGCCCGATGCGGCCGTTATCGCGTTATTGACGATGGTTGTCACGTCGCCAGATGTCTGATAACCCTGGGCGACAACGTAATCCACGACGCCCTTGGTGGACGGATAATTTATGCTGTTGTTGGTGCCCGCGACATCGTCTGTTTTATTGGACTTGTCTTCCTTTAACGCCACTGTGGCATCGGACGCTATGCCGTTGGTCGCGGTCGCGATCGCAGCCGCAACGCCGCCGGATGTCACCAGGTTCGTAGAGGCCGCCGTCACAGCGGAATCAATGCCCAACGACCCGACAGTGCCCGAAACGCCGGTATTGGTAAGCACGGTGCCGGCGGTATCCCCGCCAACCCTATCCTGCTTTGTATTAAGGTTGCGGTTTACATAAGACACAGACGCAACCCCCGTTGTCGGATCCGGCAGATCGTATGCCGCAACCGCAGGCATAGCGAGCAATACGCCCCCGACCGTAGTGAGCAATATCCAGTTTCTGTTTTTCATTTTCTCTTCCTTTTTTGTTTATTTGTTTGTTATTGTTTCGGATTAGTCCCTTGCCCGGGTCCGTATTTGTTCAATCTCTCTCCCACGCGTTTTTCAATCTTTTGCTTTGTTAAATTAAATTTCATTTGTGCGACTACGGCACGATATACGACCATTTTTTCACCAGCGCGCCGCCGGATGTCTGTTCGTATACCAACGCGTAATCGCCCGGCCCCTCTGTCAGTTCGCTCGCCTGCGGCGGCACCGTCGGATCTGTTTCCTGACCGGGCTGCAAAGCGGTGCTGGCCAACGCCCCTTGGGCCGCGGTTGCAAAGTCCGCGATATTCGCCGCCGCCGCCGTGCCCAATGTGGGCTTGTTCAAAATCTGCGCCATTCCGCTGGCCGCGTTCCAGTCCGCGTTTACCTGGGCCGCGCCGACGCTGGCCAAGTCAATCAAATCCGTCCAGGACGCATCCCCGGCGAGCTGATACTGCAAAATTCCATTGTCCACGCGGATACTAACCGATTTTCCATCCGCGCCGGCCGGACCGGTCAAGGATGCGACAGATACCAGATTATTCCAATTTGTTCCGCCGTCAGTGCTGTATTGAACCTGGCCGCCGCTGACCTGGAACGTCGGCGTCGCGCCGGCGGGGCCGGTCGGACCAGCGGGACCGGTTGCGCCATCCGCGCCCGCGGGGCCGGTCAATGATGCAACTGTTGTCAGGGTATTCCACGTTGTTCCGCCATCAGTGCTGTATTGAAACTCACCATTGCTTATTTGGAACGTCGGTGTCGCGCCGGCGGGACCTTGGGGACCCACAGCGCCGTCCGCACCCGCGGGGCCGGTCAAAGACGATACGGAAATCAAATTATTCCATGTTGTTCCGCCGTCGGTGCTGTATTGCACTTCGCCGCCGCTGACCTGCAAAGTTGGGGTTACGCCCGCGGGGCCCTGGGGACCGGCGGGGCCGGTTGCGCCCGTTGCGCCGTCAGCGCCCGCCGGACCGGTCAATGAAGATACAGAGATCAGATTATTCCATGTCGTTCCGCCGTCGGTGCTGTATTGAACCTCGCCGCCGCTGACCTGGAACGTCGGCGTTGCGCCATCCGCCCCGGCGGGACCAGTGGGGCCCGCCAATGACGCGACAGATACCAGATTATTCCATGTCGTTCCGCCGTCGGTGCTGTATTGAACCTCGCCGCCGCTGACCTGGAATGTCGGCGTCGCGCCGGCCGGGCCGGTCGGACCAGCGGGACCGGTTGCGCCGTCAGCGCCCGCCGGGCCAGTCAAAGATGATACAGAAATCAGATTATTCCATGTTGTTCCGCCATCGGTGCTATATTGCATCTCGCCGCCGCTGATCTGGAATGTCGGCGCCGCGCCGGCCGGACCCTGGGGTCCTTGGGGACCGACAGCGCCGTCCGCGCCCGCCGGACCGGTCAATGACGCGACAGATACCAGATTATTCCATGTCGTTCCGCCATCGGTGCTGTATTGAACCTGGCCGCCGCTGACCTGCAATTCTGGCGGCATGCCCGCGGGACCTTGCGGACCCGCAGGCCCGGTATCGCCTTGGTCGCCCTTTGGCCCGGGGACGCCTTGGACAGACGCAATCCATTCAGCCTCTGTCCCAACAAATCCATTCAGCACCGCAATATCATATGCGGATAATCCTTGGGCGCCCGTTGCGCCGGTATCGCCTTTTATGGAAGTCAGCCAATCTTGCTGCGTGCCCAGAAATCCGTTCAACTGCGCGATTTCAAACGCGGACAATCCGGCCGCGCCGGCCGCGCCCGCCGGCCCGGCGGGACCGGTCAATGAAGATACAGAGATCAGATTATTCCATGTCGTTCCGCCATCGGCGCTGTATTGAACTTCGCCGCCGCTGACCTGGAATGTCGGTGTCGCACCGTCCGCCCCGGCCGGGCCGGTCGGACCGGTCAATGACGCGACAGATACCAGATTATTCCATGTCGTTCCGCCATCGGTGCTGTATTGAACCTGGCCGCCGCTGACCTGGAACGTCGGCGCCGCGCCGGCCGGGCCGGTATCGCCTTGGTCGCCCTTTGGTCCGGGCGCGCCTTGGACGGATGCCAGCCACTGGGACTCTGTCCCGACAAATCCGTTCAGCACCGCAATATCATACGCGGACAATCCTTGGGCGCCCGTTGCGCCGGTATCGCCCTTTATGGAAGTCAGCCAATCTTGCTGCGTGCCCAGAAATCCGTTCAACTGCGCGATTTCAAACGCGGACAATCCGGCCGCGCCGGCCGCGCCGGGGGTTCCCGGATCACCTTTGTCGCCCTTTGGTCCCGGGACGCCTTGGACGGTCGCCAGCCACTGGGACTCTGTCCCGACAAATCCGTTCAGCACCGCAATATCGTATGCGGACAATCCGGGCGCGCCGGTATCGCCTTTCATAGAGGCCAGCCAATCTTGGGCCGTTCCGGTAAATCCGTTCAATTGCGCGATTTCAAACGCGGACAATCCGGGCGTGCCATTCGCGCCCGCGGGCCCCGCGGGACCGGTCAAGGCCGATATTGAAATCAAGCTATTCCACGTTGCGCCGTTGTCACTGCTGTATTGCACTTCGCCGCCGCTGACCCGCAATGCCGGCGTCACGCCGTCCGCGCCGGGCGTGCCCTGTAGGGCCGCGATGCTGATTATATTGTTCCATGTGGCGGCGCTGGCCGTTTTCCATTGTATATATCCGGTAACGGGATCGGCGCGCATTTCTATGGGCTCGCCCCCCGCGCCGGTTGCGGAAATCACATTGCCCACTATCGTTATGCCGGTGCCGGCGGTCAAGGCATCTTGTTTCCCGGCGGCGATCGTGTCAACCTGGGGGATATTATAATAGTTGCTGAAATCCAATGCGTCAACGGAACCGCGCAAAGCGTCCACGATGGCGGCCAGCGCATCCAACTCCGCCTTGGTGGCCAGTCCGGACAAATTTACATTGTCGCCGCCGGCGACGCCTCCGGTTCCCGGCACCTTGATGGAGGAACCGCCGCCGGTATTTCCGGTCAGCTGGTTGGATTTGGCGTCAAGATACGGCCCGATGGACAAACGCTGGTTCGCCACATTAAGAGAGGAAGTGCGAATTGGGGCGGCAGCAGCGGCCCCGCCGGCTATGCTCGCGCCTGTCGTCGGCGCGGCCGAGGCAACGCGGACGGTGGAAGCCGCCGACGCGCCCGAGCCTGCAAAGCCCAGCACGGCCAGCATTGCGCAAAGGCTTGCCCCGCACTTTTTTATACCGTAAAAATTTTTTCTCAGAGTCATTGATTCTCTCTCTTATCTTTTTCAGCCGATCAGAATTCGTATCTGACGCCAAGCGATATGGTGTTGTTCAGAACAAGGCCGGTTTTGTTTGTGAAATCGTATTGCACATTGCTTGTGCTGATCCATTGCTCTGTATGATCGGTTCCCCAATATCCCGATATGCGATAGCGCGCGTCAAGATAAAGGCTGTTGGCGATCGGATACTGCCACCCGGCCATCAGGCCGATCATAGGCGAAAGCTCTGTCTTTGTTTTCGGTCCGGATGAAAAGCGCCAAGAGTCCACGAACGTTGTCGGGAACGCGGCGCCCAGCCCCAGGCCAAAATACATCCCGCCGTAATTGCCTATGTTCGTATCATATATTCCATTGGCGACTATATAAGGCGTGTGTATGCTGAAATCCACGCCGAACTGCGATTCAGAATATTTTCCGAACCAGCCCAGTTCGCCCTCTATCCGCCAATTCGGATGAAATTTTTGTCCGGCGGATACAAATCCGCCCAATTGCCATACATTGAACTTATCAACCGAGTAGGGATCGGACGCGTCAAAAACGCCGTTGGTCAAATGCTTGCTTTCAAACATTGCGAAGTTTGCAAATACGCTGGCGCCGACATACCATCTGGGAATAAACACCGGTCCGGTGTTTGTGTATGCGAAACTTGACTTGTCCGCGCGGACATAATATACGTCGCCGGAATCTTTCGGCACGACCGGCAAAGAAGAATAATATCCGGCGGGGTTTCTTGGGAAGTTCGCCGGCGGATAATACCCCGAAGGCGGCGGCGCACCAGTGCCGGCAGCGGCGAACGCGTTAATGCAAAAAGGCGCAAAGGCCAATAAAATACAAGCTTTTTTGAGAATCATGCTTATCTCCCGTTGACCCATTTTAACAGAAATAGGAAAATAAAAAAAGTGAAAAATTTAAGTAAAAAATAGAAAATGTCCGGCGCAATAAAAATGCGCCCGGAAAGGCGCATTCTGATTTGATTCCTGTTCTCTGTTTTTTTGACCATTATCCGCTGACCGCCTTATTCAAGAAAACAATCGCGTCCATCGCGGCGGCGCATCCCGCGCCGACGGCCGTCGCAACCTGCATCTTCAGATCCGACTGCACGTCGCCTGCGACAAACAGTCCGGCCGGCAGCGCCGCCGGGCTCAGCCGCCCCATATTGTCGCGCTTTATATCTTCGGACAGATAATCGGTATTGGCCTCGTGCCCTATGGCTATGAACACGCCGTCAACGGGAATCTTTTCGCCCGCGGCGGTGACGGCATATTCAACGCCTGCGGCGCCGCCGCCAACCTCCGCCACTTCCGTATTAAACATAACGCGTATGTTTTCTTTGGCATTGACGCGGTCAACCAGAACCTGCTCGCCCCGCGAAAATCTGTCCTTGCGGTAAAGAATCTTTACCGACCGCGCAAGATCCGCCAGATACAGCGCGTCGTTCAGCGCCGCATTCCCGCCGCCGACGACGATAACGTCTTTGCCGGAATAAAAAAATCCGTCGCATGTCGCGCAATACGACACGCCGCGCCCCATGAATTCGCGAATGCCGGTCACGGCCAAGGGCCGCGGTTTCGCGCCGGTCGCGATTATAACGCTGCGCGATTCGTATTCTTTGCCGTTTTTATCAACAACCGAAAACCTGGGGCCGGGAACCGAACCCTCGCTTTCAGCTTTCGGTTCGCGGATTTCTATTTTTCCCGCTTCGGCGAAAATGAATTCCGCGCCGAATGCCTCGGCCTGCTTTTTCATAACTTCCGCCAATTCCGCGCCGTTGACCGCCGGCGTTCCCGGATAGTTTTCCAGCGAATGAATTGTCGCCATCTGGCCGCCCAATTGATCGCCGCCCAGCACCAGCGTCTTCTTTGCGCCGCGCGCGCCGTATAGCGCCGCGGTCAGCCCCGCCGGCCCGGAACCCAAAATAATAATGTCATGCATAAAAAACTCCGTTATCTATATATGATGTGAAATGGCAGATGTAAAATGTGAAAAGGAAAATGTAAAATGGTAAATGTAAAATGGTAAATGGAATGTGTTCGCTTTGCTCACAATTCTAATTATTTGGCTTGTCGGCAAAGCCGACCCATTCCATTTTCCATTTAACATTTTACATTTCACATTTTACATTTACCTGTTAACATCGCCATTTATTTGCCCGCCAACTTTACACGTTTTGCGGCCAGTCCGCAAGTCCGAATCTGTCGGCAAGGGCCAAAAGTGTCGGAAACATAAATCCTTGTCAAATATAACGAATCACTATATGGAATTTTGTCCTAATTTTATCCGAATCACCAGATTAAGAAAGGCCTGAAATCTGCGCATTTCAGAAAATCAATAGCTAATTTGCACGATTCATAAAATTTTTTACACGCAAAAGGAACTAAAATACTATATATTGTGGCAGAAAAGCAGAATTAGCCACTACCTATTGATTTTTATTAAACCAACCAAGGTGGCGAACCGTATAAATTTAAGATTTATGATTATAGGGATTTTAAGATTATTAAATCATAAATCCGCAATCTTAAATCGCATTATTGCCAAGAGTTTGATTATGAACGAGTCTTTGAAATTATTGTCGGATTTGGTTTATTACATGAAGTATTCCCGCTATTTGCCGGACTTAAAGCGCCGCGAAACATGGGCCGAAACCGTGCAGAGGAACAAGGACCAGCATCTGGCCAAATACGCCCATATACCGGCGGCCGCCCCGATAATAGAGCGCGCATATGAATTTGTTACGGATAAAAAGATTTTGCCGAGTGGCCGCAGCCTGCAATTCGGCGGCGAGGCGATTTTAAGGAACAACGCAAAGCTGTATAACTGCACCGCGATCGGACTGGATTCCTTGCGCGCGTTTGTGGACCTGCAATATTTGCTGCTCTGCGGATGCGGGGTCGGAATTTCCGTGCGGCATAATTTTATATCCAAACTGCCGTCATTAAAACAAAAAAACGGCAAGAAAATCAAATTCCAGCCCGAAGATTCTATCGAGGGTTGGGCGGATTGCCTGCGCGAGCTTTTGCACGCCAGTTTCGTGACCGGCGACGATATAGAATTTGACCTGTCCACCATACGTCCGAAAGGCTCGCTCATCAGAACTTCGCTGTGTTACGCCCCGGGGCCAGAGCCTTTGGGCAAAATGCTTTCCAATATAAAACGGCTGCTGGACAATAAAATCGCCGCGAACGACCTGCGTCTGACATCGTTGAATTGCTTTGACATGTGCTGTTGGGAGGCGGATTCTGTGCTGTCCGGCGGAATACGGCGCAGCGCGCTGATAACCTTGTTTGATAAAGACGACGAGCTGATGCTGCACGCCAAGGAAGGCGAATGGTGGAAAGAAAACCCCCAGCGCGGAAATTCCAACAATTCCGTCCAGTTTGACCGCACGACAACAACGCGCGAGGAATTTGACAAGATATTCACCCAATGCGAAAAGTCCGGCTGCGGCGAGCCGGGAATCGTATGGACCAATTCCGACGAATGGATGGTGAACCCCTGCTGCGAAATTTCTATGCCCAGCCACGGATTCTGCAACCTGACGTCCGTTAACCTTGGAACTGTTGAATCCCAAGAGGATTTTAACGAGCGCGCGTATTATGCGTCCGTCATCGGAACGCTCCAGGCCGGATTCACGGACTTTCTGTATATTGACCCGAAATGGAAAGAAAACGCGGAAGACATGGCGCTGATCGGCGTGTCCATCACCGGCATCGCGTCGCATCCAGATATAACAAAGCTGAATTTTGAAGAGGCCGTGGAACATGTAAAGAAAGCGAACGAGCATGTTGCGAAAATCATCGGCATCAAGGCGGCCGACAGATTGACCAATGTAAAGCCGGACGGAACCGGCGCGCCCGTTCTCGGCACATCGTCCGGAATTCATCCGTGGCATGCCAAGCATTACATCCGCCGCATCCGCGTGAACAAGGTGGAACCCATGTATAAATACATGGCCGAGAATTTCCCGGACCTGATAGAAAATGACAAGCGCAAAGACACCGACGCCGTAATATCATTGGTAATCCGCGCGCCCGAAGGCGCCGTGACGCGGCGGAATGAAACCGCGCTGGAATTCCTGGAACGCGTGAAATATGTGTTTGAGCATTGGGTAAAGCCGGGCCACATCCGCGGCGAGAATTACAACAACGTGTCATGCACCTGCAACGTCAAGAATCACGAATGGGACGAGGTCCGCGAATGGATGTGGGAAAACCGCGACGATTACACCGGAATATCCCTTTTGCCCTATTCCGACTCCAGCTATGAACAGGCGCCTTTTGAAGATACGAACGAGGAAATATACAAAGAATTCGCGGACAAGCACTATCGCTTTGAATTTGACACGATTATAGAGGACAAGAATTTTGTAAAGTATGAGGCAGCGGCGGCATGCCAGGGCGGCGCTTGCGAAATAGTATAGTTTATCCCGCCCCCGCTTGCTGGGGCGGGATAGACTTTATTGGCGGCGGTGCCGCCCGGAAAATCTTGGGTGGGGGCATGAAGCTGAACATAGTTTTTGAAAATGACAAAGTCCGCGCGGCGTATCTGGACAGCGACAAGAAACTGGCCTGGGGCGCCGGCGATTCCGGAATTGACATGCGGTGCGCAGAGGATTCTGTAACCCTGAACCCCGGCGAGACAAGACTTATCAGTTCCGGCATTCGCTTGCAGATAGTCAATGACGACGATTTGGTAGAATGGCTGATCCGCCCGCGCTCTGGCCTATCCGCCAAGGGGGTGTTGTGTCATTACGGAACGATTGACCATTCTTACACCGGAACGGGCAAAGTATGTTTGACCAATTTGTCGGACAAACCTATAAAAATAGAATTTGGAGACCGCATAGCGCAACTAGTGGTGCAAAGAATAGAAAAACCGCATATAGAATTTGTGGAAGCGTTGAACGAAACGGACCGCGGCGCGCGGGGTTTCGGATCATCGGGGGTGAAATAAACGTCGTTGGTCATTGGTCGCTGGTCGCTAGAATAAATCTCCTACGGACCAACGACCAACGACTAACGACTAAGGACCAAAGGATTTTTGTTATGGCGCAGATTACAACCAGAACAGGCGACAGCGGAATAACCCAGCTGAATCCGGATAGGATAGCGTCAAAGGCGCATCCCGTCATAGAAATTATGGGCGAGATTGACGAGCTGAACTGTGTTCTCGGCCTTTCCGACGACAAATTTGATTCTATACAAACCTTTCTTTCGGAGCTGATGGGATACCTGTATTACCGCACGATTGACGAGTGGCGCCTGAAACGCCAGGTGGAAAGTTTGGAAGAATATATTATGACGCACAATAATTCCATCCCGACTTTCTTCCTGAACCCGCGGGGGCCCGTGTCGCTGGCGCGCGCCGTATGCCGCCGCGTGGAACGCCGCGTGGTTGAATTTGCGGAAACAGAGCGTCAAAAGGCCGAGGCGGAACGCTATATGAACCTGCTGCCTATCATGCAGTATTTCAACCGCCTGTCCGATTATTTGTTCGTTAAAACGTTTGAGAGGATAGAGGAACAGCCGACCCTGTTCCGCGACGAGCTGGCGACCCAGCTGCCGCTGGTGGCGATTGCGTGATGATTCTAATGCGCCCGTCAGGAATTTAGCATAAAATGTTTGACCCGCAAACACATCATCGTCGGTCAATCCGATTAAAAAATTATGACTATTCGCATCAGGGGCTGTATTTCATAACAATTTGCGCACATGATAAAAAATGTATTTTCGGCCGCATCCATGACGGAAAAATGGTTTTGAACGAATGGGGAAGGATTGCCCACGACGAATGGATTAATTCGGCAAATATTCGTCCCGAAATAGAATTATTGGAATTTATAGTCATGCCAAATCATATACACGGAATTATTATAAAGAACGGCCCCAGCGCGCCCGACATGGGCGTATGCGATACGCCCCTACAAGGTCCGAGTGATGGGGCGAACATGTCGCCTCGGAACGCGCCATGTAGGGGCGTATCGCATACGCCCAACCTGCGGTCGCCATCCGACACAATTGGGGCGATCATTCGCGGATACAAATCGTCAGTATCAAAACGCATCGGCAAGCCGATCTGGCAACGGAATTATTACGAGCACATTATCCGGGATGGCGGCGACTATGAAAAAATCGCATCGTATATCGCCGGCAATCCGCAAACTTGGGATGCCGACAAACTGTTTCAAAAACAGCTGGGAGAATTCAACAAACAATTTGATATAAATTAAGGTTCAAAATAAGCCGAGGCGTTGGATTTTTATTGATTTCCGAATTTGGACGGGTTATAATATAACCGTTATGAAAAACTATTTTGTGTCTTTCTCGTCCTTTTCCTCGTCCCCTGTGGGGGAATAATTTCATTTGCGAAATGTTTCGCACGTTATATAATAATCACAATTAATATCTGTTCCAAACCAGTGTAGGGGCAAATAATTATTTGCCCCTACATAGGTCGGAATAAAACAAAGGTTCTAAAAATGCTAGACTTAAAATTCATCCGCGAAAATCCCGACGTCGTAAAAAACGCATGCAGGGTGAAGGGATTCCCCGATCCTGTGGACGAAATACTGAAACTGGATAAACGCGTGCGCGTCTTGAAAACCGAAACCCAGACCAAGACCGCGTATAAAAACAAACTGACCGCTAAAATCCCCGGCGCGGATAACAAGGCGCGCATGGGATATATCGGGGCCTCCAAGGAGGTTGGCAATGAAATCGCGGCGGATGTCGCGGAACTGGCCGAGAAAGAGGCCGCGTTGAACGAGCTGCTGCACCGCGTGCCGAATATCCCGTCGCCGGATTCTCCGGTTGGGCCTGACGATACATTCAACGTCGTGACGGCGGAATCGGGCGCGATCCGCAAGTTTGATTTCACCCCGCGGCCGCATTGGGAAATTCTGGATCAAAACAATTGGTGGATGAATGAAAAGGTGGCCGAAATCAGCGGATCCCGCGTGTATCATTTGATGGGCGAGGCGGCAGAGCTGGACTTTGCCATCCAATCATACGTCACGCAAAAACTGATTGCCAAGGGATTTACCTTCATGCGCGTGTCGGCGGTGACAAAGCCCCAGACGATTTTTGACGCGGGGCATTTTATCGGATCCGACCTCTCTGTCATGAATAACGATGTGTTCATGCTGGCCGACACCGACCGCGCGCTGGCCGGCACATCTGAAATCGTCATGAATTCGCTGCACCGCAATGAAATTCTGCCGGAAAACGCATTGCCCATCAAATACTTCGGCTTGTCAAATTGCTTTCGCAAAGAAGCGGGCGCGGCCGGCCGCGACACCCGCGGCCTGTACCGAATTCATGAGTTTCACAAGCTGGAACAGTATATTTTCTGCCGCCCGGCGGAATCGGACGAGATGTACGAATTCATCTTGAACAACCTGCGCGAAGCTGTGACCGACCTGGAATTGCCGAACCGCACCATCAACCTGTCCACCGGCGATATGGGATTTAACAAGGTTAAAACATGCGATGTAGAGGTCTGGATGCCCGGGCAAAGCCGATGGGGCGAGGCCGGCAGCTGTTCCGCAATCGGAGAGTTCCAGGCGCGGCGCACCAACACGCGCTATCGCGAAAACGGCACGAACGAGGTGAAATTCGTCGCGACCTTGAACAATACCGCGATCGCCCTGCCGCGCGCATTGGCGTTCGTGATTGAAAACCACCAGAACGCGGACGGCAGCGTGAACGTGCCGAAAAAGCTGCAGCCCTTGATGGGCGGACGAAAGGTTATTGGGGTAAAGAAATAAAAACTATCCCGCGCTTGAAATCGCGGGATTTTCATTGTAATATTCGGCGCATAGAGAGGATGCAAATTATAAGGATGCATTTATGCAAAATAAAACCTATGACCCTTTTGATTTTGCCGACTTTATAAGGGCGACCCCGCTTGTCGTTATAAATTCCTGCGATAATATTAGGTTGACGCGCAAAGAAGAACAGGATTTGGATAATTTAAAAATAACGCTGCCGGCCAAGATCCCATCCGCCGATTTTTACAAAATATATCATGACATTTGGCTCTGCATATACAATATGTTTTTCGGCGCTAACTATCCCGGCCAACCTGTTACAGCGGAAAAAATGCATACAAAGCTTAATTCTTTGATGCAAAAGAACTCCGGCCACCCGTTTAGAAAAGTTTTTGAACCTATCCATATTAATCGCTATGACGTCCAAAATTTCTTTTCCTGTGTGGAACAACATGCCGGTGTTTGCACATCGTTAATCGGCGTCCCATTGCTGAATGACAGCCTGAACAATATGTTTAGCTATTCTGCCGCGCCGACTTTTATTTCCACCCTTTACGCCTTGCGGACCAAACAGCGGACAGATTCACAGAATTTGCATCTCGCTATGACCGAGGCCATTGTCAATTGCACCCCTGCCGATCTTAAAAGAATGTATGAGTCGTGTGTTCTAAGAAATAAAAATACTGCAGCCGCCTATGATTATTTTATCCGGGCCCAGCAAAAATAAACCCCTGCGAATTTCCTTGAAAATTAAACAAAGCGCGGTATAATTCCGCCCATTCGCCCGAAATGGGGCGGGAAAATTTTGTAAGGTAACATTATGAAAATACGAAACATTGCAATCATCGCGCACGTTGATCACGGCAAAACGACGCTGGTGGACAATATGCTGCGCCAGGCCGGCACGTTCAGAGAGAACGAACGCGTGGCCGAGCGCGTCATGGATTCCGGCGATCTGGAACGCGAGCGCGGAATTACAATCAGCGCAAAGCCTACGTCGGTCATATGGCACGAATATAAAATAAACATTGTGGACACGCCCGGGCATGCGGACTTTGGCGGCGAGGTGGAACGCATTTTGAGTATGGTTGACGGCGTGATATTGCTGGTGGACAGTGCCGAAGGCCCCCTGCCCCAGACGAAATTCGTGTTGTCCAAGGCGTTAAAGCTGGGACTGCGCCCCATCGTGGCCATCAATAAGATTGACCGAACCGACGCGCGCCCGGACGAGGTGTTAAGCGAAACTTTTGATTTGTTTGATAAACTGGGCGCGACGGATTCCCAGCTGGACTTTCCATACGTATACGCCGTGGGCCGCGATGGCTGGGCCGTGCGCAATTTGACCGACTTGTCCCCCGAAGCCTTGGCGAAGGGGGACGAACATAAAGATTTAACGCCGCTGTTCCAATTAATCATTGATCATGTTCCCGCGCCGGATTGCTTCCCCCCCAACGGGGGGGTGTCGCCCGAAGGGGCGATGGGGGGGGTAACAGGTGCCCGTTGCGAAGTTGACGCGCCTTTCCGCATGTTGGCGACAACGTTAGAGGCGGATCCGTACGTGGGCCGCATCCTGACCGGCCGCATAGAATCCGGCACCGTTCGCGTGGGCCAGGCGGTGAAAGCGATTAACATGCGTGGCGAATTTTTGGAGAACGCCAAGATTACCAAAATCATAGAGCACCGCGGGATTGAAAAGGTTTCGCTGGAAAGCGCGTCCGCCGGCGACATCGTGGTTGTCGCGGGTTTTAGTCGGGCGACCGTGGCGGATACATTATGCGATCCGTCTGTTTTCGCCCCGATTCCGGCATTGCCGATTGATCCGCCGACGCTGACCATGACATTCTTTGTGAACACTTCGCCCTTGGCCGGGCGTTCGGGCGGCAAGAAATTAACATCCCGCATGATTGGCGAGCGGTTATTCCGCGAGGCCGAAACCAACATCGCATTAAAAGTCACGCAATCCGCGAACAATGAATCGTTTGAGGTGTCCGGACGCGGAGAGCTGCAGCTGGGCATACTGATTGAAACCATGCGGCGCGAAGGGTTTGAATTGTCCGTATCCCGCCCCCGCGTTGTGATGCAGACGGGCCCGAACGGCGAGCAATTGGAACCGATAGAAGACGTGGTCATAGACGTTGACGACGAATACACCGGCGTTGTGATAGAAAAAATGACCAAGCGCAAGGCGACCATTGCGGAAATGAAACCATCCGGCATCGGCAAAACGCGCATAACATTTTCCGCGCCGTCCCGCGGTTTAATCGGATATCTTTCGGAATTCAGGACCGACACGCGCGGCACCGGAATAATGAACCGGATATTCGCTTCATGGGGCCCTTATCGCGGCGACACCGACCAATACCGTCCGGGCGTGCTGGTATCCATGGAAAACGGCGCTGCGGCGACTTATGCCCTCTTTAACCTGCAGCCGCGCGGAACATTGTTTATAGAGCCGCAGACCCAGGTTTACAGCGGCATGATTATAGGCGAGCACAGCAAGGAAAACGATCTGGAAGTAAATCCGATCAAGGGCAAAGAGGTCAACAATATCCGAAGCGTTCTTGCGGACGAAAAACTGTTCCTGGCCCCGCCGCGCAAGATTTCGCTGGAAGAAGCGCTGTCATACATTCAAGACGACGAACTGGTAGAGGTCACGCCCCAGACAATCCGCCTGCGCAAAAAAGAACTGGATTCTGTTATTCGCAAAAAGACGCGGAAATAATGCGGAAATAATCAGGCGATAAATCCGTCCGATTGTATCATCCATAGTTTATAATATATTCCGTCTTTGTTCCGCAACAGCTGGGCATGAGTGCCGGATTCCATAATCTTGCCGCGGTTCAACACGATTATCCGGTCCATCTGGCGCAGAGTGGACAACCGGTGCGCCACGACCAGCGCGGTTTTGTCGCGCAAGATTAATTTCAATGAATTCTGAATCGCCGCCTCGGTCTGGGAATCAAGCGCGCTGGTCGCCTCGTCCATAACTATTATCGGCGCGTCTTTGCATATCGCGTGCGCGATGCCGATTCTTTGCCGCTGGCCGCCGGATAATTTCACGCCCCGATCGCCCACGACGGTTTCATAGCGGTTGTCCATCCGCATGATGAAATCGTGCGCCTTGGCCTTTTTCGCCGCGCCCACTATGCGGGACGGATTCGCCGACTTTGCCCCGTATGAAATGTTTTCGGACAGCGTCCGGTTGAACAGGGTGCAATCCTGGGGCACGAACGATACCGCCGCGCGCAATGAATCCAGCGAGCATTCGCGTATATCCCGGCCGCCTATCTTTATCGCGCCGCCGTTCACGTCATACAGCCGCATAAGGAGATACAGCATCGTTGATTTTCCGCTGCCGGACAGCCCGACGATGCCGACCTTTTCCCCCGGCTTTACATCCAGCGTCAGACCGCTGAACAAACGCTCTTTACCGTATCCGAAAGAAATATCTTCAAAACTGACCCCGCATTTGCCGGCCTTTAACGGCGCGGCCCCGCGCGGGTCGCAGATGTTAATGGGCTTTGCAATCGCGCGATACGCCTGGTGCGCGGCGGTCGCGCTGTCTATAATATCCGGCAGCGTCCATGTTATGCTGCGGATCATTCCCATCATTGTGACGAACGCCATCAGCGAAAACGCCATGTCGCCCAGGTTCATCGCGCCCGCGCCGTATAGCTGCACCAGCATGAATATCAGCGCGATCATGCAAAACTTCTCATACGCGTATGGGAACAGCCAGAACATGCGCGCCGCCCGGTTCGCGCGCTGGCGCGCGATCGCGTGCGACAGCCGGATTTTGTTCAGATAAATCCGCTCGTCATCGCGGCGCGCGAACAGCTTTATATTCATAAAGTTGGAAATGCTGTCAACGTATTTTGACGTGACCTGGGCGCCCAATCGCGACGCCGCGACCCATTCCCTGGTCATGCCGCGCACATGGAATCCGCAGTGGACCAGGCGCAGCCCCGCGCATACGGAAAACAGCGCGGCCACTTTCCAATGAACCTGGAACATCAGCGTCATGCTGATCGCGATCGCGAACAAAAGACCCAGTATTTTTTCTATATGGTCAACGCAGATTTTTTTGAAATTGGAAACGACCGTGTTGCCCTGCTCTACCAAATATCCGGCTGAATTGTCCTTGAAGAATGCGACCGATTGCTTTGACAGACGGTCATACAGAATCTCGCCGGTCTTCGCCTGCACCAGCGGCGCGTAGTGGCCATCCACAAACGACGATATCCAATCGGCTAGAAACAGCGCGACGAACATCGCGCCCAATGCGATCGCGACCGGCATGACCTGGGGGACCAGCGGAACGCCGGGCGCGGCGCCCGTTATCGCATCGGACAGCCATTTGACGGATAACGCCGGCAAAACCTTGGACAGCACGCCGTAAAAGACGCTCAGCGCGATCAGCCCGAAAATGAACGGCCAGAACCGCCGCGCCAGTTCCCAATAGAATCCGGCGAGCGTTCGCGGAAAAAGATTTATTCCTGGGGTCGGACTCTTCTCTCTCATGGTGGGAATATTATCATATTCGGCGGCGCCATGCAAATTGGCGCGATTGCGATCGCGCCAAAACAATCCAATATGTGAAAGCTATAAGCCCAGGGCTTTGTTGATATTCTCCTGTCTGGCGTCCCGGACATCTTTCAGCCTGTCTTGCATCTGTTGGGTGTCAATGGTCCGCTGGGCCTGTTCCAGTTCCGCCCGCCGTTGGCCGACCGTATTCCGGTCCGTCGTAATCCGGGCGTCCAATCCGCGCAGATAAGACAAATCCGCCGCGCTCAGCCAATTCGCCTCTGCATTGTTGCGCCAGGGCGCGACCTCGTAATCCAGGTCCGATATCTCCGATTCAGCTTTTTTCACCAGATTCATTCCCTGGTTAACCTCCGCGCTCGTCGGATTGGCCGGCAGTTGGAATTGGGTCAGATTATCCATTGCGATGCCTTCGCTTATCGTGCGGCCGTCCAGTTTGTTTTTCGCCATATCCAGCTTGTATTGGTTGTCCGACTGTTTAATCTTTGCCTTTAACTCCGCGGCCTTGGCGTCCAGCCGCGCGCCGTATGCGGCTTGGTCCTGCTGCGCTTGCAATAATAGCCATCCCAGCTCTTCCTTTTCCTGCGGGGATAATTCCTGGGCGCCGATCAAGTCGGGATACCGCCGTTTCAGCAAATCATCCATCTGCTTTCTTTGGGCATCGCTGATGGTGCCGGACATCTCTCTCCTCGCGGCGTTCACTTGGCCCAGATCGGCCTTTGCATCGGCCTTATCCATGCTGCGGAGGTCTTTCAGATTCTGGGCTTCTTTCTTGTTAATTTCTTCCAGGGCCTTTGCTTTCTGTTTATCCGTCATCGGGACTTGGGCGGGCATAGTCAGATTGGATAACGCCGGCGCCGCAGGGACAGCCAATTGCGGTGCGGCCCCCGCGGGCAAAAGCGGCATCGGCGCCGATCGCCCGCTTGTTTCGCCGGCCCGTTCCTTTTGTTTTTGCGGCTCTGTCGGCGGCACAGAAACGGATACAGCGGACGTTGCCACTGTCTGCGTAGTTTGGCCCTGTTGTTGAACAGCAGATGCGGAATTTGTCGCGCCGGCGCAATTCGCATTGGGATCATTGCAGACAAAGTTATAGACGAAGATATTAAATTCCTTGCTCTGATAAGTTATGCTTTCCAAACATCCGTTTGCATTGGCCGAGTAATCTATCTGTTGTATGCTGGCATCGTATCCGCCGTTGTCGGCGGAAAAATTCGCATAATCCGATTTTAAGTAATCCCTTATCTGCGGCCGGAACGCGTTGTAATCTTTAATTCCATAGCATCCGGCGATTTGGCGCTTTACAGGCGTTATCTCCGTAACGGTAAGCGAGAGCGGCACCCGGCACTCGCCCCATTTCTTGTCTATGCATTGTCTGGACTGACCTTTGGGGCACCCGGCCTGTGGGTTGCCAATCCAATCATATTCCGCGTCGCACGGCTGTCCGGCGACTATTGTTTCGCCGGGTTTCGGCGCATTGGCCATGCTGCCCGTTCGTTCGTCATTTATGGCCTGTTGCCGCTGTTTCTCTTGACTTGCCAATTGTTGCTTCAATCTGTCTATTTCCGCCTGCTTTGCCTTTTCCCACTCTGCGCGCGCGATTTCCGCCTTGGTCGCATCTATCTGGTCATTCAGTTTGGATATTGTGTTGTGCTCTGCAATATTTATCCCGATGCCGACGCCCGTCAGGGCCAGCGTCGTGATTCCCGCTATTTTGAATCCGTTCACGGATTTGGCGCAAGATTGCAGCCGCGCCATTTTTTCATCGCGTTCCGCCGTCAGCCGCGCGATGTCGGAATTCACCATCTGAATCTGCATGTCCAGACTGGCCGCATTCGCGGCGCTATTCCACAGGGGCAAATAATTATTTGCCCCTACAATAACGACGCATATCGCCGCCGCGCGGGTTATGAACGAACTCGTAAAGACTTTCATCCCTCTTCCTTTTATTTTTGCCCACAATCGCCGCGGCAAATATGTTTTAGTGCCGGTCCCCGGATATTTCCCGGATGGCGCTTTGCGCCACTGCGGAAATTCCGGGGATGGCACTTAATGCCGCTTTGACTATTGAGAATTTCTCAAGTCCGAAAGCTCTCTCTTCTTGGATTGAATCTGGTTATGCTGGACAATCGCGCCGATGCCGGTTCCGACAACGCCCACGCTGCCGACGACCGTCGCCGCTGTCCAGTTTGTTTTGGCCTTGTTGCATCTGGAGATTTCGGAATCTATCTGGGCGATTTCGGCCTTCAGCGCGGCGCGCAGCGCGGTTTTGTTGGCCAGCTCCATCTCTGCGGCATAGTCGGCGCTGACGGCCGCGAACGCCGGCCATGCGGCGCACAACGCGACAGCGATCGCGCAAATGTAAAGTTTGATTTTCATTCAATCCTCCGCTATTTCCGCCATGAAAAACCGAGGAAAAAAATCGGTCGGTTATTTTACTCGTCCGATGAAAAACAGAGGCACTGGGAAAAGGCGCGAAATTTGGGGATTTTTTAATTTTGCAAATGAAAATAAAAATGTCCTAAAAAACCGACCGATTTTTTTGGACATTTTAATTATACCATAAAAATCGTATTTCTTATAGTAAAATCTGACCGGCTATAACACTATCGGGTTTTGTTTTGCGATGGCGTCCAGCTCTTTCCAAATCCGCAGCTGGGTTTCCATATCCGACAGTTTAATCATATTCGGCCCGTCGCAAGGGGCCGCGTCCGGATTATCATGGGTTTCCACAAACACGCCTGCAACGCCGATGCTTAACGCCGCGCGCGCAATAACGGGGGCCAGCCGCCGGTCCCCGCCAGATGTGCAGCCGCCGGACGCCGGCTGTTGAATGCCGTGCGTCGCGTCAATCACGACCGGCGCGTCCAATGTTTCCATCCACGGGATGTTGCGCATATCCACGACAAAGTTGTTATAGCCAAAGCTGGTCCCCCGTTCGGTCAGCAGGATTTTATCGTTTCCGGAATCGGCCATTTTCTTTAACGTGGATTTCATATCCCACGCGGCCGACCATTGCGGTTTTTTTATATTAACCGGCTTTCCGGGTTTCGCCGCCGCCACCAGCAAATCGGTCTGACGCGCCAGAAACGCCGGAATCTGCAGCATGTCAACGTGCGGGGCGACAACCGCCGGCTGGTCCGGGGTGTGAACGTCCGTCACAACGGGGCATCCGAAGTGTTCACGAATTTCATCAAAGACAGAGATGGCGTATTCCAGCCCCGCGCCGCGGCCCGATGCGACGGACGTCCGGTTGGCCTTGTCAAAGCTGGTCTTGAACACAAACGGGATGTTCAATTTATCCGTCAGTTGCACCAGCTGTTCCGCCATCATCATCGCATGGTCACGCGATTCCATCGCGCACGGCCCGGCGATTAATACAAATGGCAAATCGTTTCCAAAGATGACTTTTTCTGAAATCTTTACGTGGCTCATTTTACAAACCTCCTCATTTCCTCCAGGTCTTCCGCGGTATTCACATCCGCCGGCGCGCGGGGATCCATACGGGTATCTTTTACCGTCAACGCGTAAATTGACATCCCGTTTTCCAGTGCGCGCAGCTGTTCCAGCTTTTCGGTCGCCTCTAACTTTCCGACCGGCAATGACACGAATTTTCGCAAGGACGCGGCGTTGTAAACATAAATCCCGATATGCCAGAGGGCGTTGTCAACGCCGCCGACCGCGCGCGCGAACGGAATCGGAGACCGCGAAAAATACACGCACCGGCCGTTTTCGCCCATCGCGATTTTGACGATGTTCGGATTATTTATCAGTCCCGCGTCGTCTATCGGCTGCGCGACGGTTGCAATGTCGCATTTTGTCTGCCGCATTAAATCAACCAGACGCGCGCAGATGGTCGGGTCAACATTCACATCGTCGCCTTGGAAATTTATCACTATGTCGTATTTGTCCCCGTTCGGATCAATTTCTTTCAGGGCCGCCGCGATTCTGTCCGTGCCGCTGGGCAGGTCGGGATCCGTGATAACCGCGTTCGCGCCGAATTCTTTGGTATGGGAATACAGCGGCTCTCCGTCACAGGCAATGAACAAATCCGAATGGCCGAACACGCGCGACACATTTTCATACACGCGCCGGATTAATGTCTTGCCGTTTATATCCTGCATAAATTTTTTGGGCAGGCGTTCGGACGCCATCCGGCAGGGAATGATAACTACCGTCTTCATAATGTTTCCTTTTTATTTTTAATTATTATTCGCAATCAGCCAGCCGACAAATTCATAATTGCTGCGAACCTCTGGCACGTTTTTAAATTCCGCGGGCGAATCCGTCGTAAATTCGCTGCGCATCCGCACAACCCGCATGCCGATATTCATCGCGGCCGGCAGATTGTAAATCCGGTCGTCAACCAGAACCGATTCGCGCGGATCCAATCCGTATTTTTCACAGGCGTATTTCAGCAAATTTTCCTTGGCCGTGTCGGACATGAATGTTCCGTGCCGGACGCATTCAATATCCAGAAACAGCGCGTCCGCGAATAGTTTTTTAAGCAACGCCGTTTTTGTCGCAACGTCAAATGTCGCGGATGCCGTGATCTGGCGGTATCCCAATTTATTCAAAGCGCGCAATGCCGGAATCGCATCCGGATACAGCGGGCGGTTATTAAAGAATTCCAAGCTGTGGCAAAAATCGTAATCCAGTTTATCGCCCAGCGTCGGATGGGATTTCAATTCCAGCGCGCCGTATTTCGGCCCGATGGGCAATGCCGCCGGCAAATCCGCCCATTGCAGCTCTTTGTATGTTTCGCGCCAGTTCGGATGATTTTTCAGAAAATTAAAATACGCGAAGTTCAGGTTTGCCAGAACCCCGTCCACATCCCAAAAAATGTTTTTGATGGCCATAACTATTACTTCAGGTTATCAATAGTCTTTGATAATCCTTCGGAGATGCCGTTTTTACCCGTGGTCATTGCTTTTATATTGTTCATTTCTTCCTCTGGGCCGCCGGAGAATGACAACTGTGTCGCTATGCGCCCAAGATTGCCGAACAGGCCGAACGACGGCGTCAGAACACTGGAATATTCACCGTTTGACAATACCGCGCCATTTTTTGTGAAATCGGCCGCCCACTGCATCGTGCTCTGTGAAAATGATTCGCTGCAGGCGAACCCTTCGCCTTGGAACACGCGATGGTATTTTATTCGTATCGCGATATCAACCACATTATCCCCGGTTTTATCGGTGCATGTTTGTTTCGCGCAGAATTCATCAGCAACCATTTTCTGGAAAATAGCACCCAGCTTTTTTGAATCAGGATAACTCGGCGCGGGACACAGGCTTTCTATCTCTACGGCCACTGGCGCAATTTTGAATTTCGTATTGTCGTCAATCTGACCACGGACGATATTCTGCGTCGGTGCGCCGCCGCACGCGGCCAGCATCGCGATCATTGGAAATATATAAAGTTTTTTCATTTTTTATCCTTTTGTTATAAATTTATTCCACGGCACTATCCTCTGCGGCAGGTCCCGTGGTCATTTCTTCGGCCAGGCCCGCCGAATGCGCCATGATTTTATTCTGCAATTCTTTTTCCGCATCCGGATGATCGCGCAACCACTGGCGCGCGTTCGCCTCGCCCTGGCCTATGCGTTCGCTGTTATACGAATAGAATGCGCCGGCCTTGTCAATCAGGCCCATCTTGACGCCCATATCCAGAATCTCGGACGTGCGGGAAATCCCTTCGCCATACATTATCTTGAAATCAACCGTGCGGAAAGGCGGCGCGACTTTGTTTTTCACCACTTTCACGCGCGTTTCATTGCCGACCACGTTTTCCTTGTCCTTGATCTGACCAATGCGGCGAATATCAAGGCGCACAGACGCATAGAATTTTAACGCATTTCCGCCGGATGTCGTTTCGGGGTTGCCGAACATCACGCCGATCTTCATACGGATTTGATTGATAAATATCAAGAGGGTATTGGAACGCGAAACGCTGCCCGCCAGCTTTCTCAACGATTGCGACATCAGTCGCGCGGTCGTTCCGACAAAGGTATCGCCCATATTGCCTTCCAGTTCCGACTTGGTCACCAGTGCCGCGACAGAGTCCACGACGACCACATCCACCGCGCCGGATTTAATCAGGGTGTCGGCGATTTCCAAGGCTTGCTCGCCGGATTCCGGCTGGGAAATAATCAGGTTTTTCACGTCAACGCCCAGTTTGTGCGCATAGTTGGGATCCAGCGCGTTTTCAGCGTCAATATACGCGGCTGTTCCGCCATTTTTCTGCGCCTCTGCCACCGCATGCAGGGCGAGTGTCGTCTTGCCCGATGATTCCGGCCCATAGATTTCCACAATGCGCCCGCGCGGATAACCCCCGATGCCGAGGGCAATATCCAGCCCGATGGATCCGGATGATATGGCCTCTATATTCTGCTGCGCGCCGTCACCCATGGTCATTATCGCGTCTTTTCCGAACTCTTTCTTGATCTGCGCCAATGCCGATTCCAACGCCGGGTTCATCTTTGGCGATGCCGCTGCGGCCGCCTTTTCTTCCTTTGCTTTTGCCATGAAATTCTCCTTTCTTCAATGTAAAAAAGGGT
>WQUT01000033.1 GCA_009781955.1 Pseudomonadota bacterium | reverse complement strand
CAGCAGCTCTTCCATATTGCCCTTCATTTCTTCGTATTCGTCGTCGTCAACGCCGCCCCACACCGCGCGGCCGAATTGATATCCGATGGACAGGTCGCGCCAGGACTTGTAATTTTTCTGAACCAGCAACGCCAGCTCTTTCAGGTAATGCAGAACCTCGTCCCGGGACAGCCATCCGGCATCGTAACAAAACCGCGACAGATTGGCCAACCGGCCCAGGTCCCAGATCAGCATATTCGGAATTTCGCCCGCCCGTATCAGTTTATCTTTCGCGAATAATGCGGTTGCTTTCTTTATATTATCCAAATCTTCGCCCGCGATGTTCTTGGCCGCGGCCTCGTGATATTTCTTGGAGTGTCGGCCGGCCAGCAAGCTGTCGCACATCTCGGTCGCGTCTTTGTGATTTTCAATTCCCCACTGGTCCGACAGCATTTCCGTGAACATCTCTTTGTCCGAGTCCGCATCGGTCGGCAGGTCGTTCAAAATATCGCCGCGCATATAGCCCAGATCCGCGCCGCAGGCGATCGCCCACTGGTAAGATTCATTGACCGACGGCGCGTCCACCATCGCAAACTCCGGCTCGCCGCTGAACAGATTGCCGAATCCGGCGGCGATATCTTGCTGTGAATTTGCCATTGCCGCCGTTAATGCGCTTTCGGGAACATTCGCCGCCGCCATCGCCGCCTTTTGCATTTGCAGCATCGCGTCAATCTGGGCGTCCGGCATTCCGGCCGCTTTCAGGTTCGCGCGCATCATGTCTTCGTATGCTTTGTCCATAATTTAGTCCTTTATTTTATAAAGTATGCCTACCCCGGATTTTCTAAATTCGCCTTTGGCTCATTAAGAAAATCCGACCCTTCTAAGAAGGGTAATTTAGCGCGTTCAAAATGAGCGCGAATTCCCCTTCCCCGAAGGGGAGAAAATCTTGGCAACTTGTTGCCTTAGATTTTCGGGGTAGGTTTGGATTTAACGTTCGGTGGAATGCTACTATTTAGTATTATACAAGTCAATTATTCATTGAATTTGTTAAAAATCTTTACTATGATTGGCGGTATGAACAGCTTTCACAACCAAACCATTCCAGAAAACGACGCAGCGGCGGAAATGCTGCGTGATTGCGTCCGCGACGGGCGCCTTGGCGCGGCGGCGATTCTTATCCGCGCGCTGGACCGGACCGAACGCATTGATGCGTTGTTCAATATTGCGCTGGTTTATTATATGGCCGGCGATTATGCGAAATCTTTGGAATACATTGATCTTGCGTTGGCGGCGGCCAGAAAGCGCGCGCCGAATTCGGCAATGCAGCCCAGGCCTGCAAATTATCAAAAGCTGCGCGGACAAGATGCGGTCGCCCCGCTGCGCCCGATAAGCGCGGAATACATCGCCGCATATCCCGACCTGGCGCGCGATGATATTGCCATGGCCGGCGCAAAAATCGCGCATGCGGCGGGCATGACCGCAAAGCGGGACGGATATTTATCCGATTTGCGCGGCCCGGAATTTGAAAACTTTAAGAATGGGGTGAAGCAATGACTCACTATGACATAGAATCCATGTATCGTCGGCATCCGGGCGATGGCGTGACGCCGGATCAGATTCACGATGCGTATAGGCAAATCGTCGCTGAAAATATGGAAGAGGCAAAACAAGCCGCCTTTACCGCCGCGGAATACGCGGACGTCGTCGCGTTAAAGATTTTATTTGACGGCGGCGTGCCGCCGACCGCGACGGATGATTACGATTTCACCCTGCTGCATCATATCGCGCGCAAGGGCGATCCGAAATTTTACGAAGAACATTTGGATGCGTTTAATGAAATGATGGCGATGCTGTTGGATGCGCGCGTCAGCGTTCTGAAAAAAGACAAGAATGAAAATCTGTGCTGTTATCACTATGCCGCGCGCGCCGGGTTCTGGCGGTTTGTGAAAGTTTTGCGGGAACGCGGGGCAAAGCTGGATATGATCGGCAAAAACGGGGCGACCGCGCTGCACGAACTGGCCGAATGGTTTTACATAAATCGCTATTCTACTTACGCGCCAAAGAACGAGGGCGATGAAAAACAAATTGATGATTTTATAAAAACCGCGCGGGAATTCATAGATGCCGGACTGGACCTGGGCGCCAAGGACGATTACGGCAACACCCCCGGCGATATTGTTATCAGCAAGCGCGCGGCGAAGCTTTTTGACATGCTGGTGCCGGACAAGAACGTGTTTCAAGCGATCTATATAAATGCTTATGACGCGATTGCCAATCTTGCTTTGAAAGGTCCGAACGCGATTTGCGAAACGGATACCTACGGCCTGCGCGATTTTAACGGACTGACGCCCTTGGGCGCGGGTTGCCGTGAAATTGATGATCGCGCGGTTGATATTCTGCTGGATGCGGGCCTGGATCCGAATTATGTTTCCGATTCCGGCCGCGGCGCGATAATAGAAATGTTTAAATCCGACAACTGGAACGAAACGGCGCTTAAAGAAAACAAGATCGGCAAAATTTTGGCCGCATTTGCCTTGAAAGGTTGGGACAAGAATGGCGCGGCGGACGAAGACGGCAACACGCTTTTGGGCTTTGCCGTCAAAAGCAATTTTTCCCGCAGGGTTAATAATCAGAGTTTGGAAGGAATCATCATTGATTACCTGATTGCCAACGGCGCGGATATTAACGCGGCGAACCGGATGGGCCAGACGCCTTTGATGTTCGCTTGCGCCGGCGATTACGATAGGATGGAATCCGTGCAGCTGGCGTTGTGCGAAGCCGGCGCGGACGTGACGGCGAGGGATAGCAACGGCAAGACCGCACTGCACTATGCCGCCGCCAACCGCAAAGATACCGGCGCGCGCGCGCTGGCCGACATGCTGTTTTCATTCGGCAAGCCGGATGCGTCCGCCGCGGATAATGCCGGCAAAACCGCGTTGGATATCGCGACGGAAAACGGGAATGAAGAAACGGTGAAATATCTTTTGGGTAAAATGTAATAAATGACCATCCCAGAAATCCGGGATAGTCAACGGCGCAGATAAAAAGGAGCAACCATGGACAACATCAGCAATATTTTTTTGAACGCGGTGAAAACCGGCCAGAAAGGAATCGTAGAGGCCTTTGTTAAAAAAGGCGGATTGGATTTTAACAAGCGGGACGAGATGGGAAATACCCCGCTGTTTTATGCCGCGCAGCGGGGCGCGCGCGATATCGCGAAAATCTTGATTGACGGCGGCGCGGATGCGAATCTGTCCAACAACCAATCCGTCCCGCCGATTCATGCGGCGGCTGGCGCGGGTGCGAAAGAAATTATCAAGATATTGTCGGACGCGGGCGCGGATGTGAATGCGACGACGAAGGATGGCAAAACCGCGCTGATGTTTGCCCTGGACAATGGCAAGACCGAGGCGGCAAAGTTCTTGCTGTCGGTCGGCGCGGATAAAACAATCGGGGACAATGACGGGCACACCGCGCTGGACTATGCGACGGCCAAGGGCCTGCGCGATATCGTCGCCGACCTGACGGGCGACGGCGAGTCCAAAGACCAATACGGAAACACCCCGCTGCACCAAGCGGCGGCGAACGGTCAGACCGAATTAATAGCCGCGTTGTTGAAAACAAACGATGTGAATGCGCTGAACGACGCGGGCGAATCCGCGCTGTTTATCGCGGCGACGCGCGACAACCTGGCCGTGGCGGAATTACTGCTGCGCGGCGGGGCTGATCCGGATAAGAAACGGCTGGACGGCGACGCGCCGCTGCACTATGCGGCCGCCAGCGGCAACGTGTTTATGGGCCGCGCGTTGCTGACCGCAAAGGCAACCGCCGACATCAAGAATGAATCCGGCGAAACGCCGCTGATTGTTTCCGCGATACGCGGCCGCAATGACTTTGCCGCGCTGTTGCTGGAATCGGGGGCCGATGTGAACGCCGTGGATAACGCTGGGCACAGCGCGTTGTACTATGCGTCAGAAAACGGTTACACCGAAATCGCAGAACGCCTGATTATCGCGGGCGCAACAAATTAAAAAATGCGATTATCAGCACAATTTTAGCGGGGGCGGATATTATCCGCCCAATCAAAGGGCGCATAACATGCGCCCCTACTTTATCCCTTGAAATCAAAATCATATTTGCTATGCTTAGGCATTGTAAATACAGTCTCGCTCACAAAGGAATTTGCATGGATACCAATTACACTGTTTTAGCGCGGAAATATCGTTCCCAAGATTTTGATTCCCTGATAGGCCAGGATGTCTTGGTAAAGACCCTGACCACCGCAATCAATACGGGGCGGATCGCGCACGCCTATATTTTTACCGGCATTCGCGGCACCGGAAAAACGTCCACCGCGCGCATTTTGGCAAAGGCACTGAACTGTCTGTCATCGGACAAGGCGACGGCGAAGCCGTGCGGGGTTTGCGAAAACTGCGTTGCCATCGCGGCGGGTCAGCATATAGACGTGATGGAAATTGACGCGGCGTCGCACACCGGCGTGGACAATATGCGCGATATTCTGGACGCCGCGCTTTACCGCCCGACCAACGGCCGGTACAAGGTTTACATCATTGACGAAGTCCACATGCTGTCGCAATCCGCATTCAATGCCCTGTTGAAGACGTTGGAGGAACCGCCGGCGCATGTCATCTTCATTCTGGCGACGACCGAAATCAGAAAGGTTCCCGTGACGATTCTATCGCGGTGCCAGCGTTTTGATTTGATGCGCGTTCCGGTGGAAACATTAAAGAAACATTTTGCATGGATTGCATCCCAAGAAAAAATAACCCTGACAGACGGCGCGAACGAATTATTGGCGCGCGCGGCGGACGGGTCTGTGCGCGACGGGCTGAGCCTGTTGGACCAGGCGATCGCGCAAACCGGCGGCAAAGTGGACGAGGGCGCGGTTCTGGATATGTTAAAGCGCGCGGATCGCGGCGTGGTTGTGAATTTCATGGACATACTATTGTCGGGCGACACGTCGGCCGCGCTGTCCAAGGTTGACGAGTTATACGCGAACGGCGCGGATTTGTCCCTATTGCTGACCGACATGATGGAATGGACGCATTGGGCGACGCGCATGCATCCGTCTATCAAGGCCGGAACATCGGACTCGGTTCCCTATACCGCGGACCAGCGCGAAAAGATTCGCGAAATCTGCAACCGCGTTTCATT
>WQUT01000032.1 GCA_009781955.1 Pseudomonadota bacterium | reverse complement strand
ATGATGGCCGACCCCATGAAGGACCTGTTTCTGGACGCGGCGGCAGAGGCGCGGCAGTTTGACTATTCCCACCGCGCGAATCTGGAACTGACGCAATTGGCGAATACCCCGGACAAGGAACGCGGGTCAATCATCTCCACGGTGATGGCGGGCCTGGGCATTTTCCGCAACGCCGCCGTGCGCAACCGGACGTCGCATTCGGACTTTCACTTTTCCGATTTGCGCGGGATGAAGGATCCGCGCGACGGCAAATGGAAACCGGTGTCGGTGTATCTGTCCATAGACCAGGTCAACGCGGACGCGCTGAATCCCATTACCGGAATCTTTATAGAATTGATGTCGCGGTTTTTATTGGCCAACATGCCGGACGGCACGAATGCCGGACAAAAGCTGGGGCCATTTCCCGTTCAGTTTGTCTTGGACGAAATGCCGAAAATGCAAAAATTACAGGCGGTCATCCAAGGGCCGGACCTGGGCCGCGGAATGAAAGTATCGTATCTGATTATCGGCCAAGACCTGCACCAGATTTCGGAAAAATACGGCCAGGACGCCATGTTCACCATTATCTCTACGACCGCGGCAAAGATTGTTCTGCGCCAGAATGATATGGATACCGCGAAACGGTTTTCTGAAATGATGGGCAACAAGATCGTGTATAAACCGGATACGGTGGACGACAAGGGCAAGGTTACCCCCGGGGCAAAAGACGACAAGGGGCCGCTGTATTCGCCGATGGACATAACGAAACTGGACCTGAAAAAACAAATCGTGATCCTGCAAGGATTCTATAACAGACCGATAGAGGCCGAACACCGCAGAACTTACGAAGATCCGCGGTTAAAAGCAAAAATGGACATGGGCGAATCGCCGCCGCTGCCGGATTTCCTTACCATTTCGCATCACAATGCGATGGGATACGGCGGCCCCGTGCGCATATACAATCCCGCGACAAAGATGGTAAAGGAGTTACAGGGTGTCATCCCGCAGAGCACTACGCAGTAGTGCGAGTGCGGGATCTGGTGATTTCATACGAATATAAAACTGGACAGAAGATGAAACGACCGTTGAGCTCTAGAGATTACTTCGTATATATGATGACAAACAAATATAATAATGTCTTGTATATAGGTGTTACCGGCGATTTAACAAAACGCGTGGCCGAACATAAAAAACATATGCTCGGGAAATTCACTGCAAAATATAATTGTGAAAAATTGGTTTATTTTGAGATTTTTCATAACCCTAATGATGCAATATATAGAGAAAAACAATTGAAAGAATGGAACAGGGAATGGAAGAATAATCTGATAAACGCCCAAAATCCGGACTGGAATGATTTGTGGGACGGAGTGTTTTAATTTGATCAGATTTTATGGAGATCCCGCACCCGCGGCTGCGCCGCTCTGCGGGATGACGCCAAGAAATGAAAACGCGTCTTGCAAAATTTATTTCCGATTCGGGCGCGGCGTCGCGCCGCGGGGCCGAGGCCCTTATTGAATCCGGCCGCGTTTCGGTTAACAAGGCGATTGTGAGAACGCCGGTTTTTTTCGTGGACGAAACTGACGCCGTCGCAATTGATGGCCAACCGATTCGCGGCCGCGGCGACACGCGCGTATTTGCGTTTAACAAGCCCGTGAACACCGTGACGTCCGCGCACGATCCGGACGGACGCCGGACGATTTACGACGTTTTGAAGCAATCAAAAACTACCAATCCCCAATCCCCAGCCCCTAGTCCCCAATCCCTCAAATACATCGGGCGGCTGGACTATAAAACGACCGGATTATTGTTGCTGACCAACGACGGCGAATTGGCGCGGAAACTTACCTTGCCGTCATCAGGCATTGCGCGGACATATATTGCAAAGCTGCGCGCGGCGAATGCAGCGGAAATAAAATCCACAAACATCGCGCGAAATCTACGAAAGTTTTTGTCCCCCATGTCGTCCGACGATGCTATTTTTGACGCGGCGCGGCGCGGCGTTGCAATAAACGGCGTCAAATATGCGCCAATGGAGATAGAAATACTATCCAGGTATCCGCTGTCGGTAAAAATCACTTTGCGCGAGGGCAAAAAGAACGAAATCAGAATTGTGATGGAGCATCTGGGCCTGCCTGTTTCAAAATTGCAGCGGATATCATTCGGGCCGATAGAGCTCGGCAATCTTTCGCCCGGCGACATTCGCGAATTATCCGAACAAGAATTGAAAGATTTGACGCGCATTACATTAGGGGCAAATCCGGGCCCCGCAAAAATCGCAGATTTTTGTTGATGGAATAATTATTTGCCCCTACTACATTTATTCTTGACCTTTATGGAAATTGTTTCTACAATCGCGGCAAGAGAATAGAGGGAGAGACACATGCCATCAAAAAAAATTGTCCGGAAATCCGCGCCTAAACCGATGCCGCGCAAGGCGGTGAAAAAAGACGCCAGAACCGAAATACCGGCGGCGGGCGCGCCTATAAAAATCAACAGGGTAAAGACGCCGTGGTTTTCCATGGAACGCATGACGATTTATACCTATTGGTTCATAATATTGTTTTTCGTGGGCGCGACGTTCTATATACTCGGCCGCGGCCAGGAATTTTTCAGCAAACCGCAGAACGCTAATAATGTAGAGGTGGTGGACGTGTCCGCGCCCGTGCAAGCGGCCGCGAACGATTATCTGACATCCGGCAAGGGCAAGCTGCTGTCCGGCGACGCGTCCGGCGCGATATACGATCTTTCCGCGGCGATTAAGGCGAATCCCCACAGCGCAGAGGCGCTCGTCTTTCGGGGCGAGGCGTTTATGCAAACCGGCGACGCCGCGTCCGCGATGGCCGACTTTAACCGCGCGATAGAACTGTCGCCTGTTAGCGCGGTGGCCTATTACGACCGCGCGATTCTGAGTGCGCGCGCGGAAGACTATCCGTCCGCGTTCGCGGATATAAACAACGCTCTCTCGGCGTTTGAGCAAAGCCAAAGCAATAATATCCTGTCGTTGTCGGACATTTATTCCAAACGCGCGCAATTCAACCTGTGGGCCAAGAATTGGGACGCGGCCGTCGCCGACTATACCGCGGCGATTGCGAACGGGTCCGATAATCCGGCAAATTTCGCCGGCCGGGCAGAGGCGAACACCGCCCTGGGCAATTATGCGCCCGCGACCGAAGACTATCTGTCCGCCATCCGTCTGATTTCGGAACAGATTACGTCCGCCCATTCCGTGGCCGAGCGCGAAACAATGTCGCGCAACGCGATGGCGTATTTTGAAAAGTCGGCGGCGCTGCGCGTGCAGTTGAAAGATTTGGAAGGCGCGCGGACAGACCTGCAATCCGCGACGACCATCGCGAATGCGCTGGGCGATAAAGAGCAGGTGGACAGATTGCAAGCATTGGCCCAGGGCATCCAATAAAAAATCCGGCGAAAGCCGGATTTTTTATATCGTTCTTTTACGCAACGGCCAGGAGGCCATAGTCACGAACCAACCGACGCTTGATAAATGAATTCTTTGCGACAATTTCGCTCTGCTTTTTCCAAAGGGGCCAAATCGGCGCGCCGGGATAGGGGTATATGACGGGACATTCTATCGGCGGTTCTTTATTTACGTGAAGGGTAATGGCTACTTCAATTTCAATGATATAATTGTCAGAGTATTTGAATTCCTTGATTTGAACGGTGCTTTCCGAGGTTTCGTTTTTCATAACACATCCTTTTGGTTGGGGTTTGTTATTTAATTTTATTTCTTTCGCCGGAACAGCATGGACGGGCGGTGGCCGAAGCCGACCTGGGTCTTGCCGGTGGCCGCGACTTTGCCCGCGATTGTCCGGCGGAATGCGGCGGTCGGCAGGGCGCGTCCCAGAATAGCCTCGTAAACTTGTTGCAATTCGCCCAATGTGAATTCGCGCGGCATCATGTCAAACGCGATGTCCGTATACTCAATCTTGTTGCGCAGGCGCAGGATGCCGGTTTTTATAATCTCGGCATGGTCAAACGCCAGATCGGATTCTTTGAGCGTCAGGTCGCCGCTTTGCAGGATCAGTTTTCCGGATTGCAGCCGCGCGTCAAACCATCGCGCGTTGGGCGCGGCGGCGTGGTGCAGCCGCGATTTATCAATCAGCGCCATGTATGCGATTGAAATGACGCGCATGCGCGGGTCGCGCGCAATCGCGTCAAAGGTATACAGCTGTTCCAGGTAAACATTGTCTTTGACGCCGGTTTCGTTATCCAGAATTCTGCGCGCGGCGCGGATGGCCGTTTCCCGTATCCCGACAAACCCGCCGGGCAGGTTCCATTTGCCCAGATCCGGCCAATCATCGCGCCGGACCAACAGGACGCTGAAAGATTTCTTGTTCGCGCGCCGCCAGTTTTCGCCGACCGCGGAAGATACCGAAAATATCAGAATGTCCGCGGTAACGGACGGCCGGTCAAAATCGGCCGCGTTATAATGCGTCAGGAATTCCGATTCGGTTTTGTATTTGTTCGGCATCCTTGTTCTTCCTTGTGTTCGCCCGATTCGCGAGATTTTGTTTTTTCTTTGATTTGATTGTAACATATATTTTATGTTAATGTCAATATGTTTTTATCAAAAAGATAATAACATATATTCGTCTGAACAATCAACGGGTTGCATGTGTGTAAGGTGTCGGGAGAGCTATTTTATCCGCAATTGGCCGCAGGCAGAGCCGATATCCGCGCCGCGTTCGCGGCGGATGCGCGTATGGACGCCGGCGTTGATCAATATATCCTGGAATCGGTGCGTCGCATTTCCGCTGGGCGCGGCAAAGTCGCGTTCGGCGACCGCGTTCATCGGAATCAAATTCACCATCACGTTTTTGCCGCGCAGCAGCGCGGCCAGTTCAACGGCTTGTTCGGGCCCATAATTTTGCAGCGTGTCATTGTGAGAGCCCAACAGGATGTATTCAATCATCAGCTGGCGGCCGGTCTTTTCCGAATTCGCGAACGCCGCATCCAATACCTCTGCAATCGGATATTTATTGTTGATGGGCATGAGGGCAGAGCGCAGCGCGTCGTTTGGCGCGTGCAATGATATCGCCAGGTTTATTGGCCGCCCCCATTCGGTCAGCTCGCGGATTCCCGGAACTATGCCGCATGTGGACACCGTCATGCGCCGCCATGAAATGCCGAGGCGGGCGTTGGCGTATTCCAAAAATCCGCGCAGGTTTTCCGTGTTTTGCAAAGGCTCGCCCGTGCCCATGACCACAATATGCGTAATCCCCCGCGTTAGAGGGGGAAATTCCACCGATGAGGCAAGCCGCTTGTTTTGCGGCGCAGGCGAGTCCCCCTTTAACAAGTGGGAAGACGCAACCAGGACCTGGGCGATCATTTCATTCATTGTCAGATTGCGGTGCAGGCCGAGAAGCGTGGACGCGCAGAATTTGCATCCCATGGCGCATCCGGCCTGGGAACTGACGCAGACGGAATTGCCATAGCTGGTGCGCATAAGGACGGTTTCTATCTTTTGCCCGTCCGCCAGGGCCAGTAAAAACTTTGTCGTCTGACCGTCCGCGGATTCCAGCATTTTGTCTATCGCCGCCGGCATGGTCCGCGCGGATTCGTTTAGTTTTTCGCGCAAAGATTCCGGCAGGTTTTTCATAACGGAAAAATCCGGCGCGCCGCGGGCCAGCCATTCGGAGATTTGCTTTGCGCGAAATTTCGGCTGACCCAGGCCGGCAACGAATTGTTCCAGCTCTGCCGCGGTCATGTTGAAGAGGATGGGTTTGGAATTCATTTAAGGTTTGCGGATTTAAGATTTACGGATTTACGGTTCTCTAAATCTTAAATCCGTAAATCTTAAATCTTAAATCAAATCGCCCCCTTGTATGTCGGGTCGTTTATAATCACGACCGCTTTGCGGCGCAGCTGCTTTAACTGTTGGTCCGCGGTGAACATCGCCCGCTTGAAAATCGCGTTCTGTTTTATTATCTCGTCCAGATTGCCGTATTCTTTCGTCTTTTGCTTGCCGCAGACCAGCAGGACAGAGCGGTCCGAAACCGGCGACCATGTCAGCAGCGGCAGCCCGGCGATGCGTTCGCGTATATCGGGCGACAGCTCGTATTCTTTCGCCGTGATTTTCTGGGGGTCGCCGCCCAGCGATTTCGCCATGCCAATCGCGCCGTCGCATGATTTCGGCGCGGTCAGCTTTGCCGCCGCCGCCGCCGGGATGTCCAAGAGACGGACAAAGGTCACGTCAACGGGCAGCCCGTGCGTGCGTTCCAAGTCGGCCTTTTCAGCCTGGATGTCATCATCCGATACCTTGATCGTCGGTATGATCGTGCGCCCCACTATGATTTGCCATGCAATCTGCGCGCGCAGCGAAAACCGCGCCATGGCGCGCGTGGGCGCATCCATCGCGCCAAGCCTGGATTCCAGATTTTTCATCTCTTTATTCAGATCCGAATCGGTCGGCGTCGCCTTGAAGTTTTCCGCAAACGCCAGCCGGACGTAATCGTCTATGATATTGGACAGGGCCTGGATGCGGTTGTTGGTCGGCGTGCTGCCCTGTTTTGACATCAGTTTCACGCGCGATGTTATGTCGGTGTCCGTCACGGGGTTTCCGTTTACGGTGGCTATGACCGATGCCGCATTTGCGGCAAGAGCATAAAGCGTAAAGCATAAGGCGCAAACAAACGCCAGATTAATTTTTTTGAAGAATTCTTTCATAATCAAACCTTTGTTATTTAAGATTTACGATTTAAGATTTCAGATTTAATAAATCTTAAATCCGTAAATCTTAAATCTTAAATTCACTGTCTGTTTCCGACGCCCAGCTTTATTCCGAATCGCAGATGGATTGTCGCCTTGCCGACAAAATCCCCCTTGCGCGCGGCGTCGTGCATGTATTCCAGCGCGATATTATAACAAGGATGCTCGTAATACAAGCCCCCTGTTTGCAGTTGCGCGCGGGTATCGGTGATATTATACGTTATATTGTATTTCAGGCTGACCCGCCCGGTCAAGTAAATGCCGAATCCGGCGACAACCTCGTTTATGGACGGGTTCTGGGTGACCGCGTCCTGGAACTGGGCGGCCCAGATATAGCCCAGGTTTATAAAGTTGCGGTCGCCTATGCGCGCCATTGATTCAAGATGGCGCAGTTCCAAATTATTTTCGGCGAACCGGAACCTGTTCGCCAGGGACAGCCATTTCCCGGTATTGAGATAAACGCGGCCGACATAATCGGACGCCCCGCGGCGGAATCCGGAATTCGGATCGGTCGCGATAGGTTCGGAAAAATCGTATGTCTGGCCCACGAACGCCTCTATGGATCGGTTGTCCCGATCAAACGCCGACCAATTCAGGCCATAGTCCGCATAAGTCCCCGACTGCCACAGGTCGTATCCGGCGTAACGGTTGTCCGAAAACAGCGACGCGTCCGACAACAGCGCGCCCGCGGAATCGTTGCTGGCCGCAAAGGCCGCGCTTGACCGGTTCATCATCGTGGTTATGCGGGCGCGCGGCGTGATCGTCTGGATCCAGTTTTCGCCCGCGCGCAAAAACGGCAATGACCATTCGGCATACGCGGACGGCAGGAAACGGGATTCCAGCCCGGAAAAGTCCGTCGCGCCGTTCAGCATCGCGGTGTTTATAAAGCTGTAAACGTCATACCGCGCGGACGCGCTGGCCGTCACCAGGTTGCCGAGCGGCAGCGTCCACGGCGACACCACGCGCGCCGCGCCGATTGCGCGCTGGGTCGCGGATCCGTTGGAAAAGTTCTGGACGCCCAGAATGTCGCCCATCAGCGAAAGATATGTGTCGGCGAACAGGCTCTCTGTCTGGTATACCCCGTGAATGTTCGGCAGTATGTCGCCGCTGGGCACCGTGGTCTGGGCCGGATTGGTCGCGCGCAGTTCCTGGAATATGTGCGCGGTCGCGGTGACATATCCGGTCTGCGCGAACAATTCGGCCCGCGCCCCGGAATCAAGATAGGGCTGGTTCCCATAGAATCCGTATTTTTGCAGATACGTTTTGTCGGACGCGCGCTGCAGGAACAGGTTCAGGCGCGCGTGATCGCCCATTTCTATGAGATCTTTGTTGAACGCGTGCCAGCGGCTGACGCCTTCCCGATTATACGTATAGGATCCGGTCGTTCGGAACTCTCCGTGATTTATGTTCAGCCGGTGCTCTACCTGCCACAGCGGGTTTTCATTCGTCAGGTATGATCCGGTCAGCGTCAGGTCGTGGGAATCGGATATGGAAATGTAAAACGGAATATTGATCTGCGTTCCCATGCCGTTGGTGGTGTTAAAGCTGGGATACAAAAATCCGGTTTTGTGCCGGACCGTCGGATCCGGATAATCGTAGAGAAAGGGCAGCCATATCACCGGCACGTTGTAAACCCAGAACACCATATTCTCAAAATCCATGGCTTGCCGCGTTTTATCGTGTTTCAGCGCGGCCGCCGAAATTTCCCACGCATTTATATTCGGGTCGCAGTTCCAGCACGCGGTGTATATCGCGTCCGTCACCTTGGTTATGTCGCCGACCTTTGCGACCGTCGCCGCGGATATGTGGGTCTGGGGATTCAGCAGCAGCGATACATTCCGCCCCGACGCATTTATCCCCCTTTCCGTTATATACGAATCCTGCAAAGTCATGCGCTGGCCGGACGCGTTTGTGACCTCGGTCTTGCCGACGGTCCTGATGGTTTTGTCTTTGACGTTGTATTCTATTTTGTCGGCGGTAATGGTCTTGGGCGAGTTCGCGTCCAGGCCGACGGCGAAAGAAGAGTGACAAAGTGACAGAGTGACAAAGTGACAGAGTGATATGCAAAAGATGCGAAAAAAAGAACCGCTTTTTCGCGTGGCTGTTTTTTCCGGATATGACGCAAGATTTATTAACTCTGTCACTTTGTCACTCTGTCACTTTCTCAGCGCCCACAACAATCCGATGATGGCGATCGCGATCGCGCCGGCGAATACATACAATCCGGCCAGGGATACCACCATGTTGGATACCGACATGTATGCGGCCATGGTCGCCGCCATGCCAAGGACGGCGATTGGCGCGGACCAGCTGGCGCGACGGCGCAGCAGGGACATCTTTAACATCGCCAGCATTCCTATAAGGACCAGTATTATGTCCATAAACGGCGCCAGGAACCGGGACGACACCTCGGCCAGCAACAGCTTGTAATGCGCATCGGAAAAATTGTTTCTGTCCGCCCTGACGAACGTCAGCAGGTCCCGCGTGGGAATTCGCCGGACCTTGAACTGTTCGTCCATATTCTTGTCCGCGACGTTCATGTCCATGTCAAACGTCCCGAACGTTCCGACGGTGAATGTCTCGCTCTTCATCTGGACGCTGCCGGTCGTCATAACCAGCGAAAGGCCGCGCGGGGTGTTTATCAGCTTGCCCTTTTCCGCCAGAACCGTCATCTGGTTTTTCGGGTCGCGGTTGTCAAACAGCATGACTTGGGACAAATCATTGCCGGACACCTTGTTCACAAACACCACCAGCCCGTCGGTTATCTGTGTGAATGCCGATTCTTGCAGTTTCAGGTGCGCCAGTCCGTATCGCATTTCCCATTGTGTGTTGTAGAACTTTACCTGGCTGGCGGGAACTATCGCCAATGTCAGCGTCCAATGGACGGCCGCGACCGCGATGGCGAGCCAGACGGCCGGCCGCGCCAATTGCCAGGGCGACATGCCGACGGACGCCATGACGGTAACCTCGTTATCCGAGACCATTTTGTTGTAAACGAACAGGCTGGCTATGAACACCACGAACGGCAGTATGATAGAAATTATGAAGGGAAACATCAGACTGGTCAGGAACAGAAAGTCAAACAGGCTGAGCCCATACATAATCAGGAATTTCAGCATGGTCAGAATCTGGACCATCCAGGCCAGTCCCGACAGCACCAGGGCCAGCATTATAAAAATCGCCGCCAGCTGTCTGTTGAAATACCGGGTTATTATTTTCATGGGACAAAGTATAAAACAGAATTTGGCAAAATGCAAAAGTGAAATGGTGGTTGGTGCTGGTGGTTGGTGCTGGTGGTTGGTTGTTGTGTCGTGCTGCGCACGACGGGCAAAATTAATTTGGCATCTGTTTCCAACCACCAGCACCAACCACCAGCCACCGAAAAATATGCGCGATGCGCATATTTTTCTTGCATTTGCCCGATTCGTGATATAGAATTGCCTTGTTCTTAAAAATAAATTTTGAGGGCGGGACCAAAAGTCCCGCTCTTTCAATAGGTTCGTGATTCGTGCTTGTGGCTCGTGATTCGTAGCCGCTGCGAGCCACCAGCACGAGCCACCAGCACGAAAGGAGTTGAAAAAATGTCATTTGAATCTATGCCCAGACAGGATTTATTGCTGGCTATTGATGGCCTCGCCGCGGAAAAGCAGATTACGCGCGACATTGTTTTTGAATCGCTAGAAGCGGCGATTGCAAAAATCGCGCGCCAAAAATACGGCGAGGAATTTGACATCGTGGCCCACATAGACCACAAAAATGGCGCCATCCGCGTCCGGCGCCTGTTTGCCGTCATAGATCCCGCGAACGTCGGCGGCGAGGAATACGACGGAAACACCCAGCTGACCCCGGCAGAGGCAAAGAAGTATTCCGCCAATCCGCAAATCGGCGATATTGTGGAAGACCCGCTGCCAGAGCCGGAATTCGGCCGCATGGCGTTCCAGACCGCAAAGCAGATAATGACTGCGCGCGTCCGCGACGCCGAAAAGGGCCGCCAGTTTGAAGAGTTCAAGGATGAAATCGGCGACATAGTGAACGGCGTTGTAAAGCGCGCCGAATTCGGCAGCATATATCTGGACATAAACGGCAAGGCCGAGGGTTATATAAAGAATACAGAGCTGATACCGGGCGAGCGCCTGGCGGTCGGCGACCGCGTGCGCGCGCTGATAATGGACGTGGTGCGCAGCAATTCGGGCCCCCAGATTTTCCTGACCCGCACCCATCCGCTGTTTATGGAGAAATTATTTTTCCAGGAAGTCCCGGAAATTTACGAAGGCGTCATAAAAATCAAATCCGTGGCCCGCGCGCCCGGCAGCCATGCCAAGGTCGCGGTTCAAAGCGATGATCCGTCGGTTGATCCGGTCGGAATGACGGTCGGCATCAAGGGAACGCGCATCCAGCCGGTCATAAACGAATGCCATGGCGAAAAGATTGACGTGATTCTGTATTCCGAAGATCCGGCCGCGTTTATCGTGAACGCCATCGCGCCGGCCAAGGTCGCAAAGATCATCGTGGACGAAGACACCCACACCGCGGCGGTTGTCGTTAACGAAGACCAGCAGTCTCTCGCCATCGGGCGCCGCGGCCAAAATGTCCGCCTGGCGTCGCAATTGACGGGATGGAACATTGACGTTATGAACGAGACCGAGGAGCAGGAGCGCCGCACGAAAGAGACCAAGGAAAAGACAGAGCTGTTTATACGGGGCCTGGACGTGGACGAAATGATCGCGCATCTCTTGATTGCCGAAGGATTCCGGTCCATAGAGGAAATCGCGTTCATAGAGCCGTCCGAACTGACGTCCATAGATGGCTTTGACGCGGCGCTGGCGGGCGAATTGCAGGCGCGCGCGCGCGCGTATCTGGACAAGCAGGAACAGGATTACCTGGAATCCGGCCATAAGCTCGGGATGGAGGACACGCTGCTGTTCTTTGACTTTATAAAGCGTCCGACCATTATGAAGCTGGGCCATGCCGGTATAAAGTCCTTGGAAGATCTGGCGGATTTGGCGTCGGACGAACTGACCGAAATTCTCGGCGCGGACGAAATGTCGCCCAGGCTCGCCGCGCGCGTGATTATGAAGGCGCGCGAGCTGGCGTATGGAATCGGCGCGGAAGAGGAAGAAGAAAATGCGTGATTCGTGCTCGTGGCTCGTGCTTGTGATTTATATTTAATCACGAACAACGAACACGAGCCACGAGCACGATTTGCGACGAAGGAGCAAATAGAATGGCAACATTGACGCTTAAAAAATCGGTGGACAAGGACGCGGTGCAGAGCATGAAGGGCGCCGTGATTTCCGTGGAAAGACGGCGCAAGGTTATGCTGCCCGGCGCGCGCGAAATGCGGGACGAGCCGAAATCCCCCGTGGTCAAGACCGCGGCCGACGAAAAGCTGCAAAAAGTTTTGGAAGCCGCCCGCCTCCGCGAGGCCGAACGCGCCAAGGCGGCGGCCGAGGAAGACGCGTTGCGCGCGCGCCGGGATGCCGAAATCGCCGCCGAGAAAGAGGCTTACGAGGGCGTGAAAGAGCAATTGCGGGCCAAGTCAGAGGCGGGCGAGCTGGAAAAAGAAGACGAATCCCGCCCGAAACCCGCGGGCTTTGGCGCCGCCGCCGCGCGTCCCGCGGGCGCCGCGCGCCACGAGGAAGAGCGCGAGAAAGGAAAAAAGAAGAAAGGAAACGCCCAGAAAGATTTTTCCAAGGGCCGCATTTCCATCCGCGACATAGTCATGCCCGGCGGTGAAGGGGACGAAGAGGGATTGGAAATCCGCGGGGCCGCGCGCCGGCGGTCCGAGGCGTCGTTAAAGCGTTTCCGCGAGAAAGCGCGCGCCATGTTTAAACCGACCGAGAAAGTCGCGCGCGAAGTCGTCCTGGGCGATTCCATATCCGTAAAAGATTTGGCCGCGGCGTTGGCCGAAAAGGTCGGCGCGGTTATCAAGAAACTGATGGACATGGGAATGATGGCGTCCCAGAACCAGACGCTGGACGCCGACACCGCCGAATTAATCGCGACGGAATTCGGCGCGGCCGTCAAGCGCGTTGTCACGGCGCCGTATGCGGATTTGCTGAACCGCACGCCCAATCCTGATAATTTACAACCCAGGCTGCCGGTCGTTACCGTCGTCGGGCACGTTGACCATGGAAAAACATCTTTGCTGGACGCTTTCCGCGATGCGAACGTCGTGGCGGGCGAGGCCGGCGGAATTACCCAGCATATCGCCGCGTATGAGGTAAAAACCAAATCTGGAAAAACCATAACATTCCTGGACACCCCGGGGCACGAGACTTTTTCGGCCATGCGCGCCCGCGGCGCGCAGGTGGCGGACATCGTCGTCCTGGTCGTCGCCGCGAACGATTCCATAATGCCGCAAACCATAGAGGCCATCAATCACATCCGCGCGGCGCACGTTCCGTTCATAGTCGCGATTAACAAAATTGATTTGCCGGACGCCAATCCGCAAAAGGTAAAAACCGACCTGTTGCAGCAAGAGGTTCAGGTAGAGGATATGGGCGGCGACGTCATGGCCGTTGAAATATCGGCCACCAAGAAAATCGGGCTGGACAAACTGGAAGACGCCATTTTGCTGCAAGCGGAAATGATGGATTTGCGCGCCGATCCGAATATGCCGGCCAAGGCCGCGGTCATAGAGGCCCGGCAAGAGAAAGGCCTGGGGCCCACGGCGACGATACTGATGCAGCAGGGAACATTAAAGGTCGGCGATGTGTTCGTGGCCGGCGAAACGGTCGGCCGCGTGCGCGGACTGATCAATTCGTTCGGCGAAAGGGTGAAAGATGTGAAACCCGGCCAGCCGGCGGTTATACTCGGCCTTGAATCCGTGCCGAACGCGGGGGACGAATTGCGCGGGCTGGAGACAGAGGCCCAAGCGCGCGCCGTCGTCGCATACCGCGTCCAGAAAGAGCGCGATCGCCAGAACGCGGTGAAGCGTTCTTCGCTGGAAGAATTGTTCGCGCGTCGGGACGAGACGAAAAAACTGATGCTGCCCATTGTCTTAAAGGCCGACGTCCAGGGCAGCGTAGAGGCCATACGCGACATGCTGCGCGGCGTTACGTCGGACAAGGCCGGCATAGAATTGCTGTCGTCCGGCGTCGGACAGATTACAGAAGGCGACGTGCGGCTGGCCGCGGCGAGCGGGGCGCTGATAGTCGCGTTTGACGTTCGCGCGGACGCCGCGTCGCGCGATTTGGCGCGGACGTTGGGCGTTGAGATACGCTATTATTCCGTCGTGTATCGCATTACGGACGAGTTGCGCGATATACTGACCGGCAAGCTGGCGCCAGAGCGCACCGAGAAGTTTATAGGATATGCCGAGGTTATCGCGCTGTTCACAGTGGGCAAGGGCGTCAGGGTCGCGGGTTGCAGGGTGACCGAGGGCGTTATTAAAAAAGATGCGCTGGTGCGGCTGCTGCGCGACAACGTCGTGCTGTATGACGGAAAAATCGGAATGATGAAGCGCGAAAAGAACGAAGTGAAGGAAGCGGCCAATGGCGCCGAATTCGGAATGTCGTTTGATAAATACAACGATCTGAGAGAAGGCGACCGCATAGAATGCTATGAAGTGGAAAATATCAAAGCGACATTGTGATTTTTCCGTCCGAACCGCATTGCGCGCGAAAAAGGGGCTGACGTGTATTGAACATACACGAAGCCCCTTTTTCGCGCGCAAGCCGGCCTAACGGATAAAAATGATTTGGTTTTTTGCGGGCTCAGATTTTTGCTTCTTTAGAGTTTCAAATTCTTTCGTTTGCTGTTTTAACCTGTTATTTCTTCTGGCGCATTCATAAAGATATTTCTTTATGAATCTTTGCGCCACCCGGTTCATATTCTCGTCATCCATAATTTTCAACCATACCTCTCTCCTTTTTGTTTTTTGCGTATCGTGGGGGCAAATAATTACCGGGCCCCTACAAAACTATGAAAAAACCACCTTTTGAAAAAAGGTGGCAGGAGGTTAGAAACTACTACAAGAATAGCCCGCCTTATTCAGTATTCGGCGGCCTCCTGCCAAGGCAGAAGGTTTTCGTCTAAACGACGAACTTGTAACGGGTTTCTACTCCCCAACACCGGAACTCCCGAATGTCATAAATATTATAGCTTATTATCCTATAAAAACAAGCGGGAATCATAAACGAGCCCTTTGGGCGCGTCATCCCCGCGACCCGGGCCCCGTCGCAATCTTTTTTGATTGCGGTGGGTGGGGAAAGCGGGGATACATTGCGCCGCAGGCATAACAAACGCTGCGCGGCAGTGGATACTCGCCTGCGCGAGTATGACGGCTCTCGTTAGAGAGCCGTTTAGGTTAAAAGTGGATATATTTTCCCGTTTGAGATTGGAAATTTATGTTTTATAATCGTCGCATGAAAAAACTGTGGCTGCTATTTGCGATTTGCTCTTTGCTCTTTGTTTCCGCCTGCGCCCAGACTATGGAAACGCGGCTGGATACAGTGCGCGGCGAATTCGCGGCCGGCAATTACGATAATCAAAAGATAGGCGACCGCAATCTGGATCCGTTGCTGCGCGGCAACGCGCTGTTCCAGGCCGGCAACTTTGCCGAATCGGACGCCGCGCTGGAAGATATAAACAAGCGCCTGGCCGGCGCGCAGAGCGCGTCGTTTTTCGGCGAGGTTGCAAAGGCCCTGTCCAGCCAGATGGCGGGGCGATACAAGCCTTACTTTATGGACGGGCTGTTCATTTCCTATTACCAATTATGGGATGCGATCGCGTTGGGGCGCATGGATGACGCGCGCGTTATCATAAATCAATCCTATGCGCGGCAACAGGAAATGAGCCGCGAATTCGCGTCATTAATATCCGATCGCCGCAATGGAGAGCCGGTCAGGGGCCAGGACGGCTTGATTTCGCAATTGAACGAAGAGAATTCGCACTGGCGCGTTTTCGGCGACATAATGAATCCCGCGCTGATGTATCTGGCCGGAATATATTTCCTGAACGACGGCGATTACGAGACGGCGCGGACATATCTGGCCCGCGCCGACGGCATGACGCCCGGCAACGAATTCGTTCGCGCCGATCTGAATGCGGCGAATGCGCGCAAAGCGCCGGTTGACGTCGCGTGGATTTTTATAGAATCCGGATTCGCGCCCAAACTCACCGAATGGCGGATTGATCTGCCGGTGCCGACCGGCAACGGGCCGCGCATAGTGTCCGTCGCGGCGGCAAAGCCAATCGCCCTGCCCGCACCGCCCGCGATTGACGGCGCGCGCATGTTGGCCGACGTGGACGCAATGTTTATGACCGAGTTTTCAGAGTATCAGGTCAACGCAGCGCTGCGGTCGTTGGCGTCCGCGGTTTCCAAACTGGCGTTGCAATCCGTCGCGAACGACCAGCTGGGGCCCTTGGCGGGATTCGTCGCGGCCATTTATTCGGCCATCAGCACGGGCGCAGAGGTTCGCAGCTGGGTCACCTTGCCCAAGCGGATTTATATCCTGCGCGTCCGGAAAGACAATTCAGGGTTGATTAAATTATTCTCAGATGGTAGATTTATAGGCAAGATAGAGGTCGGCCCATCCGGCAACGATTTGATATACATTCGGTTCTTGGGCGGCGATATCCGGCCGAAGGTGATGAAAATTTGACTACCCCGAAAATCTAAGGCGACATCCGCCTTCGCCAAGGCTACGGCGGACAAGAGTCGCCAAGATTTTCTCCCCTTCTAAGAAGGGGAATGACGCGCTCTTAAATTTTAAATTTATGAGTGCGCAAATACCCTTCTCAGAAGGGTCGGATTTCGTTAATGCGCCTCGGCTTTGCGAAGCAAAGACGGGCGAATTTAAGAAATCCGGGGTAGTCCTTGTTAAATAAAAAAGGAGAAAGAAAATGAAAAAATTGGTTTATTATCCGCTGTTCATTGCGGTTGCGTTCGCGATCGCGGGATGCAACGGCGGGACGCAGGTGATTGATACGGCGGACAGCGGCCAGGTAGCCGACATGCGCAATACGATGCAGTTGGAATTCCGCGATTGGGAAAACGTCGCGGGCCAAATGACGCAAAGCATGATTGACAGCGGCGCGCTGTCGCGCCAAAAAAATCCGGTGATTGCAATCGGCCGCGTGACCAACGACACCATGCAGCGTTTTGACACCGACATTCTGGTCAAGAAAATCCGCACCACGCTGCTGAGCAGCGGCAAGGCCCAGATTTCAACCAGCCTGCAGAATCAGCCGACCGAATCCGGTCTGACCGCGGAAGACGAAACCACGCATGTCGTGCGCGCAAACCGCGGGAATGCGGAATTTTCCGCCGGCACCGTCGCGGCCAAGGGAACATTGGTCGCGCCGAACATGTCTCTGACCGGCAAGATGATCCAGCGGAATATTGACGTGGACACATGCTGGCTCTGCGCGCCCAAGCAGCGCGTGGAATATTATTTCCATCTGTCGCTGACGAATATAAATACCGGTTTGTCCGTATGGGAAGATCAAAAGCCGATATTAAAGGAAGGTCGCAACGCCCCGACATTCTAAAAAATAGTTCCACGCAAAAACTATAACCCGCAGACACACTAGGTTTTCGGGTTGTTTTTTGGAATCACCAAAATCCTATGTAGCGTATATGTAGCTTTTTTTTGCACCCATATAACTTTGTCCTTTATAAAGGACAACAATTATCGTAGCATTTAACTACCTTGCTTCAGCGGAGAGTTTTATATCGAAAAGATTTAACAAGCGAAGGATTGTCACAAACTCCGGATTCCCATTTGGCGACAGCATATTATAAAATCCGCTTTTGGAAAGCCCGAGAGTTTCAAAAGCACTTGAAATTCTTTGATTCGTTTTCGTCAGTTCTCGCAATATTGATTTGATTTTCTCTATATCCAGATTATTAAGTGCGGCGGACAACTCTGTAATCAGCCTTGAATCTATTTCTTTATTTTTTATAAAATTTTCCCGTTTGATTTTGGGCTTTGATAAAAGTGAAAATCGCATATTGTTATCCTATGTTAACATCGTTATTATAATCTTGTCCTTTATAAAGGACAAGTATAATTTATGCGTATGCTCTGCTGCCCCGAAACCCATACAAAAGCCGATAGTGGTAGAATAATTTACGACCATATTGCCTTTATTTTTGTATTCATATGACTTATAATCTATCCATGAATAAAACAAAAATCATTTTAAGCCGCAAAGGTTTCGATTCGAGTGCGGGCGGTATGCCAAATCCTATATTGCCAGATGGCACTCTTTTATCGTTGCCAATTCCTGATAAAAATAGCGAGCGAAAATTTTCGGATATTTTTTATAATGGAAAAACCTATGAACAAATAATAAAAGAATTGAATCCTGCTTTTGATATTGAATTTTGCCATCTTGACCCCGATATACGAAACGATTGTATAAATAATTGTCCCGTAGATTGGATGCCAGCATTCGGTCAACGGGCTGCCGCATTATCGCACCTTAAAAAATTCAATGTGAGCGTTGGTGACCTGTTTGTTTTCTTTGGCTGGTTTCGGCAAACCGAGTTAAAAAACGGCAAGCTTGCATTTGTCGGGTCAGACAAGCATATAATCTACGGCTTTATGGAAGTTGGGGATATGATAAAAGGAACGGCGGATATAGCACAAACTTGTCCTTGGCATCCGCATTCCAAAGGCGACGTACCAAACAATTTATTTTCTACAGATGACAATAATTGGTTGTTCATCCCAAAAGATAGACGATATGGAACATTAAAATATGCAGACAAGCGTGTTTTAACTAAAAACGGAATGAGTCGTTCTAAATGGGATTTGCCAAATTTTTTCAAAAATGCTGAATTTTCGAGTGTATGTTCCCCAGGTTGGAAAGATGATTATTTTCAAAAAACAGGACAATGGCAAGAACTTGTAATAAGCAACCCAAGCAAAGAAATTATAGATTGGTTTGAAAATATTATAAGTGATTAAGCGCGCCTTGTCCTTTATAAAGGACAAGAATTAAATCCACTACATTGACTTGTTCGGCGTATGTAGTGCATATGTAGAAATCCTGTGTAGTGTATATGTAGGTTTATTTCGCCTCGATACGGATTTAACCGCCATGAAATACTAAATTAGCATACAGTTGGCATATCCCTAAACACCCCCGATTTGTACCCGTTTGACCCGAAATGACTCAGGACATACCAACGGATGAGAACTATAAAAAATCCGCCGTTCGGCGGATTTTTTAGTGACAGAGTGACAAAGTGACAGAGTGACAGAGTTAATGTGTCGCGCAAAGCGCGACAATCAATAATACACGCGGGCCTTGCCCGCATCTGCCGCCACTCTGTCACTTTGTCACTCTGTTACTTTGTCACTTTGTCACTGTCATACGGATTTTCAGATTTTGAATATTCTATCACGACCGGCAATTGCTCCCAATTCAATGCCTGTGCAATTCCGCGGCGCAAATACCGCGTATAGGATTCGGGAATATCCGACGCGCCGCCCACATTTATCGCAACGGTTATCGGATGGGTTTTCGTCTGGTGAACGAATTTTATTTTCATCGGGCGTTTCAGCCGCGACATCGGCGGCTGATGCGCGGCGACCAGCTTCTCGGTGGCGCGGTTCAGGACCGACGTCGGCGCGCGCGTGTTTGATATGTCCCACAATTCATAAATGCGTTTCATCATATTGCGCACGCCGGTTCCGCTTTCCGCGGAAATCGGCAGAATCAGCGGCCGGATAATCTGCGAGAAAGAATTTCCGAATTGATGTTTCAGCTTCAACAGCTTTGCCCCGCGGTCGTCCGCGGGCACCAGATCCCATTTGTTCAGCGCCACGCATAATATTTTTCCAGCCTCGTAAACGCGCGCCGCGATTCCCAATGTTTGGTTTTCTATGTTTTTCGTCGCGTCCGCGATCAGCAGAACGACGTCGGTTTTGGCGATCGCGTCCAAGGATTTCAGCGCGGACAAAGTTTCCACATCGTCCGTGACGCCGGATTTCCGCCGCAGGCCCGCGGTGTCCATCAGCATTATGTCACGGCCCAGAAAGCCCGCCGAAATTTTTATCGTGTCGCGGGTTATGCCGGGCTCGTCCCTGACAAGCACGCGGTTTTCGCCCAGAATCTTGTTCATCAGCGTGGATTTGCCAACATTGGGCTGGCCAAGAATCGCGATTTTCAATCGCGATTCTTCGTGACTGGTGGCTGGTGGCTGGTGGCTGGCGGGGGCGTTTTTATTTTCCGGCTTTTCAATCCAATCGTAAATCGCGTCCAGGCCTTGCTTGTGCTCTGCGCTGATTGGTATCGGCGCGCCGAATCCCAGTTTGTAGAATTCCGACAGATCGGCGGCCTTTTTATTTGATTCGGATTTATTGGCCAGCAAAAGAATATTGTTTGATTTGGGCGCGTCCCCGCGCGCGCCTGCGCGCGCTTTCTTTATTATCTTTGCCCATTCCAAATCTTGCGGCAGTATTCCGGCGCGGGCGTCAACCACGAATAACACGGCGTCCGAATTTTCAATCGCGGAGAGCGCGAGTTTCGTGGAATCCGCCGCGATTCCTGATTTTGAGTTTTCCAGTCCGGCGGTGTCGCAAATGGTTACTGGTGGCTGGTGGCTGGTGGCTGGTGGCTTTAATTCCCCTTGGACGACGTCGCGCGTCACGCCGGGCCGGTCGTGCACCAACGCGTCCCGCGTCCCGGTAAGGGCGTTGAATAATGTTGATTTGCCCGTATTCGGGCGTCCAGCGATTACGATTTTCATGGCCGATAACTTTATCTATTTTCTCATTGAGTTTTGTTAATTTCATTTGTATTATAGCAATAGTAGGCCGATAGTCAATATGGTGTCAGTGGCTGTCACAAATAACCACTGCAAGGAGCAAATTATGAAACTGAAAGAAACCCTGTCAAAATGGTTCAAGCATATCGCTTTGGTTCTGACCGATCCGAAGAGGTTTTTCTCGCGCATAGTCGCGGACGGCAATTTGGAAGAGTCCATGCTGAAAGCATTCCTTTACGGGTTTCTGGGCGGCGCCCTGGTGCTGGTGCTGCGCCTGGTCGGCGGCGCGACGGTGACGTTCACGTCGGTGTTTTCCGAACTGGTGATAGTGCCCGTGCTCGCCGTTGCGATTTTGTTTGTGCTGGGCGGATTGCTGATGCTGGTGTCCGAGATTACGGGGGGAGAGCGAGATTGGGAAATCGCGATCAAGGGACTGGCGTCCGTGTTCTTTATTTATCCGATAATACTGGTCCTGAATTCCTTGGCGTTCAATTGCACGTCGCTGTGGATCATCAGCATTATCGTTGACGCCTATGTGATGTTCCTGCTCTATAATATCGCCGTCTATTGCATGAAGGGCAAAAGGACCAGCGTCCTGATAGTGGTATCGGCGTTCATCCTGTTCCTTGGCACCGTATACGCGACCGATTACAGGATGGGATGGTTCATGCTGAAAAACACGGGCGCCGCGCTGGCGTGCCTGATGTAAAAAACCGCCGAAAGGCGGTTTTTTTTAAGTGACAGAGTGACAGAGTGACACAGTTAATGTGTTCGCTTTGCTCACAAACTAATTTTTATTATTTCCGTGCGAAGCACGGTAGCCATAATTCTGTCACTCTGTCACTTTGTCACTTTGTCACTAGAATGTCCCGCGCAATCCCCCGGAAACAAACGGCGTCATCCTATCGGCGGTCATTGCCGCGCCGCCGGAAATCCATGTGTCAAAATATTTGTTGAATTTATACCTGCCTGATAAAATTCCCACGTGGTTAAGATAGTTTTTGCCGCTGTGAAAAATGCCGGTATAGGACGCCAGGTAAGACGCGGACACGCTGAAGCCGAGGAAGTCATAGCTCAGCCCCGTTCCCGCCGATATTCCGTCGGACGGCGGCCCGACGGGATTCTGATCGTAAATTCCGCGCGCGGACAGGCCCCAGTTCCAGCTGTTGTATTGCAGATTTAGTCCGCCGGAAACCTGGGCGCGCCAGTCCGACGTATCGGGCGCCGCGTATATCTCGTCCGCCAGTCCGCGCGGTTCCAATATAACCGACGCGCCGGCGGAAAGGGCGATTTTGGTCTTGCCTTCTGGCATTCTGTATTTCAGGCCGGCATCCGCCGCATACTTGAAATATTTGGAATACGGAACAAAGGAAAACCCGTATTGCACCGGATTGGTCGGCAGCGACACCATGGTTGCGCGAAACGCGTATCGCGTTCCGCCGACCGTAGTGTTCGCGATAACCGGGCCGGCCGGCGGAATCGCGTCGTAAATCATGGTATAGTCGTTCAGGCGCAGCCCGCCCACATCCGGCAGCCCCAGCCCCAGCTTAGACGCGATAGAATCCGTGCGCCCCAACTCCGCCCGGCCATATGGCGATTCTACAAACAGGAACAAATCGCGCAGGTAATTGCGGGTATCCCACGACAGCCGGTCGGACGATACGACCGCGCCCGTTGTCCAGCCGGCGCGCGCGGCGTAATTGAATTGCCCGCGCAGACGGAAATCGCCGACGAAATATGCGCCTTGGTTTGCGGAATCAAATGTTTGCAGGGCGCCGGCCGTTCCCATGCCCGTGATGCGCATGCCATACCGGCCGTTGCTGTATTCGTATGCGTTGGCATTGCCGATGCATGCGAAAGCGACGCAGTGACACAGTGACAAAATGACAATAAACTTTTTCATCATGCAAATATCCTTTAATTTATTTTCCGCCATAGGCGGCGCATTAATTCTGTCACTCTACCGCTGTGCCGCCGCGCGGCTTTGCCGCGGCTGTTTCCGCCAGTATCGCGTTCCGCAATTTCGCGTATGCGCGCTCTTCTATCTGGCGCACCCGCTCGCGGCTGATGCCGTATTTTTCAGATAATTGTTCCAGCGTCAATGCCGGGTCGGAAAGACGCCGCGCGCGCAGGATTTCGCGATCGCGTTCGGACAGGTCGGCCATATGCTTTGCCAACAGCTCTCTCGCGTTGCGGCGGAATTCCATCGCCTCTATGGTTTCTTCTATTCCATCCGCGCTATCCGCCATATTGGACAAAACGTCCGACGAATCGGACGCGTCGCGAACCGGCGCGTTCAGGGACAAGTCGCGCGCGGACATCCGCGTTGACATGCGCGACACGTCGGTTTCCGGCACGTCCAGATATTCGGCCAATGCGCGCGTTTGGTCGGCGGACAGGTTGTTGTCCATTATTCCCAAGGCCCTCTTTGCGCGAGAGAGATTAAAGAACACCCGTTTTTGATTCGCGCTCGTCCCTATTTTTGCCATGGACCAGTTTGAAAGGATCGTTTCGTAAATTTCCGCGCGGATCCAGAACATCGCGTATGTAGAAAAGCGGAATCCTTTTTCCGGATCAAACTTTTGCAGCGCCTGCATCAGGCCCAGATTGCCGCTGGCTATCAAATCGGCGATCGGAATGCCATAGTTCTTGAAATCATAGGCGACCCCGACCACCATGCGCAGATGGCTGGATACCAATTTTTCCGCGGCCGGCTTGTCTTGGCTGTTTTTCCATGCGGTCGCGTAATCGTATTCCTGCTCTGCGGATAAAATCGGGAATTTCTGGACCATCTTGATATACTGTTCCAGCCCCGTTTCGTCGGATATGCCGCGCGCCGCCATAATGGACGGCGCGTATACGGCCGGCAAAGTATTCGTAGATGCGGTCTTGATTTGCTTTTTCATAACGAATATAGTATAAGATAACAAGCTATAAATATCAAGAAGACGTTATTCGTGCCGGGGGCGTGTGCTCTTGATTCATAGCAGCGGTATGACACCAGGTTTATATTAATCTTTCATACGAATCACGAGCACGAGCCACCAGCACGAGGAAACAGACAACGAAAAGGATTACAAATGGCGTCCATATTGGAAAGAAACAGAAAAGCGGTTGTCCCGAAAAAGACCGTGGAGGATCACGCGGAAGACGCCCTGTATCGCGAGATATGGGAAGAGGTTCACGCCCAGAAAACATATGACTTTGTCCGGAAATACGCGAAACCCTTGGCGGTGGCGGCGATAGCGATACTGATTGCGGTCGCCGGATGGCAGCTGGCGCGCCACAACCGCGCGGCGGCGACAAACGCGGCGGCGGAACAATTCGCGGTCGCGGAATCAATCGCGGCCGGCGGCCGCGCGGACCTGGCGGCAGAGGCGTTCGCGCGCATGGCGGAAAATTCGTCCGGCGGCATGTCCGATATCGCGCTGTTCCGCGCGGCGCGTCTGGATATGGACAGCGGGAATAGGGACGCCGGGATTGCAAAGCTGGAAAAGTTGGCGGCCGACGGCGCCACGCGCGATTTCCGCGATTTGGCCGTTCTGAATCTGGCGCTGGCGCGCGGCGATTCAATGACGGCGGCGGATTTTGAAAAATTCCTGTCGTCGTTGCAGACAAAGCGCTCGCCGTTTTACTATACCGGCCTGCTGCTTGTCGCGCAGAAATATATCGCCGCCGGCGACCATGATTCCGCGCGGCGCGCGCTGGATAAAATCACGACCGACAAAGACGCGCCCGCGACAATTTCGGCAATGGCGGAATCTTTGCGTTAACATGGCATAGCCATGTTGACGCAGGTAACAGGTAAGAGGTGGCAGGTGAAAAATTTAGTAAAAAAGTCTTTTAATAAATTTATCGCAACAAAACCGCGACAGAATTCGTCTCGCTTTTTACCTTTTACATTTTGCCTCTTGCCTCTTGCCTTGCTTTCCGCTTGCTCCAAGACCGATCCGATTCTGCCCGGGACGCGGATTCCGGTATTCGGCGACAGCGAGATTGTGGTTCAGGGAAAAACTATCCCCGATTCTGTTTTAAGCGCGGCAATCGCCAGCAAGACAACGGCCCCCGACACGACCAGGGTCTTTACCCAGGATTCCGACAATGTGATTTGGGAAGTGTCGCCGGACGGCGCGCGGCGCAAAGTATTTTCCGGATTCCCAACGATCTCGCACGTTGAAACGACCCGCGCGCCGGTCTGCGCGAACGGATTCGTCTATGCGGGGCTGTCAACGGGCGAGGTTGTAAAGATTGATTCCAAAACGCGCGAAATGAAATGGGCCGCGGATATCTTCAAGGGTTCCGCCATGACCGGCGGCGGCGGCATCATGGATATCGTCGCGCCGATCGTCTTGGACGGAAAATACGTTTATGCCGGGGGGCTGGGGGGGGCATTCTGCAAAATCAAGGATGCGACGGGAGCAAAGGTCTGGTGCAACTGGATCGGCGTCGCGGTTCCGTTTTCGGTTTACGGAGAGCTGGCATTCGTAATTGCGACCGACGGAAACCTGTATGCCATCAATACGAATGACGGCGGCATTTATTGGCGCGCAAAGACGGCATGCACCGGCGCGCCGACGCTCTCTAACGATGCCACCATCGTGCAGTGCAGCTCTAAAAAGAAATCCGAAAGATTTAGTGCAAGCGATGGAAAGAGTTTGTAATATGTAGGGGCGCATTCCCCGGGCCCCGACGACAAGCGAAACGCGTCATTGGGCGGGTCTTGCGCCATTAAAAAATATCAGCATAAAAAGGGGGCGCAATAATGCGCCCCTGCATTTAGATTTTTTATTTCACAGTCGTTTCTGCGTTGCGATTCCATTTCCAAACGTCTTCGCCAGAGCCAAGCACCGTTGGACGGGACTTGCCGTAAGAGATTGTGGATATGCGGCCCGCATCCACGCCGTCTTTCACGATGACCGCTTTGGCGGCCGCGGAACGGCGATAGCCCAGCGCCAGATTGTATTCCTCGGTCCCGCGTTCGTCGCAGTTGCCGGCTATCTGGATTTTGGTGCTCGGGTGGTTTTTCATATACAGTGCCTGGCCCAACAGGTTGATGCGCGCGTCTTCGTTGATTTCCGAAGAATCAAACGCATAATACACCTTTTGGTGATTCAGGTCGGATGGCTCTGTAATCACGGAAGAGCCGCCGCATGCGGACAAAAGTCCCGCCGCGGTGGCCAGTAAGGCGAAATGTTTTATTTTCATGGTAAATACTCCCTTGTATTTGTTCGGTTCATTTTGTATTTTATTGTAAAATTGAAAAGAAATCAAGGAAAAATAGTGATGAGAAATGATTCTTTGCGGGAT
>WQUT01000031.1 GCA_009781955.1 Pseudomonadota bacterium | reverse complement strand
GAAGGAAACCGAATGGAGATTTAATCATAGACAGGAGAATATCTATTTGTTACTATTAACCGAGCTTAGGTCGAAACCGATCTAAACTTATCTTGAACCTTTACAATTGCTGATTTCGGATTTAAGATTTGACTACCTCGGATTTTCATCGGCGGCAGAGCCGCCGGAAAATCCGGCCCTTCTGGACCCACCCCACAAAAACTTCGTTTTTGCGGGGGCCCCGGGGAAGGGCAATTTAGGGCTCATATCTTTAATCAAATGAGTGCTAGTTCCCCTTCTGCGAAGGGGAGAAAACCTGGGAGTGTGCGATGTTGCGGGCGACCATAGCTTTCCGGGGTAGGCAGATCTTAAATCCGTAAATCTTAAATCTGAAATATCCAACTATGGCGAATGAAAAAATTATTGCCATTGAATCACGGCTTTCGGAACTAAACCGCGAGAAACAGCAGTTAGAGACAGAGCTGGCGCACTTGCGCGCAATGGCGACGCGGTCCCTGCACCCATACACCCCCGAGCAAAAAATCGCGATTTTCCGAAACCTTTTCCGCGGGCGCGACGATGTTTACGCGACATACTGGGAAAGTGAAAAGAAGGGCACGCGAGGATATGCGCCGGCCAAGGACTTTTACGGCAATTACCTGAAACCGACCGATGCGACGATAAAAAACCATCTGACGGGCGTGGATGCCCGCGGCCGCGCGTTTGCAATGGGCGTTTACCCCATGACGTCCGATAACCGGTGCTGGTTCTTGGCGACCGACTTTGACGGCGATGATTGGCGCGCGTCGGTCCGGCATTTTCGCAATGTTTGCGATGCGGCCGGATTGCCGTGTTATGTGGAGATTTCACGCAGCGGCAACGGCGCGCACGCATGGTTCTTTTTCGCGAATTCGGCCGCGGCCGCGGATGCGCGCAAGATGGGCATCATATTGCTGTCCCGCGCAATGGCCGCGCATCCGGAAATAGGGTTTTCTTCATACGACAGATTGTTTCCGAACCAGGATATTCTGCCGCGGGGCGGGTTTGGAAATCTGATCGCGCTGCCGCTGCAACACGCATCGCGCGCGCATGGAAATACTTTGTTTGTGGATGAAAATTTCACGCCGTATGCGGATCAGTGGCATGTCCTGGCCAACGCGCGCAAAATCACGCCGGATGAATTGGAAAGATTTTTGTCAGAGAATGCGGCGCTGCCGACCGAGATGGAAACAGAGCCCTGGCTGATACCGCCGAACGATGATTTATCGCGCATTAAATTGCCGGCAGAGGTTGATATTGTTCTGGCCGACCAGATTTATATTTCGCGCGGCGGCATGCCGCCACGGCTGGTCAACAGAATCCAAAAGTTGGCCGCGTTCAAGAACCCTGAATTCTATCGCGCCCAGGCGATGCGTTTTTCCACTCACGACATCTCGCGGATTATTTCGTGCTCGGAACTTTTGCCGGAACATATCGTCATGCCGCGCGGAACGCTGCCGGCGATTTTGAAATCGCTGAAAGAGTTGGATATAAAGCCGCGGTTGCACGATAAACGCGAATCCGGAACAAAGCTGGATTTTGAATTCAACGGCGCGCTGCGGCCCGACCAAGAAGCGGCCGTGAAAAAAATAATGTCCGCAGACACGGGGGTGCTGGCCGCGCCGACGGCGTTTGGAAAGACCGTGACCGCGCTTTGGGTCTTGGCGGCGCGCGGCGTCAGCGCGCTGATTCTGGTCCATCGCAGCCAGCTGGCAGAGCAATGGAAGGAACGCATAAAGCAATTCCTGGGGCCGGATGCAAAGGTCGGAATGATTGGCGGGGGCCGGCATAAGCAAACCGGCCGGATTGACATTGCGTTCATTCAGACCCTTGCGCGCCGCGATGATTTGCCAGAACTGATGTCCAAATACGGGCAATTGATAGTGGACGAATGCCATCATATCGCGGCGTTCAGCTTTGAATCCGTCGCCAAGAAATTCCGCGGGAAATACGTTCTGGGCCTGACCGCGACGGTAGAGCGCAAAGACGGGCATCAGCCGATAATAATGATGCAATGCGGCCCCATTGTCGCGAATATTCCGGCGCATCAGGTTGAAAAACAGTTTTCAAAATATATCGTGCCGCGGCGGACTTTCTTTAACATGATTGGCGGGGATAACATTCTGATCGGGGATTTATACGCCGCGCTGATCGGCGATCAGGCCAGGAATGAAATGATTTGTTCGGATATTGCGGCGGCTCTGAATCATCGCCGCGCATGCATAGTTTTGTCAGAGCGCAAGGAGCATCTGAATTACTTCGCGGATCATTTCCGCGGCCATTCGGACAATATGGTAATCCTGACCGGGGGAATGGGTAAGAAGGAGCGCGCGGCCGCGATACAGAAACTGCGAAACATTCCGGATTCCGCGCCATTGCTGATTCTGGCGACCGGGAAATTCCTGGGCGAAGGGTTTGATTTCGCGCGTCTGGACACCATGTTTCTGACCATGCCTATTTCTTGGCGGGGAACATTGGCGCAATACGCCGGCCGCCTGAACCGCGATTTCGCGGCCAAGAAGGATGTGGTTATATACGACTATATTGACGATCGCGTTCCGATGCTGGCGGCCATGTCCAGAAAGCGCGAACACGGCTATCGCGCGCTGGGATTCACCTCGCTCGGCATGGACAAGCTGCCGATATTATTTGCGATTGGTGCTGGTGGCTAGTGCTGGTGGCTGGTGGTTGGTGCTGGTGGTTGGTGCTGGTGGTTGGTTAATTTGTAGTGCTGTGTGCGACAAACAAATTTAATTTTGTGGTTACATGCGCAATGCTATTATTCTACCAGCCACCAGCACGAACCACCAGCACGAACCACCAGCACGAACCACCAGCACGAACCACCAGCACGAACCACCAGCACGAACCACCAGCACGAGTCACCAACCATCAGCACCAACCACTATTTAGTTGAAATCCGAAATTTTTAATGTATGCTTTTTGGCATGGAAGTCGCAAACCTGAATTTTTCCCCAAAGACTTTGCCAACTAATCTAGAGGCCGAACAAGCGGTCTTGGCCGCTGTCCTGATGAACAACCGCGCGCTGGAACGCGTTGGCGAATTCCTGAAACCCGAACATTTTACCCATCCCGCGCATCAAGAGATTTACAAGCTGGCGCAAAAGCAATTCGCGGCCGGCATTCCGTTTGACATAATCACGGCGAAGAATTATCTGGAACAGCAGGGCGTTTTGGAAACTGTCGGCGGCATAGATTATCTGACGCAATTGGCCAGCGCGGGCGTCGGCGTGATGAATGTGGAACAATACGGTCGCATAGTATATGAAAACGCCCTGCGGCGCGAACTGATTAATATCGGCCAGGAAATCACCGAATCCGCATTTGTAGAGGACTTGGACAAGCCGGTCGCAACCCAGATAGAGGCCGCGGAACAGAAATTGTTTGAACTGGGCGTCGCGGGCACAATTGACAAGGGCGCGGAACCGCTGGGCGCCGCATTGCGCGAAGCATTGGAAGAAACGGAGATAGCATACAAGGCCGATGGAAAGATGTCCGGCCTTACCACGCGTCTGACCGATCTGGACAAATCCATCAGCGGCCTGCACAAATCGGATTTGATAATAATCGCCGGCCGGCCGGCGATGGGAAAAACCACGATCGCGCTGAATATCGCGTTCAACGCGGCGTCGGCGATCTGGGCGGGCGCCGCGAATCCAAAGTATCGCGGCGCTGTGGTGTTTTTCAGCCTGGAAATGTCTTCGTCCCAATTGGCGGCCAAGGTGTTGTCCAGCCAGACGGAAATTTCCACCAGCGCGATGCGCCACGGCACCATCACCGACAAGCAGTTGCTGGACTTGTCCACAAAGTCAAACGCGTTGGCGAATGTTCCGCTGTTATTTGACGACACGCCCGGAATGTCGGTGCCGATGATGCGGACGCGGGCCCGGCGCATCGCGCGCAAGCACGGCGGGATCGCCTTGATTGTCATTGACTATCTGCAACTGATGACATCGCCCGGCGGGCGGCGCAACGACAACCGCGTGCAAGAGGTATCGGAAATCACGCGGGGCTTAAAAATGCTGGCCAAAGAACTGGACGTGCCGGTGATCGCATTGTCCCAGCTGTCGCGCCGCGTTGAATCCGCCGACAATGCGGACAAGCGCCCGCAGTTGTCGGACCTGCGCGAATCCGGATCAATTGAACAGGATGCGGACATAGTGATGTTCACGTATCGCGAAGAATATTATTTGGAGGGCCGCGATCCGCAGTTTAAGATTTCCGGCCGTAGCGAGCAGTATTTGAAGAAAGAGCATGACGATTGGGCCGCGCGCCTGGCGTCCGCGCGGGGCAAGGCCGAATTGATAATCGGCAAAAACCGTCATGGAAAACCGGATACGATAAGGCTTAATTTCAACGGCGAATACAGCCTGTTCAGCGATGACGACATCTATGCGAATCGCGGCGGCGCGGACGAGAGCCTGGGCCCCGTATACACCCCGCCGCCGCCCAACGCCGTGCCGGACACGATGGAAGATGTCCCGGATGACTTTTGATCTGCTGATTTATGATTTAAGATTTACGGATTTACTGATTTAAGATTTGAGATTTGCGATTTGACTACCCCGGAAAGCTATGGTCGCCCGCCTACGCTTTGCTACGGCGCGGCTCCCAGCTTTCCTCCCCTTCTGAGAAGGGGAATTGCGCGCTCATTCGCTTAGCATTTAAACGCGCTAAATTGCCCTTCTCAGAAGGGCCGGAAATCCAGCAATCTCTGATTGCGTGGATTTCCGGGGTAGTCGCAAATCTTAAATCCGTAAATCTTAAATCACTTTATTTTTCCCTTGCAAAGTTTTCAAAACTTGACTATTATTCTGTCAAGAAAAGAAAAAGGAGCGGTCAATGGCATGGGAACTTATTATTTTTCCAAATAATATCAGAAATATCCGGCTTTCGCGCGGCATGCGCATGACGCGGCTCGCGAAAGAGGCGGGGCTGTCGCTGTCGGCCATGTCAAAGATAGAGAAAGGCGTCCGCCGTCTGAATCAGAAACAGATGCTGACGCTCTGCAACATTCTGAACTGCAAGCTGTCGGACGTGTTTATCAAGGAAAGCGACGACATCGCGGCCAAGTGGCAGGATGAAATGAAACGCCGGCTGAAAGAAAACGAAACCGGCGGATTGGAAATTTTCGGATCCGGTCTGCGCTATCTTCGCCGCGAATTGGGCAAGACAATTGCCCAGGCCGCGAAAGACGCCGGAATGACGTTGTCCGTTTATCATAAAATAGAAGTCGGCCAGCGCGAAATTTACGAAGATGAGATAAAGCCGCTGGCGAAATCTTTCGGCAAGACCCAGGAATCATTGTTCAAGGCGATCGCCGATCTTTACAAATCCGGCAAGCTGACAAAACAAATTGATAAAGTGGAAGAGAAAGTGAAATCAGTCCTGATACCGGGCAGCCCGATGTCGGGCGTTAATCTGGCCGGATCGCTCTATGGCGCGAAACTTTACGATTCCGCGCGCAAGAAACTGGTGCCGATATTCGGCCAGCCGGGCGACAAAGACATAATATTCAAAAAGTCCGACGAGAAAATGATTGTCGCGCCGATAAGTCTGGAGGGCAAATCGTCCATCTATGCGGTAATTCCGAACGTGAAAAGACTGGGTGGCGCGTTTCCGGCGCGCGCGTATGTATTTGTTGACGCGGACGCGGTCGCCCAGCCCGGCGATATGGCCATAGCGTTGGAAGGTGATTTTGAAAAGATAGAGCCTTATGCGAAAACGCACGCGAATCTGGTTCTGGTGAAAGAAGACGCGAAAGGCAAACTTTACGGCCAGATGTTCAATCCGGATGAAAAAATCGCAATCAAAAATACCGACAACAGCCTGCACAAAGTCGTGCAGATTGTGACGGAATAAGAGGACGTGAAGCGTGATGCGTAAAGCGTGATGCGAAAAAACTTCGCGTTACGCTTTACGCGTCACGCGTCACGCAGAGAGAATGAAAGAACGCCCCGCCATTGTCGCGCAAAGGCTGCTGAACCTGTATCGCCAGGCGCATGTTATCGCCGGCGGCTGGCCCGCGGTCAATCCTATATTTGTTTCGGATTCCGATTCGTCCGTGATTGCGGAATTGAAAAAACTGCCGACCGGCGGAAAGCTTGCGCAACACATAGCGAATCTGCAGACCGGCAAGACGCCCATGAATTCCATAGACCGCGAGCTGATGCCATACGGCGGCGCGATGTTCGTTCCGTCCGCCGAATCGGAAAAGTTTTCGGACGGGGAAGTCGGGGAACTGGAACGCGCCCTTAACAAATTCGCTCCCGATGAAGATCATCTGAAAGAAATAAAAGAACTTGGCGCCGTTAAAAAATTCGGCGACGACTGGCTGGCCGGCGTCGGGTTCGCACTCTCGTCTCGTCCCGATTTGGCAGAGAAATGGAAAATCGTTCAACAGACGGTCCGCGCGTATGATTTGTGGAGCACCGCGAACAATATTCTATCCAGCCCGGTGGCAGAGCGCGAGCGCGCCCGCGTCCAGGCCGATCTGCCCGAATACGAGACATACCTGCCGATGTTCGGCGACGCGGGGAAAGAACTGCTGTCCAAACTCCGCGCCGCGGTCAGCACAGTGTAATGGCCGTCATTGCCGCGTCACGCTCGCTGGCATTTCATGCCGGACCCGCGCCCCTCGCAATGACGGTTTTAACTTTTATAAATCGTGTCAACCGCGTGCGGCGTGCCGATGTAAATCATCGCGCCATCGGGCGAGAGGATAAAATCCAATTCGCGCAATCGTTCGCGCAGATTCGCGCGCTTTTGCGCGGTATTGCTGGTATTCGGAACCTCCACATCATCGCAGATGACCAGATCGGACCGCAGTCCGGTTATATTGCCGGCGATGCCTTGGCATATAACGCTGGGCTCTCGGATGCCGATCGGCCGCGCGATGGTGATTCGGTGAGATGCCCATTCTTTTTTAACGGTCGGCAACATTTCCCGGCATTTAGGATGATTCTCTAAAATATGCTTTATGTGGGACACCATGCGCGAAGACAGATTCGTTTCCGCGGACAGAATCAGAATCCTTGTCCGCGGGCGCATGGTCAGAACCCACGCGGCGAATATTCCGACCACGGACGATTTTCCAGAATGCCGGAAAGCCAGCAGCAGTCCGCGCCTTGGCGGGATTTCCAGAATATCCACCAAAAACCGCAAGATTTTTTTATGATGACTCGGCGTGTTCAAGCCGATGATTTCATTCCATTCGTTCAAAAATTCCAACGCGGAAGAATACATGATGGTCATTGGTCGGTGGTCATTGGTCGGTGGTCGTTAGTCGGTGGTCGTTAGTCGGTAGTCGTTAGTCGTTAGTCGGTAGTCGTTAGTCGTTAGTCGGTGGTCGTTAGTCGGTGGTCGTTAGTCGGTAGTCGTTAGTCGGTAGTCAGTATAAATGAGTTATCTTAACGACCAACTACCAACGACTAACGACCACCGACTAACGACTAACGACCACCGACTACATCTCTCCGTAATCGTCTTTGTTCCCATCCGGCACTGGATCCGCGATACTGCCATAATCGTTGATCAGCGCGGGCAGGGCGTCGGAAAGCACGGCCAGCAAATTGTTATACAGCCCCAGCGCCGCGCCGCCGCCCAGTTTGTCTTCTATCATATCTTTCGTATATCGCACCAAGTTCAGGACATTGTCGTGTATGTTCTGCCACGCGGCCAAATCTATATTAACCGCGTCCAGATCGCGGAAAGCTTCCAGCAAGAAATTAAAATCATCGTTCAGCCTTTCCGGATCTATTTTCGCCGTCGGCTGGTAATCTATGAATCTTTCCAGGCATATCTTGCGGAATATGTCTATGGCCGCCCCAATTGCGGGCGGCGTCGCGAACGTTATTGTTCCGCCGGTCAGATCTTCGTTTGCGGACAGGTTGTATGACGCGCCATCCATTACCTCGCTGTTAATCGCGACATGCACGTCGGCGGGCTGAAAGAAAGGAAAGTTAAATGCGAATTCGGAGACGGCCGAATCGCCGGTGTAAGATATTTTATACATGGTAAATCCGTATGTTATAGGGGCGGATGCCGGGCCCCGACAAAATCTGCGATTTTGTTGGGTGGTTATTATCCGCCATTACAAATTTATGCCAGCAGGCTTCCAAACTGCGTTATCAATGATTTCAGCAGATTGCCGCTTTGCGGCTTTTTGATTTTTGAAAGCTTTTCCATACTCGCGGCGATGCTTTGGTTGACGGGTTCCTCGGTTTCGGAACGCAGGCGGTTCAGCACGGCCTCTTCGGTCATTCCGGTTCCCGCCATTCCGCCGGCGCCGTATGCCGCGCGTTGTTTGGCCAATGCCTTTTTGACCAGATTGGCCTTGGCCGCCTGGTCGCTCGCGATTTGGGTCAGAATCTGCTGGCGCTGATTCGCAACGTCCTTTTTGTCTTTTTTATAATTCAGGACGCTGGTTACGTCCGATACAAGTTGTCCCATTTTTTACTCCTTTCAGTCGTGAAAAGGCGCTGGGCACTGGGCACTAGTTACTAGTGCCCAGTGCCCAGTCCCTATATTGAATATCTTCCCTCTGCCGTTACCGAGAGCACGGTGCAGGGCAGGGGTTCGCTGCCTGTTATTCGCCACAGCGGATCTATGGTATCCGTCGTGGTGCCCAGCAGCGAAATTTCCGTATCCCCGGAAAATCCGGGGGTTTGATTCGCATAAATTTCATTGGGCAGCGGCGCGCGGAAAGTTTTGTCGCCGATGCGGAAAAACAGAGATTTGGTATCCAGAACGCGCGCGGATAATTTCAGCAAGCGCAGTTTTTTTGGATTGTGCCCGCTATACATTGCCGGCATTGATTCGGCGCTGTGCGCAAATCCGAAGCCATCCGAATCGGTCGCGGCGTCGTCGGAAAATTTTTCTATGAACGTGCCGTTGTCGCGCCGGACAGTAACGTATATCTCGTCCTTTACGACCGCGACGGAGTTAAAGCGCCCCTGGGTTTTATACGCGCCCCATGCGGAAATGCCCAATGCGGAATTCTTGGTCAGGACCGCGCACGATCCGTCCGCCTGCGCCACCAGAATCTGGTTTCTGGAATCGCAGTATGCGATGCTCTGCGGATTTTTCATCAGATGGGACGACAGCGCGCACAAATCAACCGCGCTGTAATTCTCGGCGAGAGAGTCCAGAACCAGCTCTCTGATTTCGCGTCCGTTCTTTGCCACGAAAACCGTCTGGCCCTCTACCTGCTGCGGCGGCAGGTAAGCGTTGGCCAGCGATCCGACCGACGTATGCTGCCTGATGTCCACAACCGACGGGGTCAGCGGCTTTGCGGTGATCGCCCATTCGCCGACGGTCGTCAGTATTTGCAGGTTGTTGCTGCTGACCACTGTCGCGATCTGCTGCTGCCGGTCGGACAGCAGGGTTATGAAAATCGCCTCGTCATCCAGTCCCGTGCCGACGTCAAAGTTCATGTGGTCGCCGGTCTTGGACAGCCACACTCCGCACGGCCAGTCGCGCGATCCCCCGAACACCAAACGGTCTTGGTGGAAAGTAATGCTGCGCGGATATCCGCGCCGCGCGCTGAACGCCGCTTCGCGCCAATCGGAAAGGGGCGCGGACGGCGTGGTGTATCCGCCGTTGGTGTATGCGATTGCGACAGTCGGGCTGACATAGTCGGACACAACCCATTGCTTGCCCAGGAACAGCAGCCGCCCGCCTACATTGGACGCGTTCCATATCGGCGCGCCCGCCGTCACGGTTGCAAAGCTGTTGCCTTTCGCGGACGGCGTGACGGTCAGCTTTACGCCGCGCGAATCGTCAAACCGCATGAACGGAATATTGACGCTCATATCGTCGTTCGCGCTGAACGCGAAATCGCGCAACTCAAAGCTGTTGGAATTTTTTTGCAATACGGCCGGTATGTGATTCGGATGGGTAAAAATCATCGTGTCAAATCTTTGCGCGTATTGAACGGACTTTATGTCCGCGGCTGTGAACGGCGACATCAGGTCTTGAACGAACGCGTCGTCCTTGAATATCCTGATGTGCCCGTCGGACATCGCCAGCAGATAAGCCTCGTCATCGCGGTAAGTGAACGGTATCAGAATCGCGTCGGACGGAATATCGGTGATTCGCAGCAAACCGCGCCGTCGCGTGATCGCGCCGCTGGCCAGAACGTCCATGTTTTCCAAGCGCGACAGGCCGGCGGCCGAGAACTTGTCCCCGCGTGCGAAAAACTCGGGCGATATTTCGCCCAGTGCGAAAGAATTTTGAGTTGCAAGAAATTTTCCCATGTTCCGCTCCTTGGGCTAGAATCGTGTAGAGATTAATGAAAAGTCCGGGATAATCGGCGCGGTCGCCGACGCGGAATCTATGAATTTTGCCGCGCGCAATTCCGACTCAAACAGCGCGGCCAGAATTTGCAAAGTGTTCTGGTTGTCGGTCAGCGGAATGCAGAATTCTATCGCGAGCTTTGTCGCGGCCAGCGAAGCAAAGAACGCCGGATAATTTTCCGGCCCGATTCGCGATATGGCGGTGACCGATATTTTATCGGCGGCCGCGATGATTTTGTTCCCGACTATTTCATAAACGGGGACAGAGCAGGCCAGCACGCGCAGCACTTCGCCCGGAATCAGGAAATCGTTTTCGGTCGTTTTCGCCAATTCAAATTTGCGGGACGCGAATCGCCACGGGTGCATGCATAGCAGCGAATCGGTCACGGTATCGGACAGCGTGCGCGACAATTGCGCCGCCGCGGTGTCGTCGTTGAAAGACTGTATCGGCTTTTCGCCCAGCTTCAGCAGCGCCATAGAGCACAAATCAATTTTTGTAAGCATGTGGAAACCTTTTATTTATAGCAAGCCGTGAAGCGCAAGGCGAAATCGTATCGCCTCACGCCTCACGCCTTACGTCTTACGCTAGCGTTCCGACCGTAACATCCGTCGCGGTGGCGGTGACGCCGCGCAACGCGCTGCCGTCGCTGCCGTTGACCATGATTATATCGCCGGCATTCATCAATGTTTTGACATCGTTGAAATATCCGTTGGCGGTAATCGCGGCCTTGGTTTCCGCCGCTGCGTAATGCCACAGGGTAAATCCGTTCGCATACGCGATCACTGAAAGATTTTTATTTTGAAATGCCATGGTGATTTCTCCTCTCCCCCTTGTTAAAGAGGGGATTTTTGTTAATGAGCAAACGCCGCGAAAGCGGCGTTTTGCAAGTTTACAAAAATAGGGGGATTATCGGTTAAAGAACAATCGCTCGCTCTTCAAAAAATAATCCCCCTAATTTGCCAGACTCGCGCTTGCGCGCTCGCCAAGCAAATTTCCCCCTCTAACGAGGGGGAATAACTACTCTTTGCACTTGATCTTCACGATGCCATCGTGGTCTATCAGGACCGCGCCTTGGGACATGCTGTTTGATATAAAGTGCGCCGCGCGCTCGCCATGCCAAGTGATGTCGGTCTTGACTTCCTGGCCGCACGCGTGTCCTATTGCGGACGCGTGATAGATAAAGCAATCGCGCTTGCCGGCCGTGCCGCCGGTCGGCAGTCCGTTGTGCAGGACCCAATTGACGCCCAGCCATTTGCGGATTTCCGCGCCGCTCAGCATCGGCAGATCGTCGCCGACGTAATCGGCGGATATGAATTCGTCCATGGACAGCAATTCGTTCCACTGGTGCACGCCGACCACGCAGAAACGGCGGCCGTCATCCGGCACGTCTTTCGCGTTCATCTGCTCTACCGCGGAAAGAATCAAGTCTTTGGAAAGCCCCTGGGTATAGTCGCCGACGGCAAAGGTTCCCGCCGACATCGCGCCGATGATCAGCTCGTCCGTCTTGCGGCCCAACGCATACGCGCCGGCGGATGCGACCACGCGGCGTTCGTCTATGTTGGTTTTCAGCTCGTCCAAGCTGTCCACCCAGTCGCCCGCGTAATAATCCTGCAACAGGCATTCCACAGGCTCGTGATTCAGGTTCATAACCGGCACCATTCCATGGCGCGACTTTGTGCTGGCCGTGCCGCGCCCGACTTTCTGGAAAGTCGTGCTTGCCCCGACAACCCCGCTCTTAGAGCGTATGGTCGCGCGCAATTTTGTGCCCATTTGCTGGTAAGACAAATGGACGTCGGCTTCAAATTGTTTTACGAAAGCCGCATCTATTGTGATAGACATTAATTTGACCTCTTGTTTTTGAAAAATAAAACCGGATGAATATTGATTCATCCGGTTGGCAAGGTTTATCGCGACGGTTATGCTTTCGCGCCATCGGGATAAAGAAAGCGGGTCGGTCAAGATTATCCGCAAAACTTTTTGTAGGGGCGCATTCTTGCGCCCTTTAATAATCGTAAATTGAAATGGGGCGCAAGGCCCACCCAACGACGCGCTTCGCTTGTCGTCGGGGCCCGGGGAATGCGCCCCTACAATATTATTCATTAAAAAAATCCGCCTTGCGGCGGATTTTCAAAAGAAACTGATTATTTCTTTTTCTTCGCAGGGGCCTTTTTGGCGACTGCTTTTTTTGCGGCGGGCTTTTTAACGGCCAGTTTCGCAACTTTCTTTTTCGCTACTTTTTTCGCCGGGGCTTTCTTTGCGGCCGGTTTTTTTGCAACCGGCTTTTTCACCGCGGCTTTCTTCACGACTTTCTTTTTCGCCGGGGCTTTCTTTGCGACCGGTTTCTTTGCGACGGGCTTTTTGACGGCCAGCTTCGCAACTTTCTTTTTCTTCGCCGGGGCCTTTTTGGCAACCGCTTTCTTCGCGACGGGCTTTTTGACGGCCAGCTTCGCGACTTTCTTTTTCACGACTTTTTTCGCCGGGGCTTTTTTAGCGACCGGTTTCTTCGCCGCGACTTTCTTCACGGTTGGTTTTTTGGCCGCAGGTTTTTTAGCGGCGGGCTTTTTGGCGGCTGGTTTTTTCGCCGCGGGCTTTTTCGCCAAGAATGAAAATGCCATAATACTCTCCTTCCTTTTGTTGTGTAGAACAAAATTTATTTTGTTCATGCTACAATTGTATATGAAATAAA
>WQUT01000030.1 GCA_009781955.1 Pseudomonadota bacterium | reverse complement strand
ATTCGCGCGGCTCCATCCTGTGCCTGGTCGGCGCGCCGGGTGTTGGAAAAACTTCATTGGGCCGTTCCGTCGCCGCGGCGTTGGGGCGCAAGTATCAGCGTATTTCATTAGGCGGCATATCGGATGAGGCGCATTTCCGCGGCCACAGAAAAACATACATCGGGTCCCAGCCCGGGCGCATAATGGACGCGCTGAAACGCAGCGGCGCGAACAATCCGGTGATAGTATTGGACGAGATTGATAAAATCGGCCGCGATTGGCGCGGAGACCCAGAGGCCGCGCTGCTAGAGGTCCTGGATCCCGAGCAAAACAAAACTTTCCGCGATCATTATTTGGAAGTTGATTTTGATCTGAGCAACGTGATGTTTATCGCGACCGCGAATACGATAAACTTTTCCCAGGCCTTGAAAGACCGCATGGAAATAATTGAAATCCCCGGATATACGGAAGACGAGAAAGTCGCCATCGCGCGCGATCATTTGATTGCCCGCGCCGCGGCCGACACCGGTTGGCATTTTGAGAATATCAACATCGGCGACGACGCCCTGCGCCATATCATCCGCAATTACACGGCAGAGCAAGGAGTCAGAGAGCTGCAGCGCGAAATCACCGCGGTTCTGCGCCGGTCGCTGTTGCAGCATGACGGCGAAGACTGCGCCACGGAATTCACGCGGGATAAAATTGACGCCCTGCTCTCGGTCCGCAAGACCGGCGGAATATCGCACAAAATCGGATTCAACGCCACGGCAAGGGTATAGATAGTATGAATAATCTTGACGCTGCCCAACAGATTTTAAAAAATGACTTTTCGGATATAAATTATCCTACTAATGTTGTAGAAGATTATTCCAAGGCCATAGTACAATCACCAGAACAATTAATAAAAAGTAGAACAGGCCATTGTTGGGAGCAGACTGAATTAGCACGTTATCTTTTTAATAAAAATAATATTCCTTGTAGGGCTTATAATATAAACTTTGTTTATAATGATGCCGGTAATACGCATACTCATACCTTTCTTGTATTTCAATCGGAAGATGCCTTTTATTGGTTTGAACATTCTTGGGCACCTATGCGTGGAATCCATCGTTATGATTCACTAAAAGAGTTGCTGTTGGATGTAGTGAATAAGCTTTCCATGGCAGAAAAACAAGAAGGATATGAAGGAAAGATTTTTAGGCTATGTGAATACGGTATTCCGAAGCTACCGATGGGACATATGGAATGTTTTGAACATTTTCTGAATAGTAAAGAAATCAAAATTGAAGACTTATAAATGATTCTGATAATTGATACTTCTTTATCGGGAATAGGATTGGCGTTTGGCGAAAATATTCCCCTCACGGATTCCCCCCCTGCCCCTGCGGCAGGGGGCGACGCGCTTGTATCGCGCGTCGGGGGGATGGGTTCAATAAAATCAAAATATCAAAATCAACCGCATCATCAAGAATACAAACCATATATACGAACCTTTGCAAAAAATATGCGCACCGATCCGACGTCAGAAGAAAATAAATTCTGGCAAGCGGTTCGCAATAAAAAACTCGGCGGATTTATATTTCGCCGCCAACGGCAAATTGATAATAAATATATCGCTGATTTTATATGCTATGAAAAAAAATTGATTGTTGAAATTGATGGTAGCCAGCATTATGAAAACAAAAAAAATGACAGTATACGAACAGAATATTTGCAACAGTTCGGATTTAACATTGTGCGATTTTGGAATTGGGATATAAATAAAAATCTGAATGGCTGTTTGGAAATCGTTTTGGATATTTTGACTAATAATACATTTGAAGAAAAACTGAAAAGATTTAATGAAAGTTTGGAGAATATGCGGGTTGATGAGAATGGGAATATTGTTTTATTGAACCCACCCCCCGGCCCGCAAAACCGCGAGCCGCCCCCCGCCGCAAGGGCGGGGGTTACGGGCTCTCACTTAATTAAAACAAAATTTATCCAAACCGAAAAACAATCCCTGTCCCTGCCGGCAGAGGTGGAAAAATTCCTGGCCGAAAACAGCGCGATATTCCGCGACATTTCCGCCATCGGCGTTGTCGTCGGGCCCGGCAGCTTTACGGGAATACGATTGGGAATCGCGTATGCCAAAGGCCTCTCCATCGGGCTGAACATTCCGGTCGTGCCGGTGAATGCGTGCGAGATCTATCTGGAAAAAACGCCCGACGCGTTTGTGGCGTGCGAATCCGGCCGCGGAGATTTCTTTGTCGGCGCGCATGATGTCGCGCCACGCGTTATGACCATAGACGAAGTTGAAATAGAGCAAATGAAATACGCGCGAACGGTCGGGCACAAGCCGTATGATTTGGCAGACGCTTTGCCGATTGTGGAACGGAAACTTGCGGCGGGCAATGCAGAGCCCGCGATTCCGATGTATCTGCGCCCGCATTATGCGGAAAAGAAAGGATAAGAAATGGGAAAGCCATACACCGCGAAGCAGCGCGGAAAAGACGCGCGCCTTTTTAAGTTTTTATTTTGGGCGGCGCTGTTGGTGTCTGAATATACAATTGCGCGCGGCGATATTGGGGACACGTATTTTCTGTGGGCGGCGGCGACGGTTTTCGCCGGATGTTCCGAATACAGCATGGCGAAATATAATAAAATGACGAAAGCAAAGTAAGCATTCATGTTTGAAGAATTATCGCGCCTTCACAATCTTTGCTTTCCGAACAAGCCCTGGTCGGCGGATGAATTCGCGGCGTTGCAAAAATCCGGCGCGGAAATCATCGCGTCAGAGCGCGGATTTATCGTCTGGCGCCGCGCGGCCGACCCGTCGCCCGACGGCGCCGAGGCGGGCGAATGCGAGATAATAACCATCGGCGTTCATCCCGAACATCGCGGGATTGGCATCGGCGACGCGATGATGGCGCTGATGGAAAAAGAGATTTTGAAAAAAATGTATGGTTCGGTCCCCGCCGCCCGAACAAAAATCTTTCTGGAAGCGGCCGCGGACAACGCCGCGGCGATCGCGCTCTATAAAAAACACGGGTTCCGGCAAATCGCGGTGCGGCCAAAATACTACGACGGCAAGGACGCGATTGTAATGGAAAAAATTTTATCAAATAAAAATCAATTATCACCTTAATTTTTCCTAGGATTTCATACTGGTAATATCCCGTCCCTATTTATGGCAAAATGCGATAAACGGAGGGACGCCATGAAAAAAATCTCTTACCCAATTTTATTTTTCTCTTCTTTGGGCCTTTTCACGGTCCCCATACAATCTTTCGCGATTGACGTCAATAACTTCGGCACGCTCAGCGCCGCGATGATCGCCGGAAATTTTACCATGGTGCTGACGGACAATATACTGTTCACGCGAAATTTCAGCACGACCGAAGAATCCACTTTCGCATACAACTATGCGATAACCGGCGACGGATTCACGCTGGACGGAAACAACCTGTTCGCCGGCCTGAGCCAGACGACCGCGAATCTGGTCAGCCAGCCCATAAACAAATCCATCGCCCTGGACAATATAACAATGCAGAATTTCCGCGGGCTGAACGGCGCGGCCGTAAACAACATCAACTATGACGGCGAGTCTATGGTCCAGATCGGATACACCGCGAACTTTTTGAACAATATCGCATCCGGCCTGGGCGGCGCGATATATTCGGATTCGGTCATCAACGGCCGCGCGATAATCCAAATTTCGCCGCTGGGCCAGACGGTTCTGTTTGACGGAAACTATGACCATAACGGCACGATACGCAACGACATACACATGGCCGGCGACCAACCGGAATTGAACATCATCGGATCTGCCAACGGCCAGGTGATATTCAATGACGGAATAAGATCCGAAGACAGCACCGCGACGATAACAAAGTCCGGGCCGATGACCATGACGCTGGGCGCGAATTCGGTAAACGACGGATTTTCCGGGACCTTTACCCAGACGGGCGGCGAGACGGACGTTTATACCGCGCAATTTTTCAGCGGCACGAACAATATATCCAATGGCTCTGTAATTCATTTCTTCAACTCGTCCACCGCGAACGTGATAAACGCGACGGGCGGCGCGGTGGTTGACCTGCGCTCGGCGGCCGCCGGACAATATAATATACTGAGAGTGAACGACTGGAACGGCGGCGGGGCCAGCCTGAACATGAATACAAACGGAATAACGGCGGACCGGCTGGTGATAAATCAAACCGCGAACGCCGGAAATACGGTAATGCACGTGACCGCGTTCAACGGCGGCGCCCAGCCGACCGCCGCGGGTTCCGACGGAATACTGGTGGTTGATACCACGACCGCCGCGGTGCGCGACTCGTCTTTCAGCCTCTATGGCGGGGTGCTGGATACCGGCGCGCTAGAATACCGACTGGTCCAGGCGACGGATGACCAGAATTGGTATCTGCGGACCAGCGCGTCCGCGGCCAACAACAGCGCGCCCGTGCTGACGAACACCGCGCGGACGGTGGAAAGCGTTCCCGCCGTGCATCTGGCGATCGTGAATTCCGGAATGAACGAATTGCGCAAACGCCTTGGCGCGCTGCGCTATGACAATCGCGGCGACGCGGCGGGCGCATGGATTCGCGGATACGGCCGCAACGTTGACGTGGACGAGAATATCCACATAGGTTTCAATCTTGTGGGGACAGAGGCGGGGATAGACATCCTGCGCTGCCTCTGGGGCGGCGCGACGTATCTGGGCGTGATGGGCGGAGTATCGTATGCGCCCAATATACGCGTCCGGCAGTCAAACGCCTTTGACGGAACCGGTTCGGCCACCGTCCCCAGTGTTGGCGTTTATGCGACCTGGCTGAAACGCAAGTGGTTCGTTGACGCCACCGCGCGGTATTTCTGGGCGAATATGGAGATGAGCAACACCTCGTCCGCCGGCGATCATATCAACTATGACGCCCGCCGCGACTTTGTATCCACAAGCTTGGAAGGCGGCCGCGAATTCATGGCCTATGCCCCGAAATTCATGCAAACGGGCCGGCGCAACATATCGCTGATCGCGTGGGAGCCAAAGGCGGAAGTCCGCTATACCCACGCGGGCCCCAGCAGTCATACGACCAATTTCCAAGACACGATTATCTATGGCGCGACCGACAGCTTGATTGGGCGCGCGGCGTTGCAGGCATCGTATTTGACCGAAGGCACTGATTCAATATGGAAGCCTTACATAGAGCTGGGCGTTTACAACGAATGGCTGGGAACGACGGACGTCAATTTTGCCGGCATGCAGCTGCAATCCGATTTGGGCGGAATGGGAGTGGAAGGGATACTGGGCGCGAACGTGCGGATGGGACAGCATGCGTATGCATACGGCGACGTATCGTATGAGAAAGGCGATGCGTTCCAGATATTCGGATTACAGCTGGGCGTGCGCGCGAAGTTTTAATATAATACCCACCCCCTGCCCTTGCGGCAGGGGTCGCCGCGTTTTTTCTGCGCGGCGGGGGATGGGTTCATTTAATAAACCCTCCCCCGTGGCTTTGCCACGGCCCCCTCC